>NZ_JBQEPU010000001.1:0-487865 GCF_052045835.1 Paraburkholderia sp. 22099 | reverse complement strand
AGGGCACCGAGACAAGGCGTCGACGACGCCACCCGGTCGGGCACCCACGCGAGAGCCACTGCCATCGCACTTGCCCCGCGATGAAATCGAGCTCACACCAGATTCGATTTGCCCCATATGCGCGACGGCGATGCAGTGGCTCGGCGAGGATGTCTCCGAGCAGCTCGCCCGTGTGGCGGCCGCGTTCAAAGTGATCCGCACGATCCGCCACAAGCTGTGTTGCCCTGATTGCGGCCGCATCGAACAACCCGCGATGCCCAGCCTGCCGATCGAGCACGGCATCGCGCATCCGAGCTTGCTGGCCGACATTGCGGTGTCGAAGTTCGCCGATCATCAACCTCTGTATCGCCAATCGGAGATCGCAGCACGCGACGGCGTGACGTTGGATCGCGGCAGCATGGGCCGCTGGCTCGGGCAGATTGCCGAGCTCTGTGTGCCGCTCGTTGAAGCGATCCAGCGCTACGCGTTGGTTCCCGGAAAGGTGCACGTTGACGACACGCCGGTCGCGGTGCTCGCGCCCGGCAACGGCAAGACGGTGACTGGCCGCTTCTGGGTCTACGTGCGCGACGATCGCCGCTCGGGTTCGACGGATCCGGCTGCGGTCTGGTTCGACTTCTCGTCGGATCGCAAAGGCGTCCACCCTCAAACCCGGCTCGCCGCATTCCACGGCATCCTGCAGGCCGATGCCTACGCTGGATTTGATCAGTTGTACGCGAGCGGCGAGATCCACGAAGCGGCATGCTGGGATCACGCGAGGAGATACATCTACGATGTTCACGCGCGCACGCCGACACCGGATACCCAACAACTGCTCGAGATGATCGGCGAGCTTTACAGCATCGAAGCCGACATTCGCGGCAAGGCGCCTGACGAGCGTTTGCGCGTGAGGCAGGAAAAGACCAAGCCGTTGCTCGCGAAGTTCGAAGCGACGATCAGGGCGAAACTCGCGACGCTGTCGACGAAGTCCGCGCTCGCCAAGGCGATCAACTACTCGCTGAACCACTGGACAGCCCTCGCGTTTTACTGTGAGGACGGTCGGGTCGAGATCAGCAACGTGCTTGCCGAAAACGCCTTGCGCTGTGTCGCGCTCGGACGCAAAAATTATCTGTTCGTCGGCTCCGACAGCGGGGGCGAGCGGGCCGCCGCGATGTATAGCTTGATCGGGACGTGCAAGCTCAACGGGATCAACCCGCGTGCCTACCTGGAATACGTCCTGACCCGCATCGCTGATCACAAGATCTCTCGCATCGACGAATTGCTGCCCTGGAACGTGGCTGACAAACTGAAACTCGTCACTCCGCCCACACTCTCAACCGGGTAGATCTGGATAGATTTGGATGGATCGTGCCCACGATCGCCGATCGTGGACACGATCTCACTTGATCTACACTGACTCCGACACAACCATCACCACCATGCCTCACGCGCGCGCGAACGGGGAAACGGTCGGGCCGAGTCGCTTACCGACCAGGCGCAGCAAGGTCAACTTCACACGCATACCGATCGAGAAGAAGGAAAGCTTTCGCTGGATTGAGAATCTGCGGCAATCAACGACTCGACTCGGCGATCCCGATCGTTGTGTCCATATCGGTGACCGGGAAAGCGACATCTTTGAACTGTTTTGCGCTGCCTGCGAGCTCGGCACGCATTTTCTGGTACGTACCTGCACGAACAGGCTGGCCGGCGACGGCGGACATACCGTTGCGGATGAAATGTCAGAGGTGCGGGTGAAGGGATTGCATCGGATCGAATTTCGCGACGCCAAAGGGCACCCTCACCAGGCGCTTCTGGAGATCAGATACCGGCGCCTCACGGTTTGGCCGCCCCTCGCAAAGCAGCGGCACTATCCGGCGCTCAGACTGACGGTCATCCATGCGACGGAGCGCAGCGAGCCGGCGGGCCGGAAGCGTATCGAATGGAAGTTGCTCACTGATCTGCCGGTGAACTCACGGGTGGATGCAATCGAAAAGATCGACTGGTACGCGATGCGCTGGAAAATAGAAACGTTTCACAAAAACCTGAAGTCGGGCTGCAAGGCTGAAGAGTCGCAGTTACGCACAGCCAGCCGGTTGACCAACCTGATCGCCATCTTCTGCATCCTTGCCTGGCGCGTATTCTGGCTCACCGAAATCAATCGATCTGCACCAGAGGCTCCATCGGAGGTGGCGCTTACTGCAACCGAGGTGACGCTCCTTGAGCAGCTCGTCAAGGACACAGCACGCACCGCACAGGCGCCTCCCCTGTCACGCTGCCTCATCAAGCTCGCCCAGCTGGGTGGCTATCTCGCACGCGCCAACGATCCACCGCCCGGCAATAAGGTCATCTGGCGCGGCATGCATCGGCTTGTCGACATCCAGATCGGATACTGGCTAGGGCGTGAAAATAGTGGGTAATCACAAGATCGGACACCTGGTAGACTTCGTACATCATTTTCGGACACGTGGGGCGTCAATGACCAGACTGTTTTGCTATTGCCGAGTATCGACCGCCGATCAGACGACGGACAATCAAATACAAGAAATCGAAGCAGCGGGTTTCACGGTAGCAAAACAGCGAGTCATCACCGAAACCATTTCTGGTTCGGTGGCAGCGATGGAGCGAAAGGGATTCGCAAAGCTGGTTGATCGGCTGGAAAGCGGCGATGTCTTAATCGTCACCAAGCTGGATCGCTTGGGTCGGAATGCGATGGATGTCCGCGCGACAGTTGAACGGCTGGACGCTATCGGTGTACGCGTTCACTGCCTTGCACTCGGTGGGGTGGATCTGACCAGCGCAGCCGGAAAGATGACGATGGGCGTCATTAGCGCCGTGGCCGAATTTGAACGCGACCTTCTTATAGAGCGGACGCAAGCCGGTCTTCGCCGCGCGAAGGCGGAAGGCAAGACGTTTGGTCGCCCGTCTGCGCTGACCGAAGCGCAACGCGCGATGGTCGCTGAACAACTGAACGGTGGAATCTCCGTGGCCCAGATCGCCCGCGAGATGAAGACCAGTCGGCAAACGGTCATGAGAGTGCGGGAGTCGCTGACATCAAAGCATAACGACGTGACCGGCATCGGACCGGATGGCGTGCCTTGCGCCTTGATTGATTGGTCTGATCGTCGCAAGTCACGCGGTGCGTGAACATCAGCCGATAACCCATCCCGTTACCGCGTAACAAGTTCGGCCATCGTGACATCGAGAGCGATGGCTATCCGCTCGATATTGCAGATCGAAATGTTCCGTTCGGCGCGTTCGACCGAACTGACGTAGTTCGGGTGCAGTCCTGCCGCTTCCGCAACACGTTCCTGCGTTAACCCTTTTTGTTTACGAATGCGCCGCATGTTCGTCGCGAACAGCCGCTGCGCATCACATGTTTGGGTTGGGTTTGCCATGCCGGAAGTTTTCCGGCGTTGTCTGGCAAAAACCACACACTTTGAGTTTGGTTTTCGGTAAAGTGCGTTCCCGATGGCGAATTGTTCGTATCGGGACCGCGATTCGACAAAACGGCATTGATGAATAGGCCGACCAGCGCGAGAGACCATAAATGCAAAACACACAAAGCCAGCAGCCCATCTGGAATCCTTCCCGCGCGGCGGGACTGAGTTTCCTTTTCACACCTGTGTTCGGGTCATACCTTCAGTCAGCAAACTGGCGGGCTATGGGGCAGTCCGAACGCGCAGCATCATCGAAGGTTTGGTTGTTCATCAGTTTGGCGGTGCTGGCAGTGATGGGTGCTGTCACCGTTCTGTTCGCGGGGAAGAGCGCGTCAGGCAATGACGCGGTTCGGGGAATCGTGAACCTTGGCGGTCTTGCCTACTTCCTGCTTTGGTATTGCGTATCGGGACGCCATCAAGTCCGCTTCGTCAAGGAAGCGTTCGGCAAGGAGTACAGCAAGAAATCGTTGGTGAAGCCTGTGCTGCTGGCAATCGTGGGTGTGTTCGCCTATGCCGCAGTCGTTTTCGGGTTGCTCATGGCAGCGCATTGGAACGACGATGACGGCGACGCCGCACAACAACAGGCGTCGTCTGCATCACAGGGTTCATCGCCGGGTCCACTGTCAGCACTGTCCGGGCTGCTTGCGACTGGTCCGAAGCTGGATTGCGCCGCCGAGAGCGTGAAGCAAACCATTGCAGACGACTACGCCGATCAGCTTGTGCAGACGGGCATCCCTGATTTCATCTGGGCCGTATCGGACAAGCACATCAAGGTCCGGGTGGATACGATCCGCGAAGTCGCGCATAACAACCAGTCGAAGAACGCTGACTGCGCAGCCAATCTGGTGATTGACTTCCCGAGAAACGACCTTGAACGGGCAACGCAACAAGGCGAAATCTTCGCTGCCCTGATGCAGACACGTGGTTTTGCACCGCTGACGACATCGACGTTCCAAGCGGGCGTTACCTATCAGGTTGCAGTCCCGGCTGATGCGGGTGAGAAGAAGCAAGGTCTGATCGTCACGATGACGACTCGCGATGATCGCGCCGCTGATCGGCAACTGAAGACTTTCGCCACCTATTACGAAGCGTTGTCGCTGTCGCAACCCGACATCGATGCCCGGTCCGCGAACGCTACGCCGTGGAGCAGGGAATTCCGCGAGAGCGCGATCCAGTCGTGCAGCCAGTCTATGGGCGTTGAGAAATGCAAGTGCCGCATGGATACCTTCGCGAAGGTGATGACTGATCTGCAAATGGCCCGGATCACGTTCACGATGCAAGACAGTCCGATCCTTGCCAAGCAGTACGTCAACTTCACGAAGCTGGCGGCGGCCTTGAACCAGCAATGCCCGATAACGCAAAGCCTTGCATCCGTTTTCGGCGCAGACGGTGCTTCAGCCGGTGCAGCGACAGCAACCAGTGAAACGGCGCAGCCACCGGCAGCACAACAAGCGGCGCAATCCGCTTCAGTTCCTGCACAACCACCACAGCAAGTCGCAGCATCAAAGCCGGATACCACTCAGCCGTCCCAAACCCAGATCGTCGCGTCGTTTGACTGCGCGAAGGCTTCTTCGAAGACGGAAAAACTGATCTGTTCAGGTCCGCAAACGGCAGATGCTGACAGTCGTCTTGCAGCGGCCTATCGCACAGCGGCATCGAAGTCCACGGATCAGGCGGCACTTCGGCAACAGCAGCGTGAGTGGCTGACGAAGGAACGAAATGCCTGTAACGACGCGGCCTGTCTAGTCAAAGTCACCGAAGCCCGTATCCAAGCGCTAACGGCGATGTAGCGCGATTCCTAGATGGCACACCGACCGCCGACAACGGCGGTTCTTCATCATTCGATTACTGATAAGCGGGGAAGTCGATGAAAGCTCAATTGATTGTTGGTCTGTTGCTGGCTGGTGGCGTGACGGCAGCGAACGCGCACGTCATCGGCACGATCACAGACGGTGGCGAACGTATCACGCTGACCGACAAACGTTCGTGTGACGGGTGTGAATTTGAAGCAGGTACGACCACGAAGGGTATGAATGCCACGTGGAACTACACGGACATCGACGGCATCATCGAAGTAGATGAGTCGGACGGCAGCAGCCCCGCAGAATCACGCAAATACAACGTTGGCAAAGATGTACATCTGACGGCCTTCGGGAAGAAATTTGTTGGACCAGCTAACGACTAAGTTCAGCAGCAAGCGCCAGCAGGGTGGCATTAGGCTTCTGCCACCCGACATCCCGCTACGCAGCCGCGGCAAGCGATTTGCGATGAGTTTAGTGACGGAATGATGGCGAGACGCTGGCTGCGTCGAGCGTACTAAGCGGCCATCTGCACATGCTGTTGCAGAATCAACCACTGATCCCCGGTCGTCGAAGGTCCCGTAGTAGTCGTCGCCTTCTCGCCACATGCTGTCGCTTATTTGCGACAAAAATCGTTGACAAAGCCGATAAATTGTGGTTTGAAAATATGTTTTGTGGTATAATTAAGCTTTCGTAGATCGCTAAGTATTCGAAGCAAATTCAACGCGGTTCGAATGACAAGCAGCAATACAACAATTCTTCCTGCCAACATCGATCACTGGATCGCATGGATCGACAGCCAACCGGTAGATCGATGGCGTATCGTGACCCTTGGCTATCCCCTGTGGACGCAAAAAGAAATGTGGAGAAGGCCAATCGCCCAGACCATGCGCGAGTTGGATCAAACCTTCTTGAAGGGCGATATTCGACGGGAAAACGAGATGTCTGGCGCATCACAGCTTCGAAGGGTTGTAGTGATGGGCGGTGATCGTAATGCCGGTGTTGAGCTTCACGCACATTGCCTGATCGACGGAATCGGTGATGATGCTTACTTCGAAGAACGTCTACAGCGAGTGTGGACGAATAACGTTCGGAAATTTGATAACGCGCGATTCCGGGAAGAAAAGATTCAGGTCTTCTCAAGGCCAGCAACAGATGGCATCGCGGAATACATGAAGTATACGGTTCGACATGAAGGGCACGATCTGAGATTCGGGGTTGAGAAGATCGATGTGTCGAACACTTATCTTACTCCTTCCACGTTCTGGCGACTTGATTAACCCGTATCGTGCAGCGTGGTCGGTTTTATCTCTTATATGAAGGCAGCGTCGGCATTACAGACGCGAAATGTCATCGATGCAGTGAAGGGAGTTATCACTGTCATCGCTGAAGTTCTAGCCGTATGGTGAAGTCATAGTCTCGTCTATAGGATTTGTTCACTCCGTAACCACAAGTGAATCAAGTAATCAGTCAGACCGTAGTGACCAGTCAAGTAAAAAACGAGACAATGGCAGCCTGTGTTGCCATGACCAAGAAGATGCTTCCCAATGGCACAGCCTGATACAAAGCATGAGTTAAGGTCAGGCAGACGAAATCGACCGGTTACTAGCAAATACCGGTTAATAGCATTTGACTTGTGCATGCAACAACTGGACAGGTGAAATATCAGGGCACCTGAGAAGAAATTCACTTCTTCTCTTCGTTGATCTCTTTGAGAAGTATTGGCAACAGATCGTCTTGACCGGTCAATCCCGGTCCGCCGTCGTCAAACCCGCCTTGCACGATAGCAACGGTAGGATCATCGAACCTTGGATACACCATGCGGAAACCACCATGTTTGGTCCTGATGACGAAGAATCTTCCGTTGTCGGCGCGTGATGCAAACCGTCCCCGATCTCCCTTTCCTTGACGCTTTGGTTCGGTCTGATAGCGTTCATTGCAATACTTGACGGCATCCATTTCTGAGAAACCGGCTTTAGTCAGGTCAGCCTTTCGCTGCTCGATAAATTCCTTCGTTACGAGCCGACCGGCACCGTGCAGTTCGACCTTGTCGATGAACCGTCGCAGTTGTGCTGCAAGTGCGGCACGAACACGAAACCGTTCTTCATCGGTCACGCTTGCCATCTGTTCGATCAGCGACTTCGTGACGCGGGCGACTTCGTGTGAATCGGTCCCAGAATTCTTCCGCTGTTGAATCTCCGTCAGCAGCCGTTCTCTCGTCGCTTCGGCGTTCGCTTTTTCTTCCGTCAATCTGTTCAGTCGTTGCCCGACGACATCCTTCGTGAGTCCATTTCCTGACTCATAAAGCTCGAAGATTTTCTCAATCGCCTTCTGCGCGTCAGCGATCTTTTGTTCTTCGACGTGTAACTGGTCTTCAACCTTCACTGGTTCCGGGCCAGTATCGTTGCGAAGATCGGCAAGCAAGGCGTCTAGAGACAATCCACGGCAGAACGTCAGGAAGGCGGCTTCGAACTCGTTGTATCCCCACTGAACCGCATAGCAGCCCATTCCACGCCTTGCTGCATCGCAGACCAAGACCTTCTTTGGTGGTCGGATGGTTTCGCCTTCTGGGGTCTTGACACGCTTTGCCGCAGCACCGGCAATCACCATGTTTGAGCGCCCGCAGTAACCACATCTCAGCAGACCGGACAGCAGGTTCGGGACGGTTTTCCCCTTGCGTGCGCGACCACCGCCAACCGCGTTCTGCGCACGAAATGCTTGAAGCGAATAAAACTCGTCCTTGGTGATAACCGAAGGGTAGTAGTCGTCGAAGGGTTGGCCGGTGAATACCTTTTTTCCGTTGATTGTTTCGCCGGGTTGGAATTCACCGTATAGCTGCTTCGATGTCAGTATTTTTTGAATGTAGCTGCTGTGCCACGCGTTGTTCTCACCCGAGAACGCTGGCGTGCCACGTTCATTGAGCATCTTCGCGATGGCGAGTTGCCCGAAGCCGTTCTTCGCAAAACTGATGATCTCTTCCACGATTTCGACGCGTTCTGGGATGAAATCAAACCGTGTCCGGTCCGAGTTCAGCTTTAACCATAGCGGGCTACGTGCCGTGAGCTTCTTTGTGCCGATGTTCGCTCGTTTGTTGTTCCACGCGGCCCGCTGACGCTTCGATTTAGTCGCCGACTCTTCATGGGCGCGGGTCATCACCGTGATGCTGATAATCAGGTCCATCGATACATCAGCGCCACCTGTACGGTACACACGCTCGTCCGTCAAGGTAACGACCACAATTCCGTGATCCAAGATTGAAAGGAACAGTCTCAACGCTTTGTCCACTTCTGAGCGTGAAATCCGATCGAGGCTTTCCACCAGCAGGTAGCTGCCGCGTTCAACCAAGCCGCTTTCGCAAGCTTCGATGAAGTCACCAAGGCGTCCGCGTTCGACGTTGCTACCCTTGTAGGCCGACACCCCAAGGTCATGGAAGGTAAGCGTGGTGTCCAGCGTCAACCCATGTTTGGCGGCATAGGCTTCGCTAAGTTCTTGCTGCCGTCTCAGCGAGTCGCCTTTGCTTTGTTCGGGTGTGGAGAATCGGACATACGAGTAGGCGCGTGGCATCTGTAGTGCCCCAAGAGAGTCGATGTAGAGATTGTACCGGTTATGTGTGTTCATAACCGCCAATTTGCGATCTCGGGTTTGCACATCGGTATCGTCGCGGGTCTGACGGGCTGGCTGACGGGCGCGTTGTGGCGGCGCTCGGGGTTCATCGGCCGCAACTGGCCGTTGTATCTGCCCGCGCAGGTCGTCGCCGTGACGGGCGGCGCCATGTTCGCCGCGCTGCACGCGGCGTTGGCCGGCTTCAACGTGCCGGCGCAGCGCGCGCTGTGGATGGCGAGTGTCGTCGCGCTGGCGTTTGTCAGCGGCCGCAATCTCGCGCGCTCGATGGTGCTGGCGTGGGCGCTAGGGCTGGTGCTGCTGGTCGATCCGTGGGCGGTGGTGTCGGCGGGGTTCTGGTTGTCGTTCTGCGCCGTGGCGGCGATTCTGTTCGCGATGTCGGGCCGGCCCCGCGTGCGGGATCACGAGCAACGCCGCGCCGAAGAGCGCGACGGCGGCGAGGCGCCGACCCGGTGCGCGCGTCTGTGCTTCGGCCTGCGCCGCTGGATTCGCGCTTGCGGCGAACGGCTGCGCGACGCCGCCCATGTTCAGTTCGCGGTGACGATCGCGCTCGCGCCGCTCACGGTCTACTGGTTCTCGCAGATTCCGCTGATCGGTCCGCTCGCGAACGCCTTCGCGATTCCGTGGGTGAGCCTGCTCGTCACGCCGGTTGTTCTGGCCGGCATCGCGCTGCCGGCACCGTTCGATGCCTACGCGTTCGGCGCCGCGCACGCGTTGCTCGATCCGCTGGCCGCGGGTTTGCGGATGCTGTCCGGCCCTGCCTGGACACTGTGGCGGCTGCCGCAACCGGACGCGTGGGCGCTGGGCGCGGCCGCGCTCGGCGTGCTCTGGTGCCTGGCGCCGCGCGGCTGGCCGCTGCGCTGGGCCGCGCCGCTCACGTGGCTGCCGCTCGTGCTGCCGGCGCCTTCGGGGCCGCCGCACGGCAGCTTCCGTCTGACCGCGCTGGATGTCGGGCAGGGTAGCTCGGTGCTGATCGAGACGGCGCATCACACGCTGCTGTTCGATGCGGGTCCCGGTCCGGAATCGACTCACGCGGGCGAGCGCGTCGTCGTGCCGTTTCTGCAGGCGCATGGCGTGACGGCGCTCGACACGCTGATCGTCAGTCACGCCGATTCGGATCATTCGGGCGGCGCGCCCGCGGTGCTGGACGCAATCGAGGTGCGTCAGATGGTGGCCGCGTTGGCGCCGGAGAATCCGCTGTGGTCGAACGCGCGAGAACGCGGCGCCGAGACGCTGGGTTGCGCGGCGGGTCAGCGCTGGCAGTGGGACGGCGTCGAGTTCGCGATGCTCTGGCCGGACGCCGGGCCGCTGCAAGGCAAACCGAACGCGCATTCCTGCGTGCTGCGCGTGAGGACCGCGCTGGCCGAAGCGGGCCCGTCAGCCGGGCCGGTGCAAACGGACCGGTCACGCATGGCGGCGCTGCTGGCAGCGGATATCGAGGCGCCGGGCGAACGCGTCCTGCTCGCGCGCGATCGCGGGGCGCTGCGTGCGCAGGTGCTGGTGGTGCCGCATCACGGCAGCAAGACCTCGTCGACTGAGCCGTTCCTCGACTCTATCGATCCGCTCATCGCGCTATTTCAGGTAGGCTATCGCAACCGTTTTCATCATCCGAACGTGGGTGTGTTCGAGCGCTACAAGGCGCGGCGCATCGAGCTGGGGCGCAGCGATACGGACGGCGCGGTGCGGGTCGAGGTCAACCCGGATCGCGCGCCGGACGCCGGAGCCGAAGCCGAAGCCGGCGCACAGCTTGACGCGAATGCCGGCGCGCAAGCCGGCGCGCCGATGAGCGGCGCCGCGTTGACGCTCGAGCGCTATCGCGACACGCAGCGCCGCTACTGGATGGATCGCTGACGGATCGCCGGCCGCACGAAAGAGAAAAGGCGCGGGAGCAACGCGAACAAACACAGAACAAACATGCCGCCAGGCCGCAAGCCCCAAGAAGCCCGCGCGCGAAAACAGAACGGAGAGAGCCACAGTTGAAAAACATCATTCACTTCTCGCATGCGAATGGCTTTCCGGCGTCGACCTATCGGACGATCTTCGCCGAACTCGCCGACGACTACGAACTGCGCTCGATCGAGCGCATCGGCCACGACACCCGCTATCCGGTGACTCAGGACTGGCCGCATCTGGTCGAGCAGTTGCTCGACGACATCGGCCGCTGCTACGAGCAACCGGTGTGGCTGGTGGGGCATTCGCTCGGCGGCTACCTGTCGTTGATGGTCGCGCTCAAGAAGCCGCAGTGGGTGAGGGGCGTGGTGATGCTGGATTCGCCGGTGATCGCCGGCTGGCGCAGCAGCATGCTGCGCGTGTCGCAATGGACCGGGCTCGACGAGCGCCTGTCGCCCGCGGCCGCCACCCGCGCGCGCCGCACGCATTGGGCGAGCCGCGACGAAGCGTGGCGGCACTTCCATTCGAAGCCGGCGTTCGCGCGTTGGGACGAGCGCATGCTGTCCGATTACATCGACTTCGGCATTCCGCAAACCTCGCCGGACGGCTCGCGTTCGCTGGCGTTCGACCGCCGCACCGAGTATCAGATCTACCGGACCTTGCCGCACACGCTCGGCGCGCGGCTCGCGCGCGGCGCGCCGGTGCCGGTGGGGTTCATCGCCGGCACGCGTTCGAAGGAAATCCGCCAGGCCGGTCTCGATGCAACCCGCCGCGCGACCGGCAGTCATCTGGAATGGATCGAGGGCAGCCATCTCTATCCGATGGAAAAGCCGATCGAAACCGCGCGCGCGGTGCAGCGAATGTTGCGTGAGCTGGAGCGGTGATTTGACGCTGTAGGCGGGTTGGCCGGCGCATGGAGATACCGCTGCGATGCCCGGCGATGACAGTGAGGTTAGCTCCGCGACTGACGAGCCCAACGCGCCTCGCGCTTCATATCGCCGTGAAACGGTGCAAGATCGGCGCGCGCCGATTGCCGCCGCCGCGGCCTCCCTGGTCGTGCAGGCCGCTCGGATTTTGCTGGGGTTGGGGCCCTGCTTTACGGTATAATCCGTTTTTCCCGCGAGCATCCAGCGATGACCAAATATGTTTTCGTCACCGGCGGCGTAGTATCTTCCCTCGGCAAGGGTATTGCCGCCGCTTCCCTCGCCGCGATCCTCGAATCGCGCGGTCTCAAAGTCACCCTCCTCAAGCTCGATCCCTACATCAACGTCGACCCCGGCACGATGAGCCCGTTTCAGCACGGCGAAGTGTTCGTGACGGAAGACGGAGCGGAGACCGACCTCGACCTCGGCCACTACGAGCGCTTCATCAGCACGAAGATGCGCAAGGCCAACAACTTCACCACGGGCCAGATCTACGAATCGGTGATCCGCAAGGAACGCCGCGGCGATTATCTCGGCAAGACGGTGCAGGTCATCCCGCACATCACGAATGAAATCCAGGCGTTCATCGAACGTGGCGCGGCTTCCGCGACGTGCGGTGAGCCGGACGTCGCGATCGTCGAAGTGGGCGGCACCGTGGGCGACATCGAATCGCTGCCGTTCCTCGAGGCCGCGCGTCAAATGAGCCTGCGCATGGGCCGCAACAGCGCGTGCTTCGTGCACCTCACGCTGGTGCCGTGGGTCGCCACCGCCGGCGAACTGAAAACCAAGCCCACGCAACACAGCGTGCAGAAGCTGCGTGAAATCGGCATCTCGCCGCACGTGCTGCTGTGCCGCGCCGACCGCCGCATTCCGGACGACGAACGCGCGAAGATCTCGATGTTCTCGAACGTGCCCGAAGACGCGGTGATCTCCGTGTGGGACGCGGACAGCATCTACAAGATTCCGCAGATGCTGCACGACCAGGGTCTGGACGCGATCATCTGCGAGGAACTCAAGCTCACGCCGAAGCCGGCCGATCTGTCCATGTGGTCGAGGCTCGTCGAGAAGCTCGAGAATCCGCAGCACGAAGTCACGATCGGCATGGTCGGTAAGTACGTCGATCTGACCGAGTCGTACAAGTCGCTGATCGAAGCGCTGCGCCATGCGTCGATGCATACGGCGACCCGTGTGAACATCGAATACATCGATTCGGAAGAGATCGAGACGAAGGGCGTCGAAAGCCTCAGGCATCTCGATGCGGTGCTCGTGCCGGGCGGCTTCGGCCGTCGCGGCACCGAGGGCAAGATCGCCGCGATCCGCTATGCGCGCGAAGCCAAGGTGCCGTATCTCGGCATCTGCCTCGGCATGCAACTGGCCGTGATCGAATTCGCCCGCGACGTGGTGGGTCTGAAGGGTGCGAACAGCACCGAGTTCGACCAGGAAACCGAAAACCGCGTGGTCGCGCTGATCACCGAGTGGTATGACCGCGAAGGCCGCGTCGAAAAGCGTACCGAGGAATCGGACCTGGGCGGCACGATGCGCCTCGGTTCGCAACGTTGCCCGATCAAGCCCGGCACGATGGCCGAAGAGATCTACGGCAAGGACGTGAACGAGCGTCACCGGCATCGCTACGAGGTCAATAACCGCTTCGTGCCCCAGCTCGAAGCCGGCGGCCTTGTCATCAGCGCCCGCACGCCGAGTGAGGATCTGCCGGAAATGATGGAATTGCCGCGCGGCATGCACCCGTGGTTCGTCGGCGTGCAGTTCCACCCGGAATTCACCTCCACGCCGCGTGACGGCCATCCGCTCTTCAAGTCGTTCGTGGAAGCGGCGCTCGCGCACCAGCAGTCGCGCGTGGAAAAGGAAGTCGGAGAGCAAGCATGAAACTGGGCGATTTCGAAATTGGGCTCGACAAGCCGTTTTTCCTGATCGCGGGCACCTGTGTCGTCGAATCCGAACAGATGACGATCGACACGGCCGGCCGCCTCAAGGAAATCTGCGCGAAGCTGAACATTCCGTTCATCTACAAATCGTCGTACGACAAGGCCAATCGCAGCAGCGGCAAGTCGTTCCGCGGCTTGGGCATGGACGAAGGCCTGCGTATCCTGTCCGAAGTGAAGCGCCAGCTTGGTCTGCCCGTGCTCACCGACGTTCACGCCGAGCACGAGATCGAGCAGGTCGCGTCGGTGGTCGATGTGTTGCAAACGCCGGCTTTTCTGTGCCGTCAAACGGACTTCATCCATGCTTGCGCGCGCTCGGGCAAACCGGTCAACATCAAGAAAGGCCAGTTCCTCGCGCCGCACGACATGAAGAACGTGATCGACAAGGCGCGCGACGCGGCGCGTGAAGCGGGCCTCTCCGAAGACCGCTTCATGGCGTGCGAACGCGGCGTGTCGTTCGGCTATAACAATCTGGTGTCGGACATGCGCTCGCTCGCGATCATGCGCGAAACCAACGCGCCGATCGTGTTCGATGCCACCCACTCGGTGCAATTGCCGGGCGGGCAGGGCACGAGCTCGGGCGGTCAGCGCGAATTCGTGCCGGTGCTGGCGCGTGCCGCGGTGGCGGTAGGCGTATCGGGGCTCTTCATGGAGACGCATCCCAAGCCTTCGGAAGCCAAATCCGACGGCCCGAACGCCGTGCCGCTGCACCGCATGGCCGAATTGCTGGAAACGCTTGTCACGCTCGACCAGGCCGTCAAGCGCGCGCCGTTCCTCGAAAGCGATTTCAACTGATTCAGCATGCGCGGCGTGTCATGCCTCGCGTGCATGATCTGCCCGTCGGCACGCGGCACATGCACGCAATGGTCGTCGAACGTATCGGTGCGCGAGTTGTCTGCCGGGGAGACCGGTCTGCGCCAGATACAGTGTCATAGTAAAGAATTCAACGTCATTTCTTGAGGAAACCATGAGTGCTATCGTAGATATCATCGGTCGAGAGATTCTCGATTCGCGAGGCAACCCCACCGTCGAATGCGACGTGCTGCTCGAGTCGGGCACGATGGGCCGCGCCGCGGTGCCGTCGGGCGCTTCCACGGGTTCGCGTGAAGCCATCGAACTGCGCGACGGCGAAACCGGCCGTTACAGCGGCAAGGGCGTGCTGAAGGCCGTCGAGCACATCAACACCGAAATCTCCGAAGCGATCATGGGCCTCGACGCTTCCGAGCAGGCTTTCCTCGACAAGACCCTGCTGGAACTCGACGGCACGGACAACAAGTCGCGCCTCGGCGCGAACGCGATGCTGGCCGTTTCGATGGCCGTCGCGAAGGCCGCCGCTGAAGAAGCCGGCCTGCCGCTGTACCGCTACTTCGGCGGTTCGGGCGCGATGCAACTGCCGGTGCCGATGATGAACATCGTCAACGGCGGCGCGCACGCGAACAACAGCCTGGACATCCAGGAATTCATGATCGTGCCGGTCAGCCAGCCGACTTTCCGCGAAGCGCTGCGCTGCGGCGCCGAAGTGTTCCACGCACTGAAGAAGATCCTGAGCGACCGCGGCATGAGCACGGCAGTCGGCGATGAAGGCGGCTTCGCGCCGAACTTCGGCAGCAACGACGAATGCCTGTCCACCATCCTGCAAGCTATCGAGAAAGCGGGCTACCGTGCCGGCGAAGACGTGCTGCTCGCGCTCGACTGCGCGGCAAGCGAGTTCTATCACGACGGCAAGTACCAGTTGGCCGGCGAAGGCCTGCAACTGTCGTCGGCGGAATTCACCGACTACCTCGCCACGCTCGCGGATAAATTCCCGATCGTGTCGATCGAAGACGGCATGCACGAAAGCGACTGGGCCGGCTGGAAGCTGCTGACCGACAAGCTCGGCAAGAAGATCCAACTGGTGGGCGACGACCTGTTCGTCACCAACACGCGCATTCTGAAGGAAGGCATCGAGAAGGGCATCGCCAACTCGATCCTGATCAAGATCAACCAGATCGGCACGCTCACGGAAACGTTCGCGGCGATCGAAATGGCGAAGCGCGCGGGCTACACGGCCGTGATCTCGCACCGTTCGGGCGAAACCGAAGATTCGACCATCGCGGATATCGCAGTCGGCCTGAATGCCGGCCAGATCAAGACCGGTTCGCTGTCGCGTTCGGACCGCATCTCGAAGTACAACCAGTTGCTGCGTATCGAAGAAGACCTCGGCGATATCGCCAGCTATCCGGGCAAGTCGGCGTTCTACAATCTGCGCTAAATGACTGCAGGTAGCCAAACTGATTGCGCTAACCGATGAGCCGGTTATCCTTCGTTTCTGATTGACCTCGCCGCCCTGCGTATAGCGCAGGGCGGCGCGTATTTATTGTGCTTACTTCATGCGGCTTGTCACTGCTGTCCTGATCGTTCTACTGGTACTGATCCAGTACCCGCTCTGGTGGGGGCATGGTGGCTGGTTGCGCGTGCACGAGTTGCAGCAGCAACTGGCGCAGCAACAGCAGAAGAACGTCGATGCGAAGCTGCGCAACGAGCGTATTCAAGGCGAAGTGCAAGATTTGCAGAACGGCACGGCCGCGGTGGAAGAGCGGGCGCGCTACGAAATGGGCATGGTCAAGGACAGCGAGGTGTTCGTGCAGTTCGTCTCGCCGAATGCGCCGTTGCCGACCGCGAACACGCCTTCAGTGACGACTTCCACACGTGGTGAGATGTCGAGCGCACCGCTGCATATGGTGCCGAATCCGGAATCTCGCGCCAGGCCGGATAGAAAGCGCGGGAGCAAGACCGCGAAAGAGAAGACGGCCCCGCACTGAGCCGTGGCACCGGGTTGTCGCGCTCAGTCGCCGTATCGAGCCGTCGTTACTTGAACCCGCCCGCGACGCACCGCGCATTGACTCTTCGCATTGCCTCGTTGCATTGGACTCGTCTTACCAGCCCCAGTACGGCCCGTAGCCGACGCCGACACCCGTTCCCCAGCCGTGCCCCCAACCACCGCCGTAATAGCTGCCGTACACGCTGACGGGCGGCGAGTAATAACGCGACCACGCCTGCGCGGCGTTTTCCGCGGCAATGGCCTGGTTCTGTTCGGCCATCACCTGTTGATCGATGGCGTCATAGCGTTGACGCTCTTCCTGCGTAAGCGGCTGGGCGTTGTTGCCCATGCCTGACTGGTTGGCGGGCAAGCGGCTATAAATCGGCGAGGGGCCTGGTGGGTCCATCACACAGCCGGCTAGCGCAACGCTGCCGCCAATGACGGCCAATACGGCACAGGTGCGCGCCGAACGTATCAACGAAGTAAGGTGGTTCATGTTCGATCTCCGCCGGTCGGATGCCTAAGCAAAACATGCGGGCGTGGCCGCCAATGACACGACGCAATGATCAAAGATACCGCGCCGTCCGAGCCTTGAAAAGACAGCGGACGGCGCGGTAGTTTGCTGCCGTGGATAAGTGACACGCGTGGCCGTAGGGCGGGCATCACGCCCGCGCCGGCGGGCGTTCAATGCCGTTGTTCGGTGGCCGGCGTCACCCCTTGTGAGAGGGCATTCGCGACGAAAAGTTGCGCCACGTCGACCGGGTCGAATTCGTAGCGCTGGTTGCAGAATTCGCAATGGATCTCCACATGACCGCGCTCTTCGATCACGCCATCCACTTCCTCGCGGCCCAGCATCTTCAGCATCGCGCCGACTTTTTCACGCGAACAGGAGCACTCGAAGCGCGCCGTGGCCGGCTCGAAATGCTGGACGTTTTCCTGCCAGAAGAGGCGGCGGAACACCGTTTCCGGCTCTTCCTTCAGCAACTCGTCTTGCGACAGCGTGCCGCCCAGCGTGCAGACGCGTTCCCACGTATCGGCGTCCAGTTCGCCCGGATGCGGAACGATGCCGCCGTCGCCCGGCAGCTTTTGCAGCAGCATGCCGACTGCGCGCTCGGTGTTCGCGGCGAGCCACAGGCGCGTGTCGAGTTGTTCCGAGTGATGCATGTAATGTTCGAGCACTTCGGCCATCGACTTGAGCGGTCCGTCCACGCCCGACAGCGGCACGATGCTTTGATACGGCTGCTGGCCCGGCTGCTTGTCGCGCGGGTCCAACGTAATCACGCAGCGGCCGTGGCCGCCCGCGTTGACCAGTTCGATCAGCGACGTGGCGTCGCCGATCGCATTGCCCGCTTCGCCGGACAGCTTCGCGGTGGCGCGCATCGACAGATCGGAACTGCACTGCACCACCAGCATTCTGGCCGGGCCGTCGCCGAAAATCTGCATGATGAGCGTGCCGTCGAACTTCAGATTCGCCGACAGCAGCGCGCACGCGGCCATCATCTCGCCGAGAATCGTCCGCACGGGCGCCGGGTACTCACGCCGCGTCAGCACCTCCTGCCACGTATTGCGCAGCGAAACGATCTCGCCGCGCACCGGCGCCGCGCTGAACATGAATTTTTGCAACTGGTCGCTCACAACTTTTCCTCGGTCGAATGACGCGGCCTGATGCCGCGCCGTGCGCGCCCGCGCTCCGGCGGTTTAGCCGATACGCACGAGCTGCGCCTTGAAATACTCGCGGCGTTCGGCATAACTTGCCGTGCCGCGCTGCATATTGGCGATATCCGTCTCGCTCAGCTCGCGCACCACTTTGGCGGGCGCGCCGAGAATCAGCGAATTGTCGGGAAACACCTTGCCTTCCGTGACGATGGCGCCCGCTCCGACCAGACAGTTGCGGCCGATCACCGCGCCATTCAAGACCACCGCCTGAATTCCGATCAGCGAGCCTTCCTTGATCGTGCAGCCATGCAGCATGACCTGGTGGCCGACCGTCACATTCGCCTCGATCTTCAGCGGAAAGCCGGGGTCGGTGTGCAGCACCGCGTTTTCCTGCACGTTGCTGCCCGCGCCGATGGTGATCGGCTCGTTGTCGCCGCGAATCGTCGCGCCGAACCACACGCTCGAATTTTCCCCGAGCGTCACGTTGCCGATGATGTTCGCCGAATCCGCGACGAACACGCTTTCGTGGATGGTCGGGGCGGCTTCGCCAAGCTTGTAAATCGTCACAGTGTCTCCTCTTGATCGATCGCCATGCGCGGTGCGGCGGGCTGAAAACTGCCTGAATCGGCGCGTGTCGCCAACGCAACGAGCGCGTCGGATGGTCGAATCGAGTATTGTAAACGGTTGTGTGATTCGGGTGCCTGGCGAGGCGGGCAGGGAAGTGCGAGGGTCACAGGCCGTGTCTTCCTGGTGTGCGCCATTGTTACGCGTGTCGCCGGTTGTGTCCGTGAACCAGCGTTTTGGACCTCGCCTTGGATCCCGGATTTGGCTTTTCTTCTCCTTTCCGGGTCCCGCTGTCATCCTCTCCACCGCAGTCCAACTGCCGTTCCCTTTGCCGATCCGCTTGCCATGATTCGCGCCGCTCCGTCCGCTTCCTCCATGCCGCTCGCCTCCAACGCCGCGAACCGGGCTCGATGCGCACGCACGGCGGCGCTCGCCGCATTGCGCGAAACCGATCCAGTCGCAAAGACGGCCGCCACCCGTGCGCTGTACGCCGCCGTGCTCGACGGCAGCCTCGCATGCTCACCGGACCTCGAACTCGAAGAGCCGGCCGGCCTGCCGGGCCGTCCGGAGCGGCCCGAACTGGTCGAGCCGCGCAAGTTGGGGCGACGCAGCATGCAATCGCCGCAAGGGCGCGCCGTTCTGCTGCACGCGCTCGCGCACATCGAATTCAACGCGATCAACCTCGCGCTCGACGCCGTGTGGCGCTTCACGGGCATGCCCGCCGACTTCTACGCGGACTGGCTCAAGGTTGCCGCAGAGGAGGCGTATCACTTCTCGCTGCTCGTCGCGCGCCTCGCGGAATACGACCACGTCTACGGCGATTTCCCCGCGCACGATGGCCTGTGGAACATGTGCGAGCGCACGCGTGGCGACGTGCTGGCGCGCATGGCGCTGGTGCCGCGCACGCTGGAAGCGCGCGGCCTCGACGCCTCGCCGCCGATCCGCGCGCGGCTGCAACAAGCGGGCGATCAGGCGTCCGCGGCGATTCTCGACGTGATCCTACGCGACGAAATCGGCCACGTACTGATCGGCAATCGCTGGTTCCGTTACTTGTGCGACGAGGGTGGCCTCGATCCGCACGAGACTTACACGCGTCTCGCCGACCAGTATCACGCACCGAAACTACGCGGCCCGTTCAATTTCGAGGCGCGCCGCGACGCGGGTTTCGATGAAGCGGAACTGGCCGCGCTGGCGGGCCTCGACGCTCCCGCGCCTGTTGCGCCCGCAGAGGACGACTGACGGAGCGACCCGTTCCCCAATCGGCCGACGCCGCGCCGGCTATCTCACTATAATCGAACGACCATTCTTTTCCGGGTGCGCCGTTCATGACTCTCTCCCAATCCGAATTCATCGCCGTGCGCGGCATCCGTCTGCATGTGCGACGCTGGGGCAGTCCGCGTGCGCCCATGCTGTTCATGCTGCACGGCTGGATGGACGTGGCGGCGTCCTTCCAGTTCGTCGTCGATGCGCTCGGCGGCGACTGGCAGGTGATCGCGCCGGACATGCGCGGCTTCGGCCTGTCCGACTGGCCGGTGGCGGAGCATGGCGGCGGCAACTACTGGATTCCTGACTATCTCGCCGATCTGGACGCATTGCTCGACCACTATGCGCCAACCGGCGAAGTGAATCTGGTCGGCCACAGCATGGGCGCGAACATCGCGTGCATCTATGCGGGCGTGCGGCCGGAGCGGGTGCGGCGCGTGGTCGACCTCGAAGGCTTCGGTCTCGCACCGTCGCACCCGGCGCAAGCGCCGGGCCGGCTGCGTCACTGGCTCGACGAGTTGCGCGATCCGCCGCATTTGAAGCGCTACGCGTCGCTCGACGAGGTCGCAGGGCGGCTGATCAAGACCAACCCGCGGCTCGATCCGCGGCGCGCGCGGTTTCTCGCGCAGCACTGGTCGAAGCCGGACGCCGAAGGGCGCTTCGTGCTGCTCGCCGATCCGGCGCACAAGCTGCGCGGTCCGACGCTGTACCGCCTCGACGAAGTCATGGCCGTCTGGCGCAAGGTCAGCGCCAAAGTGCTGCACGTTGAAGCCGCCAATTCGCCGACGCTCGCGCAGATCGCCGGCGACATTCCGCTCGACGAGTTCAAGGCGCGCTTTCAGGCTTTCCCGGACTGGCGCGAGAAGATCATCGACGAAGCGGGGCACATGGTGCATCACGACCAGCCGGAGCAGGTGGCTGCGCTGATCGAAGGGTTTTGCGCGTAGACGCCTCCAAAAATCCGGGGGATGAGGCCCGGCGGCGCGAGATAGCTCCGCGTTCACTTACTGCGTTGCAGTAAAATGAGCGCTGAACTTTTTCAAGACACTGATGAACGCCGACCTCCACTGCCACTCCACTGTCTCCGACGGCCAGTTCGCGCCGGCCGACGTCGCGCGCCGCGCGCACGCGGGCGGTGTGACGCTGTGGGCCTTGACCGACCACGACGAACTGGGCGGCCAGCAAGAGGCGCGCAGCGCGGCGGAAGCGCTCGGCATGGGCTATCTGAGCGGTGTGGAAATTTCGGTTACGTGGGCCTCGCGCACGGTGCATATCGTCGGGCTCGGCATCGACCCCACCAGTTCGGTTCTGATCGACGGTCTCGCGCGCACCCGCAACGGCCGCGCCGCGCGTGCCGAGGCGATCGGCGAACAGTTGGCCACGCTCGGCATTCCCGACGCCTACCAGGGCGCGCTCAAGTACGTGTCGAATCCGGACATGATTTCGCGCACGCATTTCGCGCGCTTCATGGTCGAAAGCGGCTACGCCAGTTCCACGCAAGACGTGTTCACCCGTATTCTCGGCGACGGCAAGCCCGGCTATGTGCCGCATCGCTGGGCCAAACTGGCCGACGCGGTCGGCTGGATTCGGGCCGCGGGCGGCGAGGCGGTCATTGCGCACCCGGGCCGCTACGATTATTCGCCGGTCGAATTCGACGCGTTTTTCGCCGAATTCATCGATCTGGGCGGCAAGGCGATCGAGGTGGTGACGGGCAGTCATACGCCCGATCAATACCGCGAATATGCGGATGTCGCGCGCCGTTTCGGCTTCGAGGCGTCGCGCGGCTCCGATTTCCACGCACCCGGCGAAGGCCGCGTCGACCTCGGCACGCTGCCGCCGCTGCCTTCCGATCTCAAGCCCGTCTGGGAACGCTGGCTGTGATCGCGCGCCGTGCCGCGGCGGCACGATACGCGCGAAAGCCGGCCGCCCCTGGCGCGTGCTTTCGTCCGCTTGTTCGTCCGCTTCTCTGTCCGCTTCTCTGTCTGCTTCGCATCCGGTTTCCGTTCGCAGTCATCCGTAGCCATGGTTAGTCATCATGTCCCAATACTTTCGGCTTCATCCTGACAACCCGCAGCCGCGGCTCGTCAAGCAGGCCGTGCAGATCATCAACGATGGCGGCGTGGTCGCGTTGCCGACGGATTCGAGCTACGCGCTCGCCTGCCATCTCGACGACAAGAACGCGGTCGAGCGCCTGCGGCGCATTCGCGGGCTCGACGAAAAGCAGTTGCTGTCGCTGCTGGTGCGCGACCTCTCGGAGCTGGCGAATTTCGCGATGGTCGACAACCGGCAGTACCGGCTGATCAAATCGGTGACGCCGGGTCCCTACGTTTTCGTCTTGCAGGCCACCAAGGAAGTGCCGCGGCGCTTGTCGCATCCGTCGCGCAAGACCATCGGCCTGCGGGTGCCCGAGCACGCGATCACGCTGGCGATTCTCGAGGAGCTCGGTCAGCCGCTGCTCGGCTCCACGCTGATCATGCCGGGCGAAACGCAGCCGCTGAACGACCCGGAGGACATTCGCGCGCGGCTGGAAAAACAACTGGATCTGGTAATCGACGGCGGCCCGTGCGTGTGCGAACCGTCCACGGTGATCGATCTGAGCGGCGCCGAACCGGTGCTGGTGCGAGCCGGGCGCGGTTCTCTCGCGCCATTCGGTCTCGAAGAAACGGCATGAACGAAAGCGGACAGACGCACGCAACCGCGTTGTTACAATAGCGAGATATGGATTCTTCCCTGATACAGACCATTGCGGTGTACGCGCTGCCGGTGATTTTCGCGATCACGCTGCACGAAGCCGCCCATGGTTACGTCGCGCGCTGGCTCGGCGACAATACCGCGTACGTGCTCGGCCGCGTCTCCATCAATCCGATGCGGCACATCGACCCGCTCGGCACGATCGCGATTCCCCTGCTGTTGTACTTCGCCACCAGTGGCGCCTTCATGTTCGGTTACGCGAAGCCCGTGCCGGTCGCCTTCGGCAACTTGCGCAATCCGCGCTGGGGCAGCCTGTGGGTGGCGGCGGCGGGTCCAGGGTGCAATTTCGTGCAGGCGCTGATCTGGGGCCTGTTCGGCGTCGCGCTCGCGGTGCTGAGCGTCGAGGAGCCGTTTCTCACGCGCATGGCGGGCGCGGGCGTCGGCGTGAACCTCGTGCTCGGCGTGCTCAACCTGTTTCCGCTGCCGCCGCTCGACGGCGGCCGCGTGCTGATGGCGCTGTTGCCGCCGCGGCAATCGATCGCGCTGTCGCGCCTCGAGCCTTACGGTTTTTTCATCGTAATGGCGCTGGTGATGACGGGCACGCTGACGCGTTACTGGTTGAGCCCGCTCGTCACGATCGGCTACGCTGCGATTACCGCAATTCTGACTCCACTCGTTTCGCTTTTTTAAATAACCATGTTCCCAGACCGTATCTTCTCCGGCATGCGGCCCACCGGGTCACTGCACCTCGGCCACTATCACGGCGTGCTGAAAAACTGGGTGCGGCTGCAGTCCGAATACCCGTGTTTCTTCTGCGTGGTCGACTGGCACGCGCTGACGACGCACTACGAAACGCCCGAAGTGATCGAAAAAAACGTCTGGGACGTGCTGATCGACTGGCTCGCCTCCGGCATCGATCCGGCGCAGGCCACGCTGTTCATCCAGAGCAAGGTGCCCGAGCACGCGGAACTGGCGCTGCTGCTCGGCATGAGCACGCCGCTCGGCTGGCTCGAACGCGTGCCGACCTACAAGGAACAGATGGAGAAGCTGAAGGACAAGGACCTGTCCACGTACGGCTTCCTCGGCTATCCGGTGCTGATGGCGGCGGACATTCTGCTGTACCGCGGCTCGCTCGTGCCGGTCGGTGAAGATCAGGTGCCGCATGTCGAAATGACGCGTGAAATCGCGCGCCGTTTCAACTACCTGTACGGCCGTGAGCCGGGCTTCGAGGAAAAGGCCAGCGAAGCGGCGAAGAAGCTCGGCGGCAAGCGCGCGAAACTGTATCACGAGTTGCGCAATGCCTACCAGCAGGAAGGCGACGACGAAGCGCTCGAACAGGCGCGCGCAATGTTGCAGGAGTCGCAGAGCCTGTCGATGAACGACCGCGAGCGGCTGTTCGGCTACCTCGAAGGGTCGCGCAAGATCATCCTCGTCGAGCCGCAGGCCATGCTCACGGAGGCGTCGCGCATGCCGGGTCTCGACGGCCAGAAAATGTCGAAGTCATACGGCAATACGATCGGCCTGCGCGAAGACGCGGAAACGATCACGAAAAAAGTCCGCACCATGCCGACCGACCCGGCGCGCGTGCGCCGCACCGATCCGGGCGATCCGGACAAATGCCCGGTGTGGCAACTGCACCAGGTCTACACGGACGAAGCCACGCACGAGTGGGTGCAGAAGGGCTGCCGGACGGCCGGCATCGGTTGTCTCGAGTGCAAGCAGCCGGTGATCGAAGGCATCCTGCGCGAACAGCAGCCCATGCTCGAACGCGCGCAGAAGTACATGGACGATCCGTCGCTGTTGCGCGCGATCGTCGCCGACGGCTGCGACAAGGCCCGCAAGTTCGCCACCGAAACGATGCGCGACGTGCGGGAAGCGATGGGTCTGTCATACAACTGAGCGGCGGGTGCAAGCGATGAATACGCCGGCCGTCTCGCCGCCATCGCACGGAAACGGCGAGCCGTCACAGTGGGTGCGCCATTGGGCGCACCTGATCGCGGCGGGCGGCGCCGTGCTGGACGTGGCATCGGGAGCCGGGCGGCATGCGCGCTTTTTTGCGTCGCGGGGTCATCCGGTGACGGCGATCGACCGCGACGCAGTGGCGCTCGACACGATGCGCGACGAGCCGCTCATCACGACGTTCGCCGCCGACCTCGAGGCTGCCGCATGGCCTTTGTCGGACGACGCGAAGTTCGCCGCTGTCGTCGTGACGAACTACCTGCATCGGCCGCTTTTTCCGCAGCTTCTGAACTTGCTCGCGCCCGGCGGCGTACTGGTTTACGAGACCTTCGCGCAAGGAAACGAAAGCATCGGCAAGCCCTCTAATCCCGCGTTCCTGCTCGCGCCCGGCGAACTGCTCGATGTGGTCCGGGGCCGCCTGCGGGTGGTCGCGTTTCAAGATGGTTTTCTCGCGCAGCCGCGCCCGGCTTACGTCCAGCGGATTTGCGCAATTCTCGAAGCGGAGCGCTCAGTCGACACCGCGCAGGCGGCACCCCCGCCTTGTTACGAGTTGGCTGGCTAATCCGCTACAATCGCGGTTTACCTGATCAAATTCATGGCGTTTCATGACTAACGGCAACCAGAGCGGCAATACAGGCAGCAACGACGGGGTCCGGATTCGCGGCAGCATTCCCGCCATCATCACCCCCATGCTTGAAGACGGCAGCCTCGATCTGCCGGCGTTTCGCAAACTGATCGACTGGCATATCGCGGAGGGCACGAATGCGCTGGTCGTGGTCGGCACGAGCGGCGAATCGGCCACGCTATCGGTCGAGGAACACGTGCTGATGGTCAAGACGGCGGTCGAGCACACGGCGGGCCGGATTCCGGTGATCGCGGGCTCGGGCGGCAACTCCACCACCGAGGCGATCGAACTCACGCAGCAGGCGAGGGAAGTGGGTGCGGACGCCACGCTGCAAGTCGTGCCGTACTACAACAAGCCGACCCAGGAAGGCATCTATCGCCACTTCACGAAGATCGCGGAAACCGTCGATCTGCCGGTGATCCTGTACAACGTGCCCGGCCGCACCGTTGCGGATATGAGCAACGAAACCATCCTGCGTTGCGCGCAGGTGCCGGGCATCATCGGCGTGAAGGAAGCGACCGGCAACATCGATCGCGCCGCGCATCTGATCAAGTCGGCGCCCGCGCACTTCGGCATCTACAGCGGCGACGATCCCACCGCGATCGCGTTGATGCTGCTCGGCGGCCACGGCAATATTTCGGTCACCGCGAACGTCGCGCCGCGCGCGATGAGCGAACTGTGCAAGGCCGCGCTTGCCGCGGACGCCAGGACCGCCCGAGAGATTCATCTCAAACTCCTGTCGCTGCATAAGAACCTGTTCATCGAATCGAATCCGATTCCCGCGAAATGGGCGCTGCAGCAACTGGGTCGTGTGCAGGGCGGAATCCGCCTGCCGCTCACGCCGCTCGACGCGCAATACCACGAAGCGGTGCGCGGCGCGCTGCGCGAAGCGGGCCTGCTGGGCTAAGCGGACCCACTGCGGCACCCATCAGCGCTAACGAAAGCCTGCCACCGGCATCCCCTTAACCGACGTCGATCCAGCCCACGTTCCCGGCACACAGAACCAGGCACCGCGTTCCAGCATCACGAAGGACCTCATGAAACGTTCCGCACTTTCCCTCCACGCAACCCGCATGGCGGCGCTGGCGCTTGCCCTCACGACGCTCGCCGGCTGTGACACGCTGAACGACTGGTTCGCTTCCGACCGCGTCAACTACAAGGGCGCGGGCAGCGCGCCGCCGCTCGCCGTTCCGGGCGACCTCACCACCACGCCGACCGATCAGCGCTATGTCGCGCCGCCCGCCAATCTGGCACTGGGCGGTGCCACGAAACGCGCGATCACCGCGGCGGGCAACGCCACCGAAGGGCAACCCACCGCGCAAGACCCGTTCGGCATGCACATCGAGCGCGACGGCGACCGCCGCTGGCTGGTGGTCGACGGCCGCTCGCCGGAACAACTGTGGTCGCAGTTGCAGGAGTTCTGGCAGGAAAACGGCTTCGCGCTGAAAACCGACGCGCCGGCCACCGGCATCCTGGTGACCGACTGGGCTGAAAATCGCGCCAATATTCCGGACGACTGGTTCCGCCGCACGGTGGGCAAGGTCATCGACTTCGCGTATTCGTCGGGCACCCGCGACAGCTTCCGCACGCTCGTGTCGCGCGGTGCGTCCGACACCACGGACATCTCGATCACGCATAGCGCGATGGAAGAAATGCTGACGGGCCAGGACAAGACGTCGTCGCGCTGGGAAGAGCGTCCGCGCGATCCCGCGCTGGAGGCGCTGTTCCTCACCAAGCTGATGCAGAAATTCGGCCTGACCGAAGCGCAATCGAAGCAACTGCTGACCGATGCGCGTCCGGCTACCGCGCCGGCCAAAATCGACAAGACCGCGGGCGCGTCGACGCTCGATCTGCAGGAATCGTTCGACCGTGCATGGCTGCGCGTGGGCCTTGCACTCGACCGCACCAACTTCACCGTCGACAACCGCGACCGCGCAAAGGGGATCTACTACGTGCGTTACGCGGATTCGATGCAGGAACTGAAGAAGGAGGGGCTGTTCGGCAAGCTGTTCTACAGCGGCAGTTCGTCGAAGAAGCCGGGTCAGGAATTCCTCGTCAACGTGCGCTCCAAGGGCGACAGCGTGACGCAGGTCGCGGTGCTGGACGCGAACGGACAAGTGGACAACTCGTCCGACGCGCAACGCATCGTGACGCTGCTGCACGCGCAACTGAATTAAGCGGGCCGTGAGGTTCGCGAGTCTTGGCAGCGGCAGTGAAGGGAATGCGTTGCTGGTCGAAGCGCGCAGCGGCGCAACCACCACGCGCGTGTTGCTCGACTGCGGCTTCTCGGCCAAGGAAGTCGAGCGGCGTTTGGCGCGGCTCGGCGCGAGCGCTGAGGCCCTCGACGCCATTCTCATCACGCACGAACACAGCGACCACATCGGCAGCGCGCTGACACTGGCGCGCAAGTGGTCGATTCCGCTGTACATGAGCTGGGGCACCGCCCGCGCAGTGGGCGCGGACGAAGCCGATGTCGACCTGCAGGTGCTGTGGGGCGACGAGGCGGTGGCAATCGGCGACCTCGGGATCCTCCCTTACACCGTTCCGCACGACGCCCGGGAGCCGCTGCAGTATGTGTTCTCGAACGGCGCCAGCCGGCTCGGCGTGCTGACGGATGTCGGCACTTCGACGCCGCATATCAGTTCGGTGCTGAGCGGCTGCGACGCGCTCGTGCTCGAGTGTAATCACGATCTGCGAATGCTGGCGGGCAGCCGCTATCCGCAATCGCTGAAGGCGCGAATCGGCGGCAATCACGGGCATTTGAACAACGACGCGGCGGCGGAGATTCTGGCGTCGCTCGACCGGTCGCGCTTGCGTCACCTGGTAGCCGCGCATCTGAGCCAGCAAAACAACTTACCGGAACTGGCACGAGCCGCGATGGCGGGTGTGCTGGGCTCGGAGCCCGTCGAAGTGGTGGTGGCTTCGCAGGACGAAGGCTTTGCGTGGCTGAGTTTGTGACGCGCATCTGAGCCGCGTGCGGACGCTGCATTGAAAAAGCCCATAACGATCGCTCGTTATGGGCTTTTTTCCAAGGCGGGCGTTTTGGGCGCCGCGCCTCGAATCATCTTTAGTTGCGGTTGCCGCCGAAAATACCAAGCAGCGCCAGCAGGTTGACGAACACGTTGTAAAGATCCAGGTAGATCGCGAGCGCAGCGGTGATGTAGTTCGTTTCACCACCGTTCACGACGCGCTGCACGTCGAACAGCATGTAGGCCGAGAAGATCACGATGGCCATGACCGAAACCGTCAGCATCAAGGCCGGCAGATGCAGGAACACGTTCGCGACCGAAGCGAGCAGCAGCACGATCACGCCCATGAAGAGCCACTTGCCGAGACCAGAGAAGTCGCGCTTGCTGACTGTGGCGATCGTTGCCATCGAGGCAAAGATCACACCAGTGCCACCAAAGGCGAGCATGATCAGCGACGGCCCATTCGAGAAACCGAGCACGAAGCCGAGGATGCGCGACAGCATCAGGCCCATGAAGAACGTGAAGCCGAGCAGCACAAAGACGCCGACAGCGCTGTCTTTGGTCTTCTCGATGGCGAACATGAAGCCGAAGGCGATCGCGAAGAACGCCAGCATGCTCATGGCGGGGCTGGTGGCGGCGAACAGCGAGAAACCGGTAGCGAGGCCAACCCACGCGCCCAGCACTGTCGGAATCATGGACAGCGCCAGCAGCCAGTAGGTGTTCCGTAGCACGCGGTTACGCGTTTCGACTGTGCTGACCGCGCCAGTGCGGCCAAAGCTATACGGATGTTCGTTCATGGTCTCTCCTTACGTCAGAAGCGTGTTGCGTAGTGGTTGTACAGCGGGTGTACCGAATCGTGCAGCGCCTGCCGGATTTCGCCGCCGGTCGCGCGGTATTCATTCCTAAGATTGGCGCGGTGGCGAGGAGTTTCAATGGCCTCGAAATCTCCAACAAGGCCTACGCTATCAGCATTCCGGAACTCCTGCTTGCAGCCTTTCAATGCTGTAAGGGTTCAATCGCAATCATACATGGGAACATGCTACAATAGCGGATTCATTTGAATCTGTAACCTCTTAATTTTTTGGAGTTTTTATGGCGATCGAACGCACTCTGTCGATTATCAAGCCGGACGCAGTGGCCAAGAACGTGATCGGCCAGATCTACAGCCGTTTCGAAAACGCAGGCCTGAAGATCGTGGCTTCGCGCATGGTCCACCTGTCGCGCGCCGACGCGGAGAAGTTCTACGCTGTGCACGCCGCACGCCCGTTCTTCAAGGATCTGGTCGAGTTCATGATCTCGGGTCCGGTGGTCGTGCAAGTGTTGGAAGGCGAAAACGCCGTCCTGAAGCACCGTGATCTGATGGGCGCGACCGACCCGAAGAAGGCGGAAAAGGGCACGATCCGTGCTGACTTCGCCGACAGCATCGACGCTAACGCGGTGCACGGTTCAGACGCCGCTGAAACGGCTGCGGTCGAGATCGCGTTCTTCTTCCCGCAAGTAAACGTCTACTCGCGTTGATGCAGATTTGCGCCGTGCGATCCGTGCAGCCGGTTTGGATTAATCGCACGAATCGCCTGGCAAAGTAGTAAGGTAAAAGCAGCAGGAATGGGCGCGAACGGCATTGCGTTCATGCAGCTTGTTGCATGAACGCAGTCTCGCACTGAAATGGCAGGATTCGACATGACGAGCAGTCCCACCGTCAACCTTCTCGACCTAGACGCCCAAGGGCTTGTCGCCTATTGCGACAGTCTGGGCGAGAAGCCGTTTCGCGCCAAGCAATTGCAGCGCTGGATTCACCAATACAACGCTGCCGATTTCGACGGCATGACCGATCTGGCGAAGTCCTTGCGCGAAAAGCTCAAGGGGCGCGCCACGATCTCGATGCCGGGCATCGTCAGCGACCATATTTCGACCGACGGTACACGCAAGTGGCTGATCGACGTCGGCAACAGCAATGCGGTCGAAACCGTTTTCATCCCCGAGGAAACGCGCGGTACGCTGTGCGTGTCGTCGCAAGCGGGGTGCGCGGTCAATTGCCGTTTCTGTTCGACCGGCAAACAGGGGTTCTCCCGCAATCTCACCACCGGCGAAATCATCGGCCAGTTGCGCATGGCTGAATTTGCGCTGCGTGCGTCGCGCGGCACGGCAGGCGGCCGGGCCACGGGCGGCGACGGCAAGGGCGAGCGTGTCGTCACGAACGTCGTGATGATGGGCATGGGCGAGCCGCTGCTCAATTACGACGCGGTGGTGCCCGCCATGCGCCTGATGCTCGACGACAACGCATACGGTCTGTCGCGTCGGCGCGTCACGTTGTCGACCTCGGGCGTGGTGCCGATGATGGACCGTCTCGGCGCCGATCTGCCGGTGGCGCTCGCAGTCTCGCTGCATGCGCCTAGCGATCCGCTGCGCGACATGCTGGTGCCGCTCAACAAGAAGTATCCGCTGCGCGAACTGATGGCGGCTTGCCAGCGCTATCTGAAAGTCGCGCCGCGCGATTTCATTACGTTTGAATATTGCATGCTCGACGGCGTGAACGACAGCGAGGCGCAAGCGCGCGAACTGCTGGCCGTGACGCGCGACGTGCCGTGCAAATTCAACCTGATTCCGTTTAATCCGTTTCCGGAGTCGGGCCTCATCCGCTCGAAGCCGGAACAGATCAAGCGGTTTGCACAAGTGTTGATGGACGCGGGCGTCGTCACCACGGTGCGTAAGACACGCGGCGATGATATCGACGCTGCCTGCGGTCAGTTGGCCGGTGCGGTGAAAGATCGCACGCGTCTTGCTGAGCGCACCGGGAAGGCGGCAAAGGTCATCGAGGTTCGCGCCGTGTAATCGTGTCGGCGGGCAGGCGCCAGCGCTCAGTGGAAAGTTCCACGAGTGCGCGAAAGTCCTGATCGTCAGTCACGGTTGAAAAGAAAGTTTGCAGAAGCGATCGGAAGCGGCACATGGGGCCGCACATTTTGTTATAAACGGTCTGCGATTCGGGCGAGAGGCTTTAGCCCGTCCGGGCGCACAAGTGAAAAAGAATCGACGCTAAAGGATTTGGGATGAGTGAGCCGCAGCACCCGCAGCCGCACGACACAGACATGAACGAAGCCCATCCGGCGCCGGTCGCTCGGACGGTGGCACAGCCTGCGGTGCAACCGGGCCTGGATTCGTTGGCGGCGGTGGGCGCGCGCTTGACCCAGTTGCGCGAATCGAAAGGCTGGACGATCGAAGATGTATCGGCGCGTCTGAAAGTGTCCGCCGCCAAACTGCGCGCGCTCGAATCGGGTGACATCAGCCATCTGCCGGATACGACCTTCGCGCTCGGCGTGGTGCGCAGCTACGCGAAGATGCTCGGTGCCGATCCCACACCGTTTACGCAGGTTTTGCGCCGCGAGAAAGGCGTGCCTGCGCCGGATCTGTCGATGCCGGCGTCGTCTGGCAAGGATTTGCCGCGCGGCCGGGTGTCGTTATCGCTCGGCGGTGGCGGGCAAAAGAGCCGCTCGTGGCTGTGGGGCGTGGCGGCGGTGGTCGTCGCGGTGATTGCGCTCGCCATGTGGCATACCAATGGGGGCGATTCGTCGGCGTGGCTCGCGCGCTTGAAGGCCAGCGCGAACGGCGCCGCCGGTGGCGTGACCGGTGCATCGGGCGCGGTGGCGCAAGGCCAGCCGGCGGGTTCGGAGGCAACGGCGGAAGAGCCTGCAGTCGCGCCGCAAACGCAGGTCGCGGCGGAGAGCGCTGCGTCGGCCACGCCGATGCCCGCGCCGCTGACAACCGGCACGACGGCGTCTTCCGTGCCGCCCGTTACGGCAACAGCGGCGCCGCCAAAGGTGGCTTCGCAGGCTCAAGCGGCGGTTGCGCCGAGCGCAAGCGCACCGGCCGCGGCCGTCGCGAACGCGTCGATGGCAGCGGCGGTGCCTGCGGGCGCTGCGCTAGTCGCGCTGCGCGTGACGCAAGACAGTTGGTTCAGCGTGCGCGGCCAGGATGGCAAGGAAGTATTCTCTGGCATCGTGCGCGCGGGCGACAGGAAGGAAGTGACGGGCGTGCCCCCTTTCAAGGTCACGGTCGGCAACAAGGCGGGTCTTGAGTCGTTGACACTCGACGGTCAGCCGGTCGATCCGTCGAAGTACGCGGCGGCCAAGGGAAATGTGGCGCGTTTCGCGCTGCCTTGACAGATACGGTATACGCCGCGGCCAACAGGCCTGCGGCGCTTTTTCAATTCAGGCGCGACGTCTTTTGCGTGGCGCATGCGGCGTAAATGGGTCTTTCGATGCAATCCGAAGCTCAATCCCAATCCAGTAGCAAGATAGTTTCGAACGAACCGGTGTTCGGCGGCCAGGCGGCGCGGCGCAAGTCGCACGCGGTGGACGTCCGTTGGGGCGGCCAGCTCGTCACAATCGGCGGCGATGCGCCGGTGCGTATCCAGTCGATGACCAATACGGACACCGCTGACGCTATCGGCACCGCGATCCAGATCAAGGAGCTGGCGCAAGCCGGTTCCGAACTGGTGCGCATCACCGTGAACACGCCAGAAGCAGCTGCGGCCGTGCCGGCCGTGCGCGAGCAGCTCGACCGCATGGGCGTGTCCGTGCCGCTCGTCGGCGATTTTCACTACAACGGTCATTTGCTGCTGCGCGATTACCCGGCGTGCGCGGAGTCGCTGTCGAAATACCGTATCAATCCGGGCAACGTCGGTCACGGCGCGAAACGCGATACGCAGTTCGCGCAGATGATCGAAGCGGCGGTGAAGTACGACAAGCCGGTGCGTATCGGCGTCAACTGGGGCAGTCTCGATCAGGACCTGCTCGCGAAGATGATGGACGAAAACGCCGCGCGCTCAACGCCGTGGGAAGCGCAGAGCGTGATGTACGAAGCGCTGATCCAGTCGGCGATCGGTTCCGCCGAGCGCGCGGTCGAACTCGGTCTCGCGCGCAACAAGATCATTCTGTCGTGCAAGGTCAGCGGCGTGCAGGATCTGATCGCCGTGTACCGCGAACTCGCGCGCCGTTGCGAATTCGCATTGCATCTCGGCCTGACCGAAGCGGGCATGGGTTCGAAAGGCATCGTGGCGTCGACGGCGGCGTTGTCCGTGTTGCTGCAGCAAGGCATCGGCGACACGATCCGCATTTCGCTGACGCCTGAACCGGGCGCGTCGCGCACGGGCGAAGTGATCGTCGGCCAGGAAATTTTGCAGACAATGGGACTGCGTTCGTTCACGCCGATGGTGATCGCGTGCCCCGGTTGCGGCCGGACCACGAGCACGCTGTTCCAGGAATTGGCGTCGCAAATCCAGACTTATCTGCGCACGCAGATGCCGGTGTGGCGCGACCAATATCCTGGCGTCGAAAAGATGCACGTCGCGGTGATGGGCTGCATCGTCAACGGACCGGGCGAATCGAAGCAGGCGAACATCGGCATCAGTTTGCCGGGGTCGGGCGAAAATCCGGCCGCGCCGGTGTTCATCGACGGCGAGAAGGTCAAGACGCTGCGCGGCGAGAACATCGCGCAAGAATTCCAGCAAATCGTGAGTGACTACGTCGAGCGCCGCTACGGTCGTGTGGAAGCAGGTCGCGCCGAAGCACTCAATTAAACATCGTCGAACGAATACAGATGACTGAACAGAAGAAAAAGCTCGACAAGCTGTCCGGCGTGAAGGGTATGAACGACATCCTTCCGCAGGAAGCCGGGCTGTGGGAATTTTTCGAAACGACCGTCAAATCGTTGCTGCGTTCGTACGGATATCAGAATATCCGTACCCCGATCATCGAGCATACGCAGTTGTTCAAGCGCGGTATCGGTGAAGTGACCGATATCGTCGAAAAAGAGATGTACAGCTTTACCGACGCATTGAACGGCGAAAATCTGACAATGCGCCCGGAGAACACTGCGGCGGTCGTACGCGCGGCGATCGAACACAACATGCTGTACGACGGGCCGAAGCGTCTGTGGTACATCGGCCCGATGTTCCGTCACGAGCGTCCGCAGCGCGGCCGCTATCGCCAGTTCCACCAGGTAGGCGTGGAAGCCTTGGGCTTTGCCGGTCCGGACGCCGACGCCGAAATCATCATGATGTGCCAACGCCTGTGGGACGACCTCGGCCTGATGGGCATCAAGCTCGAAATCAATTCGCTGGGTCTCGCCGAAGAACGCGCCGCACATCGCGTTGAATTGATCGCGTACCTCGAAAAGCACATGAACGTGCTGGACGAAGACGCGAAGCGTCGTCTCTATACGAACCCGCTGCGCGTGCTGGACACGAAGAATCCGGCCATGCAGGAAGTCGCTCGGAACGCGCCGAAGCTGATCGATTTTCTCGGCGAGGAATCGCGCGCGCACTTCGAAGGTCTGCAGCGCATTCTGAAGGCGAACAACATTCCGTTCACGATCAATCCGCGTCTCGTGCGCGGTCTCGATTATTACAATCTGACCGTGTTCGAATGGGTCACCGACAAACTCGGCGCACAAGGCACCGTGGCGGCGGGCGGCCGTTATGATCCGCTGATCGAACAGCTCGGCGGCAAGGCGACGGCCGCGTGCGGCTGGGCGATGGGTATCGAGCGCATTCTCGAATTGCTGAAGGAAGAAGACCTCGTGCCGGAAGACGAAGGTTGCGACGTGTACGTGGTCCATCAGGGCGACGCGGCACGCGAGCAGGCCTTCATCATCGCCGAGCGTCTGCGCGATACGGGTCTGGACGTGATCCTGCATTGCAGCGCCGACGGTCAAACGGCCAGCTTCAAATCGCAGATGAAGCGTGCCGACGCGAGCGGCGCGGCCTTCGCTGTGGTGCTCGGCGAAGACGAGATCGCCAACGGCACGGTCGGCGTGAAACCGCTGCGCGATACCAATGCTAGCGGCGGTAAAAACGAGCAACATAACGTGCCGGCCGAAGACTTGACCGAATTTCTAATCAATGCGATGGTTGCAACCGCCGAAGACGGCGACGACTGATCGCGATGTCGTTGGGCCCTGGCTCGACACGCACACGTTTCAAGAAAGAGGAAATCGCCGGGCGATGAGTTACCACGACGAACAAGAATCGATTGAAGGTCTGAAAGCATGGTGGGCGCAGTGGGGCAATGCAACCACCTGGATCGTGCTGGTGGCGCTGGTTGCCGCAGCCGGCTGGAACGGCTGGAATTTCTGGCAGCGGCGCCAGGCGGCGGAAGCAGCGGTGCTGTATGACCAGGTGCAGCAAGCCGTGGCGTCGGGCGACAAGGCGAAGATCACGCGCGTCGCCGCCGACATGGAAGACAAGTTCAGCCGCACCGCGTATGCGCAGATGACCGCGCTGGGCGCCGCCAAGGCACTGTACGCAGCGGGCGACCAGGCGGCTGCGAAAGCGCAACTGCAATGGGTAGTCGATCATGCGAAGGACGAGGAGTTCAAGCAGATCGCCAAGCTGCGTCTCGCTTCGCTCCTGCTCGACGAGAAGGCTTACGACCAGGGTCTCGCGTTGCTCGCCGAACCGCAGTCCGACGCCTTCAAGGGCATCGTGGCGAACGGCCGCGGTGACCTGCTCGCGGCGCAAGGCAAGCGCGACGATGCGCGTGCCGCCTACAAGCTCGCGCTCGACTCGTTGTCAAAGACCGATAGCTCGGCACGTCAGTTGATTCAGTTCAAGCTGGACGCGCTGGGCGGCTGAACGCCGCGTGCAGCGCGCCGCATGCAACGACCAACCGGTCTCCTTTAATTAATCTCCTGAATGCTTCGTCCACCGATGAATCTGCTGAAACGTTACGCTGTGCCCGTTGTCTGTGCGATGACCGTTCTCGTCATGGCGGCTTGCTCATCCACGAAAGACGAGCGCCGCGAGCCGACGCCGCTCACCGAGTTCAAACCCGTGCTCGACGTGCAGCAAGTCTGGAAGACGAGCGTCGGCAAGGCGGGCCGTTACCTGTTCTCGCCGGTCGCGGTGGGCGGTGCGGTGTACGCGGCGGGCGCCAACGGCTCCGTGGCGAAGATCGATGCGCAAACCGGTAAGGACATCTGGCGCGTCAAGCTGCGCGACGATCTCTCGGCGGGTGTGGGCAGCGACGGCACGCTCACCGCGGTGGGCGGACTCAAGGGCGATGTCTACGTGCTCGGCGCGGACGGCAAGCAATTGTGGACCGCGAAGGCGCCGGGCGAAATCATCTCGCCGCCGCTCGTCGGCAATGGGCTCGTCGTCGTGCGCACGGTCGACGGGCAGATCGTCGCGTTCAACGCGCAAACCGGCGAACAGAAGTGGAATTACCGCAACCGCGCGGTGCCGCTCAATCTGCGCGTGTCGTCGGGCATGACCTTCGCGGGCGACGCAGCCGTGCTGGCCGGCTTCCCCGGCGGCGCTTTCGCCGCGATCAACCTGCAGTCTGGCGACAATTACTGGCAGACGCCGGTGTCGTATCCGAAGGGTGTGACGGAGGTCGAGCGTATCAATGACGTGACCGGTCCGCCCACGCTGGTCGGTTCGCAAACTTGCGCGGTGACTTTTCAAGGCCAGATCGGCTGCTTCGACGCGAATTCGGGCCGCGCGGTGTGGGAAAAGGCGTTCTCGAGCACGAGCGGCCTGGCGCAGGATGACCGCGCCGTGGTCGCGCCCGACGACTGGTCGGTGGTGTCGGCGTTCGACGTCAACAGTGGCAACCCGCTGTGGAAGAACGACAAGCTGAAAAACCGCGACCTTGGCGTGCCTTTCCTATTGGGCCATGCGGCGGTGATGGGCGACTACCAGGGCTACGTGCACTTCCTGTCGCGCGACGACGGCACACTCGTGGCGCGTGCGAAGACCGACGGCAGTCGAATTACCGCCGCGCCGGTACTGGCCGGCGAAACGCTGGTGGTGCAGACGCACGACGGCGATCTGTACGGCTACCGTCCGCGCTGATCGCACAGGTTTCGGCGTCAAGCGTGCGGGCCGGCTTTGCCGGCCGCACGCGTTTTTAGTGTGTAGCGGAGTCAGTAAAAAATATTCCGCCGGACTGGCTGGTCCGGCAAGTCGGATGAGAACGGCCTACTGGCCATCGGTGGCTGCTTGCGGCGCCACCTTCGGCGCGATCTTCGTCAATCGGTAGAGAATCGTATTCGAACCGACATGCGAGCCGCCGAGCAGGAAAGACTGAACCTGGCGGCCTGATTGGCGCTGCCCATACAGCCAAATCCCCGTCCACCCGGGTGCGCATATTGAGAGCGCAGCCGGAGCTGGTCGAATTCGTGATAATTTTCGTCAAACGCTGCCGTGTAGCGGCCGCATGGCGTCGCTACGCGGGCGGTCGATTTCGATCCCGCGTTTCACCGTGAACAACATCTGATGAAACCCGTTATTGCCCTGGTTGGGCGCCCCAATGTGGGGAAATCCACGCTGTTCAACCGTCTCACGCGCACGCGCGATGCACTGGTTGCCGACCTGCCCGGTCTCACTCGCGATCGCCATTACGGCGAAGGGCGCGCCGGCGATCGGCCGTATCTGGTCGTCGATACCGGCGGCTTCGAGCCGGTCGCGAAAGACGGCATCCTGCACGAGATGGCGCGTCAAACGCGTCAGGCGGTCGAGGAATCGGACGTCGTGGTGTTCATCGTCGACGGCCGCAACGGTCTCGCGCCGCAAGACAAATCGATCGCCGACTATCTGCGTAAGACCGGCCGGCCGATTTTCCTCGTCGTCAACAAGGCGGAGGGGATGAAGTACAGCGCCGTCGCCGCCGACTTCTACGAACTCGGTCTCGGCGACCCGCGCGCGATTTCCGCCGCGCACGGCGACGGCGTGACGGAAATGATCAACGAGGCGCTCGGCGTCGCTTACGCCGGCCAGCCGGAAGAGGGCGACGAAGAGAAGGCGGCGCGCGGCGTGAAGATCGCAATCGTCGGCCGGCCGAACGTCGGCAAGTCGACCTTGATCAACGCGCTGGTTGGCGAGGAGCGCGTGATCGCGTTCGACATGCCGGGCACCACGCGCGATTCGATCTACGTCGATTTCGAACGGCAGGGCAAGCCGTACACGCTGATCGACACGGCCGGTTTGCGTCGCCGCGGCAAGGTGTTTGAAGCGATCGAGAAATTTTCGGTGGTGAAAACGCTGCAGTCGATCTCGGACGCCAACGTCGTGATCCTGTTGCTCGACGCTCGCCAGGATATCTCGGAGCAGGACGCGCACATCGCCGGCTTCGTGGTGGAGCAGGGCCGCGCGCTGGTGGTGGGCGTGAACAAGTGGGACGGTCTCGATCCGCATGTGCGCGACCGCACCAAGGCGGACCTCGAGCGCAAACTAAAATTTCTCGACTTCGCCAAGTTCCATTTCATTTCCGCCGCGGAGAAAACCGGAATCGGCCCGCTGATGCGTTCGGTCGACGACGCCTACGCCGCTGCGATGGCCAAGCTGCCGACGCCGAAGCTCACACGCGCGCTGATCGACGCGGTCGAATTCCAGCAGCCGCGCCGGCGCGGTCCGGTGCGTCCGAAATTACGTTATGCGCACCAGGGCGGACAGAATCCGCCGATCATCGTGATTCATGGCAATGCACTCGATGCGATCACCGACACGTACAAACGCTACCTCGAAAACCGCTTCCGCGAAACTTTCAAGCTGACCGGGACTCCATTGCGAATAGAGTTCAGATCATCGACGAACCCTTACGCGGACAAAGGCTGAAACCCGCGTGCATGCTGGCTTTGGCCGCATGGCCAGGTCCCTCGCGCAAAAACGAAAATCGGCTATAGTGTAGCGGTTGACGGCGGATCTCTTTTTCCTTCGTCGTCAATTCAGTCAACCTGCAAAAAAACACGGAGTTTGCTATGAGCAACAAAGGGCAATTGTTACAAGACCCGTTTTTGAACGCACTGCGTAAAGAGCATGTGCCGGTGTCGATCTACTTGGTCAACGGCATCAAGCTTCAAGGGAACATCGAATCGTTCGACCAGTACGTCGTGTTGCTCAGGAATACGGTCACCCAGATGGTCTACAAGCACGCAATTTCTACTGTCGTGCCTGCCCGTCCGGTGAACTTCCACCCGGATTCCGAACAGTCCTAACCCCCGTCGCGGCCGGCGTAGCGTCGCCCGTTGGCGATTACTCCCGGCCGCCTCATTTTGATACCCTCCAATTTGATCAATGCAGCGCTTGTCGGCATCGACTTCGGTAAGATCGATTTCGAAGCCAGTCTCGAAGAGCTCAGCCTGCTCGCGCAAAGCGCGGGCGCGAATCCCCTAGTCACCCTCACCGGGCGCCGGGCCAGTCCCGACGCCAAGATGTTCGTCGGCAGCGGCAAGGCCGAGGAATTGCGTCTCGCGTGTGAGGCGAACGACATCGAACTCGTCATTTTCAATCACGCTCTGGCACCTGCGCAGCAGCGCAATCTGGAGCAGGCGCTTAACCGGCGCGTGGTCGATCGCACGAGTCTCATCCTCGACATTTTTGCGCAACGCGCCCGCAGCCACGAAGGCAAGCTGCAGGTGGAACTCGCGCAACTGCAGTATCTGTCGACTCGGCTGATCCGCGCGTGGACTCACCTCGAACGTCAGAAAGGCGGTATTGGTTTGCGCGGCCCCGGCGAGACGCAGCTCGAAACCGACCGCCGCTTGATCGGCGAGCGCATCAAGGCGCTCAAGACGCGGCTCGAAAAATTGCGCCGTCAGCACGGCACGCAGCGCCGCCAGCGCTCGCGCAACCAGACCATGTCGGTCTCGCTGGTCGGCTACACGAACGCGGGCAAATCCACGCTGTTCAATGCGCTGACCAAAGCCCAGGCGTACGCCGCCGACCAACTGTTCGCCACGCTGGATACCACGTCGCGGCGTGTCTATCTTGGCGATGAAGCGGGACAGGTGGTGGTGTCCGATACGGTCGGCTTCATCCGCGAATTGCCTCACCAACTGGTGGCCGCGTTCCGCGCCACGCTCGAGGAAACCATTCACGCCGACTTGCTGCTGCACGTGGTCGACGCATCGAGCGCGGTGCGCCTCGACCAGATCGACCAGGTGAACGAGGTATTGCACGCAATCGGTGCGGACACCATCCGGCAAGTGCTGGTGTTCAACAAGATCGACTCGGTGCCGGAGTTGGCGGCCCGTGGCGAGGCGGTCGAGCGCGACGAGTATGGTAATATTTCGCGCGTCTTTTTGAGCGCGCGCACGGGGCAAGGTCTGGATACATTGCGCGCAGCCATCGCCGAAATCGCTACTGCCGAACCTCTTCCAGATCTTCCCGACGCCCAGGTCGATCTGTCGGAAGAAGACCGGTCGGCAGCACCGCGCGACGACCGCAAGGTCCCAGAACTCGGGCACTGACCCGTTCCAATTGCATTGACCCGCTGTCTACTCTGGTGAACGAACACAGGTGAACGATTACAACGAGCGGAGTATCTGGCTGCGCATGCGCGCCATGCTTTCACTGAACGATCCGCGCTGGGGCCGGGGCGACGGCAACGGCAATGGCGAGCGCCAACGGCCCAATGAACCCAGGCGTCCGCAGAATGGCAAGGACGGTGAAGGCCCGCCCGATCTCGACGAGATGTGGCGCGATTTCAACCGCCGTTTGAGCCGCATGTTCGGCCGCAAGGGCGGCGGTGCGGGCGGTGGCCGTTCCGACAACGGACGTGGCGCGCGCATCGGCGTCGGTATCGTGATCGGCGTGCTGATTGCGATCTATCTGGGCAGCGGCGTATTCGTCGTGCAGGACGGCCAGGCCGCCGTCGTGATGCAGTTCGGCAAATATCGCTATACCGCGGGCCAGGGCGTGCATTGGCGTCTGCCGTATCCGTTCGAGGCGCACGATCTCGTCAATATTGGCCAGTTCCGCCAGGTGGAAGTGGGCCGCAACAACGTCGTGCGTCTCGCGAACGTGAAGGATGCGTCCATGCTCACGCACGACGCGGACATCGTGGACGTGCGCTTCGCCGTCCAGTATCAGGTGAAGAAGCCAACCGACTATCTGTTTCGCAGCGCCGACCCGGACCAGAGCGTGATGCAGGCCGCGCAGGCGGCGGTGCGCGGCATTGTCGGATCGCGAAGCACCAACGATATTCTCTATCAGGATCGCGAAGCGATCCGCCAGCAACTGGTGGCCGCGATCCAGCGATCCCTGGATGAATACCAGTCCGGCCTCGCCGTCACCGGTGTGACGATCCAAGGCGTGCAGGCGCCGGATCAGGTGCAGGCCGCTTTCGACGACGCCGCCAAAGTCCGCCAGGAAAACGAGCGTGCGAAGCGCGAAGCAGAGGCTTATGCCGCGGATCTCCTGCCGCGCGCGCAGGCGGACGTGGCCCGCCAGATCGACGAAGCGAAAGCGTATAGCGACAAGACGGTGGCCCAGGCCCAGGGCGACGCCGAGCGCTTCAAGCAGGTCTACGCGCAGTACTCGAAAGCGCCCGCGGTGATTCGCGAGCGCATGTACCTGGAAACCATGCAGCAAATCTATTCGAATACGACCAAGGTATTTGTGGACAGCAAGAGCGGCAACAACGTGTTGTATCTGCCGCTCGACAAGCTGGTCGAGCAGACCCGTCAGCGCGTTGCCGACGCCGCAGCCGCATCGGGCGCCACCGCCACGCCGCCAGCGCCGGGTAGTGCCGCCGCACCATCCACCGCCGCTTCCGCGCCCGCCGCGGTTGCGACGCCGGCGAGCCAGGCCGGGGCCGGCAGCGATCCATTGCGTTCACGCGACTCCTTCCGCAGCCGTACGCGCGAAGACGACGTTCAATAAGGAGCGCACCACATGAACAAGATTATTGCGCTCGTGGTTGCGGTCGTGATCGTGCTGCTCGCCGCTTCGTCGATGGTGTTCGTTGTCGATCAGCGGCATATGGCGGTGTTGTCGTCGCGTGGCGACGGCGCGCCCACGTTGCTCGGACCGGGGCTGCACGTCAAACTGCCGCCGCCGCTGCAAACGCTCACGCTGGTCGATAACCGCGTCCAGTCGCTCGATGCGCCGGACGAAGACCGCTTCGTCACGTCGGACAAAACCGATCTGCTGGCCAATCCGGTCGTCAAATACCGCGTGACCGATCCGCTGAAGCTGATCGCCGAAACGAAGGGCGACGTGCAGAGCTTGCCGGACCGGCTCGCGCTGGTGTCGCGCAGCGCGCTCGGCGATGCTTTCGCCAAATACACCCTCGCCGAGGCGCTGGCCAAACAGCGGGCCGTTGCCGACGAAGCACGCGGCGCGATGGAAAAGGCCGCGGCATCGCTCGGCGTCTCGGTGATCGACGTGCAGCTGACGCGCGTCGATTTCCCGGCGTCGATGGCCGACGCGGTCTACAAGCGGATGATCGCCGCGCGCCAGGAGCTTGCCGCCGACGAACGCACGAAGGGCGCCGCCGAGGCCGGCCAGATCAAGGCCGATGCAATCGTCAAGCAGCAGGCGATTCTTGCGGACGGCTACCGTCAGGCGCAGACGATCAAGGGCGAGGGCGATGCGAAGGCGGCTGAAATCGCCGCCGCCGCGTACGGCAGCGACCCGCAGTTCTACCAGTTCTATCAAAGCATGCAGGCATACCGGAACACCTTCAAGCCAGGCGACGTGATCGTGGTCGACCCGAGCAGCGAGTTCTTCCGCTTCATGCGTGGCCCGACCGGCGCCGCGGCCCCGGACGCTTCCGCGGCTGCGCGCAAACCCTGATAACCGGAACGCCGCGGCATCCGCATCGCGGCCTTTTCATTCGCATGGATATAGCCGGCTCGTTACTGCTCGCGATCGCATTGATGCTGATTATCGAGGGAATGTTTCCGTTCGTTTTTCCGAGCGCCTGGCGTGACACGTTCCGTAAAATAGCGGAACGGCCGCCGCATCAGATCCGCGTCGGCGGACTGATCGTGATGGTGCTCGGGCTGATTCTGCTGTTCATCGTGACCTGAGGCACGCCGCGCTGACGGCGCCGCGAGGCGCCAGTCGTGATCGACGCGTGTTGGCCGCAGAGGGTGATGCTGGTCCCCGTGGGTCTCTTCCGGGGTTCTCCGAAGTCCTCGATAACCGCCAGAATCGAGCCGCCGTCCGCCATTCACACTCACTTACCGGCGCACCCATCCGCCGTGTTCAACGTCGTAGGACTGCATCGATGTCGATTTGGTTACTTCCCGAGAATATCGCCGACGTGCTGCCGTCGGAAGCCCGCAAGATCGAAGAGTTGCGGCGCCATTTGCTGGATCGTTTCCGCTCGTACGGCTACGAGATGGTCATGCCGCCGTTGCTCGAGTACATCGAGTCGCTGCTCACCGGCGGCGGCCACGATCTGGATCTGCGCACCTTCAAGCTCGTCGATCAGCTCTCCGGGCGCACCCTCGGCCTGCGGGCCGACATCACGCCGCAGGTCGCGCGTATCGATGCGCACTTGCTGAACCGTCAGGGCGTGACGCGTCTGTGTTACGCGGGCAATGTGGCGCATACGCGTCCGCGCGGCTTGCACGCCACGCGTGAGCAGATCCAGATCGGCGCAGAAATCTACGGTCATGCCGGTCTCGAGGCGGACCTGGAAATCCAGCAGCTGATGCTCGACGCGTTGCGGCTCGCCGGCCTCGCGAAAGTTCGGCTCGACCTGTGCCACGCCGGCGTACTCGCTGCGCTGATCGACGCCGAACCCGCCGCGGCCGAACTGGGCCAGTCGCTCTACGACGCCTTGGCAGGCAAGGACGTGCCGCGTCTGGTCGAATTGACCGCCGGTCTCACGCCGGTCACACGCGACGCATTGCGCGCGTTGCCCACGCTGTACGGCGACGCCTCGGTGCTCGAGGAGGCTCGTGCCCGTTTGCCGAACGCGCCGGCCATCGCTCGCGCGCTCGACGACCTCGCGTTCCTCGCAAGCCAGGTGACGGGCGCTGAAGTGATGATCGACCTGGCCGATCTGCGCGGCTACGCGTACCACAGCGGCGTGATGTTCTCGGCGTATGTCGACGGCGTGCCGAACGCGGTGGCGCGCGGCGGCCGTTACGACCACGTAGGCCTGGCCTACGGCCGCGCGCGCGCGGCAACCGGCTTTTCGCTCGACCTGCGCGAAGTCGCGCGCATCTCGCCGGTCGAAGCCCGTAGCAGCGCGATTCTCGCGCCGTGGCAGCACGACGACGCATTGCGAGTGAGTGTCGCCGCGCTGCGCGATGCCGGCGAAGTGGTGATTCAGGCGCTGCCCGGCCACGAGCACGATCTGGACGAATTCGCGTTCGACCGCGTGCTGGTCGAGCGCAACGGCGCATGGGTCGTCGAGCCGCGCGCGTAAGCGTTCAGGTCGAATTGTCCAAAGGGTATCTTCATCGCATTTCCGAAGGCGTCCGTACCTTCACTGGACCCGGCGCGGCCTGGGGTCGCGTTGCCTTCGGCACACTTACCCATGACGTGCATACCGTTGAGCGGAAACGGAAAAATTCGGAAGGTTCCGCGAAGATAGGTAGAATACGTTTTTAACCAGCTTACGAAACAACATGTCTGCCAGCGCAGTGAATGTGAACCCCGGGCGCAACGTCGTCGTCGTGGGGACCCAGTGGGGTGATGAAGGCAAGGGCAAGATCGTCGACTGGCTGACGGACCACGCTCAAGGCGTCGTTCGCTTCCAGGGCGGTCACAATGCCGGCCACACGCTCATCATCGGCGGCAAGAAAACCATCTTGCGTCTGATTCCGTCGGGCATCATGCATCCCGGCGTCGCGTGTTACATCGGCAATGGCGTCGTGTTGTCGCCGGAAGCGTTGTTCAAGGAAATCGGCGAACTCGAAGCCGCCGGCGTCGACGTTCAGAAGCGCCTGTTCATTTCCGAAGCCGCCACCCTGATTCTGCCGTACCACATTGCCATCGACCAGGGCCGCGAAGCGCGCCGTGGCGCGAGCAAGATCGGCACCACCGGCCGCGGCATCGGCCCGGCTTACGAAGACAAGGTGGCGCGCCGCGGCTTACGCGTGCAGGACCTGTTCGAGCCGGAAGCTTTCGCCGAACGTCTGCGTGAAAACCTCGACTACCATAATTTCGTACTCACGCAATACCTGGGCGTCGCCGCTGTCGACTTCCAGCAAACGCTCGATACGATGCTGGGTTATGCCGACCGTCTAAAGCCGATGGTCACCGACGTGTCGCGCCGTCTATACGACGAAAACGCGGCCGGCAACAACCTGCTGTTCGAAGGCGCGCAAGGCACGCTGCTCGACATCGACCACGGCACCTATCCGTTCGTCACGTCGAGCAACTGCGTGGCGGGTGCAGCCACCGCAGGCGCGGGCGTGGGTCCGCAAAAGCTCAACTACATTCTCGGCATCACCAAGGCGTATTGCACGCGCGTCGGTTCGGGCCCGTTCCCGAGCGAGCTGTACGACGCGGACAACGCCGCACGTCAGGAAGCGATCGGCCTCGAACTCGCCACCGTCGGCAAGGAATTCGGTTCGGTCACCGGCCGTCCGCGCCGCACCGGCTGGCTCGACGTCGCCGCGCTGCGCCGCTCGATCCAGATCAACGGCGTGTCGGGCCTGTGCATGACCAAGCTCGACGTGCTCGACGGCGTCGACGAAGTGAAGCTGTGCGTCGGCTACACGGTCGACGGCAAGCACGTCGATCTGCTGCCGCGTGGCGCATCCGAAGTCGCGCGCTGTGAGCCGATATACGAAACCTTCGCGGGCTGGAAGGAAAGCACGGTCGGCATCAAGGAGTGGGACAAGCTGCCCGCCAATGCGCGTGCGTACCTCTCGCGCGTGCAGGAAGTCGCGGGCATTCCGATCGACATGGTGTCGACCGGCCCGGATCGCGACGAGACCATTCTGTTGCGTCATCCGTTCAAGGCTTAAGCCATGGTGCAGGGTGTACCCATGATTGCGATGAAAGATCCGCGCAACGACGACAAGAACCTGTGGGTCGGCTGGGACGAGTATCACCGGCTGATCGAACTGCTGGCGCTCGCCGTGCACGAGTCGGGCTGGAAGTTCGACAAGATCCTGTGCCTCGCGCGCGGCGGTTTGCGTGTCGGCGATCAGCTCTCGCGCATCTACGATCTGCCGCTCGCGATTCTCGCCACCAGCTCGTACCGCGAAGCGGCCGGCACGGAGCAGGGCGAACTCGACATCGCGCAATACATCACGATGACGCGCGGCGAGTTGCACGGCAACGTGCTGCTGGTCGACGACCTGGTGGACTCGGGCGTGACGCTGGCGCGCGTGCAGCAGCATCTGAAGGAACGTTACCCGGCTATCACCTCGGTGCGCTCGGCGGTGCTCTGGTATAAGGGCTGCTCGAAAGTAAAGCCCGACTATCACGTGCAGTATCTGCCCACCAATCCGTGGATTCATCAACCGTTCGAGGAGTGGGACACGGTTCGTCCGCACAACCTCGGCGCGTGGATCAAGCGCGGCACGGCGCAAGCGCAGGAGTCGCCGGAGGCGTGATGCGCACTTCGGCGTCGTACCTGTCGGGTCGCACCCAGAAAACGGAGTCCGGTTGGGCTCCGTTTTTTTGTGCGCGCCGTGCGCATATCACCGCGTGGCGCCTCGCCAACGGCGCAATGCCACACACCGCGGACCGTACGCCTCGGGCGGCAGACGCACCCATATCGCAGTGCTACACTGCGCGGACCATCCACGTGGTGTATCCACAACAAGCCGGGCGGCATCGGGCGAGCAGTTTAGAATAGCGCTCGTTTTTTCCGCTCAGGGAACGGATTTCCACACGTTTATGACAGATACCAATCACGTGCACAAACAGCCTCTGCCTTCGCTCGCGATTGCAGCGATCGGAGTGGTGTTCGGCGACATCGGCACGAGCCCGCTGTATGCGCTGAAAGAGGCGTTCAGCCCGTCACACGGTATTCCTCTCACCGAGCAATCGATCCTCGGCGTGATATCGCTGATGTTCTGGGCGATCGTGATCGTCGTCGGCGTGAAGTACGTGTGGTTCGTGATGCGTGCCGACAACAACGGCGAAGGCGGCGTTCTCGCCCTGATGGCGCTGGCGCTACGCTCGCTCGAAGATAAATCGAAAATGGCCGGCTTGCTGATGATGCTCGGCATCTTCGGCGCCTGCATGTTCTACGGCGACGCGGTGATCACGCCGGCGATTTCGGTGATATCGGCGGTGGAGGGCCTCGAGATCGCCGCGCCTAATCTGTCGCATCTGGTGGTGCCGCTCACCATCGTGATCCTCGTGCTGCTGTTCTGGATCCAGCGGCACGGCACGGCGATGGTCGGGCGCCTGTTCGGCCCGATCATGCTGGTATGGTTCGCGGTGCTCGCGGTGCTCGGTATCTGGCACATCACGCAGTCTCCGAACGTGATTCGCGCACTGAACCCGTACTATGCGTACACGTTCATGGCCACGCACGTGTTGCAGGCTTATGTCGTGCTCGGCTCCGTCGTGCTGGTGCTGACCGGCGCGGAGGCGCTGTACGCCGACATGGGCCATTTCGGCGCGAAGCCGATCCGCATGGCCTGGTATGCGCTCGTGATGCCGTCGCTGGTGCTCAACTATTTCGGTCAGGGTGCGTTGCTGATGCATGACCCCAAGGCCATCGAAAATCCATTCTTTTTGCTCGCACCGGACTGGGGCGTGCTGCCGCTCGTCGTGCTGTCCACGGTGGCGACCGTGATCGCGTCGCAAGCGGTGATTTCCGGCGCCTATTCGTTGACGAGCCAGGCGATCCAGCTTGGCTACGTGCCGCGGATGAAGATCCTGCACACGTCGGAACTGGCGATCGGTCAGATCTACGTGCCGGTGGTGAACTGGATGCTGCTGTTCATCATCTTGTGCATCGTGATTGCGTTCAAGAGTTCGGACAATCTTGCCGCCGCATACGGTATTGCGGTGACGGCGACAATGGTGATCACGACCATCCTCGCGTGCGTCGTGATGGTGAACGTGTGGAACTGGAACAAGTTCCTCGTGGCGTTGATCATCGGCGTGTTCATGGTGATCGATCTAGGCTTTTTCGGCGCCAATCTGCTGAAGGTCGAGGAGGGCGGCTGGCTGCCGCTCGGTATCGGCGCGTTGCTGTTCTTCCTGCTGATGACCTGGTTCAAGGGCAGGATGATCGTCAAGGAACGCACGGCCGCCGACGGCATTCCTCTCATGCCGTTCCTGCAAGGTCTGCTCGCGCACCCGCCGCACCGCGTTTCGGGCACGGCAATCTATCTGACCGGCAGCGATACGCTCGTGCCCGTGAGCTTGCTGCATAACCTGAAGCACAACAAGGTGCTGCACGAACGCACCATCTTCCTCACGTTCGTCACGCGCGACATTCCGTACGTGAACGACGCCGAGCGTGTGACCGTCAAGGACATCGACGGCGGTCTGTATCTCGTGAAGGCCGCGTACGGCTTCAATGAAACGCCGGATGTGAAGGCCGTGCTGCTCGAGGTGGGCCGCACGCACGACATGACCTTCGAGATGATGGACACGTCGTTCTTCCTCGCGCGCGAAACCGTGGTGCCGACGCAATTGCCCGGCATGTCGGTATGGCGCGAACGGGTGTTCGCATGGATGCACCAGAACGCCGCGAAGCCGACCGACTTCTTCAGTATTCCGGCCAATCGGGTGGTGGAGTTGGGTACGAAGATCGAGATCTGACGGCTGCGCTGCCGCTGAATGTTGAGCGCCTTTATGCCGAAGGCGCGCGCAACAAAAAGCCCACGCATTTGCGTGGGCTTTTTTGTTGGAGGGTCGGGTTCGTGGCGCGGCTCATCGCCTTGTCGCGCCAACGCTCAACGCATGACGCTCAGCGCGTGAACGCATTCAGCGCATGAGCGAATCACGCACCGAACGCGCGAACTTACTTCTGCTTGAGCTTGGCGAAAGCCGCGGCCATTGCGCCGCCCGTTTCCGGCTCGCGCGAGCGCGGCTGTTGCGCGCCGCGCCCGCCGCCACCCGATCGACCAGGGCCGCCGCGATCCTGCTGGGCACCGCTACCGCCGCGCGGCGCCGCGGCTGCGCCGAACTCGTCGGCGAGACGCATGGTGAGTGCAATCCGCTGGCGCTTCACGTCCACCTCGAGGACCTTCACCTTGACGATCTGCCCGGCCTTGACGACTTCATGCGGGTCCTTGATGAACTTGGTCGACATGGCCGATACGTGCACGAGACCGTCCTGATGCACGCCCACGTCGACGAACGCGCCGAAGGCCGCCACGTTTGTCACGACGCCTTCGAGCACCATGCCCGGCGTCAGATCGCTGACCTTCTCGACGCCTTCGCGGAACGTCGCGGTCTTGAACTCGGGACGCGGGTCGCGGCCCGGCTTTTCGAGTTCGAGCAGAATGTCGCGCACGGTCGGCAACCCGAAGCGGTCGTCGACGAATTCGCTCGGCGACAGGCCACGCAGCGCTTCGCGATTGCCCAGCACTTCACCAACATGCTTGTTGATTTTCGCGAGCATGCGTTCGACGACCGGATACGCTTCCGGGTGCACCGACGAGCGATCGAGCGGATTTTCGCCGTTGTTGATGCGCAGGAAGCCTGCCGCTTGCTCGAAGGTCTTGTCGCCCAAACGCGGCACCTTACGCAGATGTTCGCGCGACGGAAACGGACCGTTCGCGTCGCGATAGTCGACGATATTGCGAGCCAGCGTCGCATTCAAACCCGACACGCGGGCAAGCAGGGCGACGGAGGCGGTGTTCGCATCCACGCCGACCGCGTTCACGCAATCCTCGACCACCGCGTCGAGCGAGCGGGCCAGTTCGCGCTGGTTCACGTCGTGTTGATACTGGCCGACGCCGATCGCCTTCGGCTCGATCTTGACCAGTTCCGCGAGCGGATCCTGCAGACGGCGCGCAATCGACACCGCGCCGCGCAGCGACACGTCCATGTCGGGGAATTCCTTCGCCGCCAGTTCGGAGGCCGAGTACACCGATGCGCCGGCTTCGGACACGACGATCTTCTGCAACTTGAACTCCGGATGACGCGCGATCAGTTCGCTCGCGAGCTTGTCCGTTTCACGCGACGCCGTGCCGTTGCCGATGCTGATCAGTTCGGCCTGCGTCTGCGCGCAGATGCGCGCGAGTTTCGCGATCGAGCCGTCCCAATCGCGGCGCGGCTCGTGCGGGTAGATCGTGTCGGTGGCGAGCACCTTGCCGGTGCGGTCGACCACCGCCACCTTCACGCCGGTACGCAGGCCAGGATCGAGACCGATCACGGCCTTGGGTCCAGCGGGCGCGGCCAGCAGCAAATCCTTCAGATTGCGCGCGAACACGCGAATCGCCTCGTGCTCGGCTTCATCGCGCAGATTGGTCAGCAGTTCGTTCTCGAGGTGCGGCTGCACCTTGACGCGCCAGCACCAGCGGCACACGTCGGAGAGCCACTTGTCGGCCGGACGGTTCTGATTGGCGATGCCGAAGTGGCGCGCGATCAGCGCCTCGCCCGGATGCGGCACCTGCGCGTCCAATTCCTCGCCGAGGCCCAGCTTGACCATCAGCACGCCCGCGTTGCGGCCGCGGAACAGCGCCAGCGCGCGATGCGACGGCACGGTCTTGATGGTCTCGGCGTAATCGTAGTAATCGCGGAATTTCTCTTCTTCCGCGTTCTCCTTGCCCTCGACCACTTTCGACGACACCACGCCCTGGTTGAACAGGTAGTCGCGCAGCTTGCCGAGCAGGTCCGCGGTCTCGCCGAACTGTTCCGAGAGGATGTCGCGCGCGCCGTCGAGCGCGGCCTTGACGTCGGCGACGCCTTTCTCGGCGTCCACGTAGGCGGCTGCTTCGGTTTGCGGGTCGAGCAGGGGATTGGCGAGCAACGCGTCGGCGAGCGGCTGGAGGCCGGCTTCGCGCGCGATCTGCGCGCGCGTGCGACGCTTCGGCTTGTAGGGGAGGTACAGGTCTTCCAGCACCTGCTTGCTGTCCGCGCCTTCGATCGCGCTGCGTAGCTCGTCGGTGAGCTTGCCCTGTTCGTCGATGCTGGCGATGATCGCGGCGCGCCGGTCTTCCAGTTCGCGCAGATACAGCAGGCGCTCCTCGAGATTGCGCAACTGCGTGTCGTCGAGATTGTCGGTCACTTCCTTACGGTAGCGGGCGATGAACGGAACAGTCGCTCCTTCGTCGAGAAGTTGCACCGCGGCCGCGACATGGCGCGGCTGGACGGACAGTTCGGCGGCGATGCGCTGTACGATCTTGAGTGCTACGGTTTCCGTCATAAGGTCTTGATGTTCCTGCGGACTCAGTCTAAGGCCGCGCGCTGATTGCAGAGGCGGGGCGCGTGGAGCGCGCGTCGGGCTGCGCGCCGCGGCCTGGTTGCTAGAGCGGGGCATTTTGCCATAAATGCCGGAGGGCTCAACCGCGGGGTGATAGAATTTCGGGCATGTTCCGCTGACCTTCTACGACGTTGCCGACCTCCTTGTCATTCAACCGCCTGGGCTCCTGCTTGGTCTCTCGCTTGTCACAACCGTTGACGTTCCTGTTGCCGCATTTGCAGCCGCTCATGGCGCGACTTTTGACAGGTTCGCCGCTTAGCGCGCCGAGGTCGGCGTCGCGGCCCGCGTCCAGATTCGGGCTCGTTTCCAATGGAGTGTTTTCCGGGTCGTGCGCATCGTGCGTCATGGCGGCACTGCTCGCCATGTCCGCGCCCGCTGCGGCGCAATCCGCAGCGCCGCTGGGCAGCAGCGCGACGCTGGCGGCGAGTGGTCCCGCAGCGGCCGCCACCGCGTCAGGCGTGCAGGCAGCCGGCGCGACAGGCGGCCCGAGCGCCGTCGGCGCGGATGCGGCATCCGACACCGCATCGCTGCACAGCGCATTCGACTCGCGGCAGCGGGTCCTCGATCAGCGCTCCGAGGAAAACAACTACCGCTATGCCGTCGCCGAACACAACTGCTACAGCAAGTTCTTCGTCAACCGCTGCCTGAACAAGGCGCGCGACAGCATGCGCACGGTGCAGGCCGACATTCGCAAGGAGCAACTCGCGCTCGACGGCGAACAACGCGCGTTGCGCGCCCGCGAGCGCGACGAACGGGTAGCGCTCAAGCGCGCTCAGGACGAAGCAAGCGCGCCCGAGCGCGCGGCGCAAGACGCGCGCAACGCGCAGGCGTATGAAGAGAAGCAGCGTCAGCACGAGCTCAACCAGGCGCAGCGCAACGCCGAGGCGCCGCAGCGCAGCGCCAACGAGCAGGCGTATCAGGAGAAGCAGCGTCAGCATGCACTGGAGCAGGCGCGGCGCGGCATCAGCCCGTCGCAAGCCACAGCTAATCAGAAGGCTTACGACCAGAAGCAGAGCGACTTCCAGCGCAAACTCGAGCAGGCGCGTCAGCAGGGCGCGCAAAAGGCTCAGGAGCGCACTCAGAAGCAGCAGAGCTTCGAGAAGAAGCAGGCCGATGCCGTCCAGCACAAGGCCGACGTCGAGGCACGCCAGAAGCAGGCTGCCGAGAAAGCCGAGCAGAAGCGTCAGGAACAGTTGAAACAGCAGCAGGAACTCGAGCAGCAAAAAAAGCAGCAGCAACAACAGCAGTAGACGTGCTGTAGTGGGCTCGCGCAAGGTAGTAGCGGGACCGCAGCCGTCGTAACGCGTTTTAAGCCGGACAGCAACCTCAGGCATCGGGCCGCACACGCGGCCCGCGCCGCAGACGAGAGGAGGCGAGCATGCGCGATCAACATCACGTCATCGACGCGAACACACTTCGCGACCGCATTCTGCAACTGGAATCGGAGCACAGTGGGCTCGATCGGTTGATCGACCGAATGTCGGATGAGCCCGGCATCGACGACTTCGAGTTGCAGCGCCTGAAAAAGCGCAAACTTAAGGTCAAGGACACCATCATCTTGCTGCAATTGCAGCTCGAACCGGACGCACGCGCCTGAGTTCGCGGCCTGGCAGGCGCCGGGCGCGCGCCGCGCGAGCCGGACTTTGCAGGAAGCGCTTGCCTTGAATTCACCGCTTGAAACTTCATCCCGTGCGACGAACGACGATCCGTCCGGCGACGGCACGCCGCAAGCCGGCATGCCGTCGGCGCGTCCTGCCGCGTCTGTATTGAGCGCCGCATTGAATCCGCGCCGCGTCGCCGAACTGGACGAGATCTTCGCCGAGAACGGCTTGCTGGCGCGTCAGATCGACGGCTATCGCTCGCGTGCCTCGCAGATCGAAATGTCGCGCGCCGTCGCCGCCGCGATGGAAGCCTCGGGCCGCGCAATGCCGGAGCCCGCGATGTTCGACGCGCAAAAGCGTCCGGCGCGGCGTCTGCAGTCCCAAGCCGGTGATGCGGCGGCCGAGGTCGCTGCAAGCGATGAATCGAACGCACTCGACGGCAGCGAAAATACGCTGATCGTCGAGGCGGGCACGGGCACTGGCAAGACCTATGCGTATCTGGTGCCGGCCATGCTGTGGGGCGGCAAGGTGATCGTCTCCACGGGCACCAAGCACTTGCAGGATCAGCTCTTCCAGCGTGACATTCCGACGGTGCGCGACGCGCTCGCTGTGCCGGTGTCGGTGGCGATGCTCAAGGGGCGCGCGAACTACCTGTGCCATTACTATCTCCAGCGCACCGCGGATAACGGCCGTTTGCCGTCGCGCCAGGAGACCTCGTATCTGCAGGACATCGTGCGCTTCGCCAAGATCACGCGCACCGGCGACAAGGCGGAACTCGCGAGCGTGCCCGAAACGGCAGCGGTGTGGTCGATGGTCACGTCCACGCGCGAAAACTGTCTCGGCCAGGAGTGCCCGCACTACAAGGATTGCTTTGTGATGCAGGCGCGCCGCGAGGCGCAGCAGGCCGATATCGTGGTGGTCAATCACCATCTGTTTTTCGCCGACATCATGTTGCGCGATACCGGCATGGCTGAATTGCTGCCCACGGCCAACACCGTCATCTTCGACGAAGCGCATCAATTGCCGGAAACCGCCACGCTGTTTTTCGGCGAGACGCTTTCCACCGCGCAGTTCCTCGAACTCGCTCGCGATTCGGTGGCCGAGGGCCTCGGCCACGCGCGCGAAGCGGTCGACTGGGTCAAGCTCGGCTCGACGCTCGAGCGCGCCGCGCGTGATGTGCGGCTCGCCTTCAAGGAAGACTCGGTGCGTTTGTCGATCGGCCAGTTGCCCGACGATCACCCGCTATTTCCCGCACTCGAAACGCTGGACACCGAACTCGGCGCCTTGACGTCCGCGTTGGCGAGTCAGGCCGAGCGAGCCGAATCGATCGGCGCGTGCTTGCGCCGGGCGCGTGAGTTGCAAGGCGTGCTCGCGGGCTGGACCACGCCGCCCACCGCGAGCGAGCGCGAAGCCGCCGACGTCGCGTCCGCGGACGGCAAGACCGGGCGCGCCGACCCAAATGAAAAGGTGCGCTGGATCGAAGTCTTCGCTCATACCGTGCAGTTGCATGAAACACCGCTGTCCGTCGCGCCGATTTTTGCGAAGCAGCGCGCCGGCGTGCCGCGCGCGTGGATCTTTACATCGGCCACGTTGTCGGTGCGCGGCGACTTCACCCACTACGCTGCGCAGATGGGCCTGAACGCGAAACGTTCGATGACATTGCCCAGTCCCTTCGATTACCCGGCGCAAGGGCTCCTGTATGTGCCGCGCAATATGCCGCAGCCGTCGTCGCCGATGTTCACCGACGCCGTATTCGACGCCGCGTTGCCCGCGATCGAAGCATCGGGCGGCGGCGTATTCGTGCTATGCACGACGCTGCGCGCGGTGGACCGCATCTCGGCGAAGCTGCGCGACACTATTGAAGCGCGCGGCTGGAACAACCCGCTTCTCGTGCAGGGCGACGCGAGCCGCACCGAGTTGCTCGATCGCTTCCGGGCATACGGCAATGCGATTCTGGTGGGCAGCCAGAGTTTCTGGGAAGGCGTGGACGTGCGAGGCGATGCGCTATCGCTGGTGGTGATCGACAAACTCCCGTTCGCGCCGCCTGACGATCCGGTTTTGTCCGCGCGTCTCGATGCGCTCACCAAGAAGGGCTTGAGCCCATTCGCCGTCCATCAACTGCCGCAGGCCGTGATCACGCTAAAGCAGGGCGCGGGCCGTCTGATTCGCGCTGAGACCGATCGCGGCGTGCTGATGATCTGCGACACGCGCCTCGTCGACAAACCGTATGGGCGCCGCATATGGCAGAGCTTGCCGCCATTCAAACGCACGCGGGAGATCGAAGTGGTGCGCGAGTTTTTCGAAGAGAATGAAGATCACGCGGCGCGCGATGGATAAGCCTTTCGGCATTGAGTGAATACCGCTGTAAAAAACGGCGCTCAAATGACAAAACGCCACGGATGTGAATCCGTGGCGTTTTGCTTTACCGCCCGGGAAATCGCGACGATCTCCCGATGCGGCTTTCGCCCAGAGGCGAACCCTACGCGACAGCTTACTGGCTTGCGCCCGAAGCCGGAGCAGCAGCCGAAGCAGCAGCGCCTGCATCCGAAGCAGCGGTCGTAGCCGAAGCAGCAGCATCGCTCGCAGCAGCAGCCGCACCCGAAGCAGCAGTAGCGGCGTCCGAAGCAGCAGCAGCCGGTGCCGAAGCAGCAGCTGCGTCGCTAGCCGGGGCAGCGGCTTGGTCGTTGCTCTTGTTGCATGCAGCCAGTGCCACGGCTGCCAACAGGGATGCTACGAGGAGGGATTTCTTCATGATCACGTCCTTTTATGGTTAAAGGTAAGCAACAGCGCAAAATAATACCGGTAATGTGCTCCAACACCGACCTGGGCCGCTGGTGGAGACGCTCTTTTCACGAGCTGGAATCTTCCCTACGGCTTGGGCGGAAATTATATGCACTTTCGTACTGACAATCCATAAATCCGGGGTCAATACGTTGTCTTTCTCATACAAAATTTCAACTGTACGGTATAGCAGGCCGGCGGAGTTACGCAAACTCGCCCACTTGTATCCAGCCCGCACAATACCACTCGTGTAGCAGTGCTGTCACCGACGAATCGTGCGAGAGTGTTACAAAGCGTTTCGCACTCAGACACCGGTGGTCGGCGAGGTCAAACAGCCATTTTTTTGCGCCATCGAATGCCGTTTCCTCTCCATTTACGAAGAAAAAACGGCGGTTGTACAACAAATTAGTCTTGCGGTCCAGCCTCACACCTAACTTCGATGCCTGAGCGACGAAACGTGCTTCATTGAGCGGTCTTTGCGGGGGATCAAAGACCACACTCGGCTTCGGTTCACTGAGATATGTACCCAGGAACGACGCGATGTCCTGCTCATTCCATTTGATGCGCGCAAGGATCGCGCCAACCCTTTCGATCAGCGCTTGGGGCAACGCCGCGGGACGGTCGACAGCGGGCTGGCCCGGATCGCGATATAGCGCTCCCGCGTAGCCCGTTGATTCGCCGCGCTCGGCGAGATGATAGAGGAACTGCGCGGTCAACTCGCTCGCCGAAGGTGCGCGAAAACCGATCGAACACGTCATGCATTCGCCTTCGGCAACGCCGTCATGAGCGATGTGCGGCGGCAAATACAACATGTCGCCTGGCTCGAGCAGCCATTCCTCTTCCGGTTGGAAGTTCTGTAAAACCTTCAACGGCAAACCGGGCTGCAGTGTCAGATCTTTCTGCGCTCCGATACGCCAGCGACGCTTGCCTTTTACTTGCAAAAGAAACACATCGTAGGAATCGAAGTGCGGGCCCACGCCGCCGCCGTCGGTCGCGTACGAAATCATCAGGTCGTCGAGACGCGCGTCCGGCACGAAGCGAAAGCGATCAAGCAACGCGCGCGCGCGGTCGTCGTAGAGATTGACGCCTTGCACGAGGAGCGTCCATGCACGCTGCTTCACCGACGGCAGTTCGTCGGCCGCGAACGGTCCGTGTTCCAACTGCCATTTATTGCGAAAGTGGGTGATTAGCCGCGCTTCGGCTTCGTCGCGATCCGCCAGTTCGAAAAACTCCTCGCGCGAGAGCGGCGCCTCGACGTTCGGAATCGCCTGGCGGATCAGGAAAGGCTTTTTTTGCCAGTACCGGCGCATGAATTGCGACGGAGTCAGGTTGCCGAGTAGCGGCGTGGGCGTGTCGGGCGAGGGTGGAAGAACAGGAAGCGCGGGCTTTGAAGTCGATGACGAATTGCGTGCCGCAGCAGCTTCGGCAGGGTGGTCAGTGGGCCGCTTGGGCATCGTATAATGTGAGTTGTATTCTGGAGAGTCGAATGAAAATCGCAAAGAACACCGTCGTGTCGGTCGCTTACAAGCTGTCGGATGCGCAGGGCAACCTGATCGAAGAAAGCGACGAGCCGATGGTCTATCTGCACGGCGGCTATGATGGCACGTTCCCCAAGATCGAGGAAGAGCTCGACGGCCACGAGGCCGGCTTCGAGACCCAGATCCAGCTCGAGCCGCAAGATGCATTCGGTGAGTACGATCCGGATCTCGTGAAGATCGAGCCGCGCAATCGCTTCCCGGAACCGCTCGAAGTCGGCATGCAATTCGAGGGCACGCCGGAAGAGGGCGACGAGGATCTCGATTCGCTGGTCTATGTCGTGACCGACGTCGCGGAAGACAAGGTCGTGCTCGATGGCAATCATCCGCTCGCGGGCATGGCGCTGCGTTTCGCACTCACGGTGAAGGACGTGCGTCCGGCTACCGAAGACGAAATCCAGCACGAGCATGCGCATGGCGCCGACGGCCTCGAAGTCCTCGATGAAGACGACGACGAAGCCGACGAAGGCAAGTCAGGGCCCACGCTGCACTGAACTCGCCGGCATGCCGGGCATGCCTGAAGAGGCGGCGCCCGGCGCGTGCGGCAAGACGGCGGAGGCGGGCGGTGCCGACATGGCAGGCCCGTATTCGCCGATTCCCTCGTTGTCCGGCATGCGTGGCTGCGGGTCCGGTTGAGGCTGCCCCGGCGTCTGAAAGAGCGGCGGCAATTCCGAGGCTGGACCGAGCGCGGGCACAGCCGGCATCGAGGCCGCCGGCTCGTCGCGTGGCATGACCGGCTGCGCAGCGGGCATCGGCATTTGCCTCGGCACGTCGCGAACGCTCACGCGGAACGGCGGTTTCCTGCCGAGATCCGCTTCAATCTGAATCCACTGGTTTTGACGATCATGCGGCGCGAGCGCCACACGCGTGAGGTTCGTCACCAGCATCCCCTTGTCGTTGCGTAGCGGCTGATCGATCACGAAGCCGGCGCCCGCGCGCTCGTCGTCGCAATGAATCACGAGCACCGGTCCGCGGAAAATCTGCGCGAGTTTGACGAGGCTGCGTTTGAATTCCAGAAAACCGTCGCGGCGCACGTTGCGCGTAAAGCGCAGCCACGCGAAACGATCGGGCCGTTCATAACGTTCAGGGTCCGGGTCGCCTTGTATGAACACGACGATTGCGCGTGCGTCGCGGCGCTTTGCGAATTCCCCGGCGTGCTCGAGCCAGAACGCATTGGCGATCACGCGATCTTCGAATTCGCCGTTGCGCCCGCCCGCGGTCAGATAATGATTGTTTGGACTCGGCACATTCAGACCGACGAACACCGTACCGCCCACTTGCCAGCGCACGTTCTCGCGATACGGACGAAAGCGTGACACTTCACTTTCGCGTGTCAGCGCAATCGGATTCTGGCCCATCGACGTGGCGTCGGAGAAGAGCGTTTGACGCAACTGGTCGAGCCGTTCCACCGGATCGAAGCCGCCGGCTTCGGCGGTCCCGCAGTCGGCCCAGTCATGTTGACCCGGAATGAAGAAGAGGGCGGGCCGTGACGTTTCGAGCAGCGCGTGGCGACGCTCATACAACGCATCGCGACAGGCTTCCTTCGCGCCCTTCAGATTGCCGTCGTAAACGATAAACGACACGTCGCGCTCGCGACCGATTGCATCGATCAGGCGTTGCGTGGGCGCTTCGTCGGCCGCGCTTTGCATCGTGCCCGCGATGACCGCGAACGAATAGCGTGGCGCTTCGGCATGCGCGGGCGCGGCGAACGCGAACGGCGCGCAGAGCACCAAAAGTGCGCGCAGCACGGCCGGCGCTACGAGGCCGCCCATGAGCGAGAGGACGAGACTCAGCGCCGCGCGGGATTCGCGCGGGCGCGGCCGGTGGCTCCGTGCGTCAATGATCCGCATCCGGCGCGGCGGCCAGTTCATGCAGTTCGTATAGCAGATCGAGCGCTTCGCGCGGGCGCAGGTCGTTCGGATCGATTGCGCGCAAACGCTCGACAAGCGCTTGTACGGCAGGCGATGCGCTCGCCGCGTCGGGCCCGGCATCGCGTTCGTCGTCGGCGTCTTCGAGCAGCATCGGCATGGGCGCGGCGAACAGGTCGAGTTGCGGCGCGGGTTGCGCCGCCGATTGCTGTTCGAGATGCGCGAGATGCTTGCGCGCCGCGCGAATCACCGCGTTCGGCACACCGGCGAGTTGCGCGACCTGCAAACCGTAGCTCTGATTCGCCGGGCCTTCGTTGACCGCGTGCAGGAACACGATGCCGTGCGCGCCATGCTCGACCGCCGACAAGTGGACGTTGGCCGCGCTCGGAAACTCGGCGGGCAACTGGGTCAATTCGAAGTAATGCGTGGCGAACAGCGTATGGCAATTGTTGTGCGCGAGCAGATGCCGGGCGATGGCCCAGGCGAGCGCAAGGCCGTCGAACGTCGACGTGCCGCGGCCGATTTCGTCCATCAGCACGAGGCTTTGCGGGGTCGCGTCGTTCAGGATCGCGGCGGCTTCCGTCATCTCGACCATGAAGGTCGAGCGGCCGCCGGCCAGATCGTCGGCCGCGCCGATTCGCGTGAAGATGCGGTCGACCGGTCCGAATGCCGCGCGCCGCGCCGGCACGTAGCTGCCGACATACGCGAGCAGGGCGATCAGCGCGGTCTGCCGCATGAAGGTCGATTTACCGCCCATGTTCGGGCCAGTGATCAGCAGTAACTTGCGTTCGGGCGTGAGGGTGCAGTCGTTGGCGATGAACTGCTCGACCTGCGCTTCGACTACCGGATGGCGGCCCTGTTCGATGTCGATGCCGGCGTCCCGCGAGAACGACGGCGCGACCCAGTCGAGCGCGCGAGCGCGTTCGGCGAACGCCGCCAGCAGATCGAGTTCGGCGAGCGCCGCGGCGACGCGCTGACAGTCGGGGATGAAGGGCAGCAGCGCTTGCAGCAACGCGTCGTAAAGCGAACGCTCGCGGGCCAGCGCCCGTTCCTGCGCGGACAGCGCTTTGTCCTCGAAGGTTTTCAGCTCCGGCGTGATGTAGCGCTCGGCGTTCTTCAGCGTCTGACGGCGGCGATAATCGTCGGGCACCTTGTCGGTCTGGCCGCGCGTGACTTCGATATAGAAGCCGTGCACCTTGTTGTACTCGACGCGCAAATTGCCGATACCGGTGCGCGCCCGCTCGCGCGTTTCCAGGTCGATCAGGAATTGGCCGCAGTTCTCTGAAATATCCCTCAGTTCATCCAGTTCCGCGTCGTAGCCGCGCGCGATCACGCCGCCGTCGCGCACCATCGCGGACGGCTCCTGCGCTACCGCGCGCTGAAGCAGTTCGACGCACGCTTGTGGCGGCACGAGCGACGCGTCGATGCGCGCGAGCGAATCCGCATTGGATGAAACGGCCGCGAGTTGCGTGCGCAACTCGGGCAACGCGATGAACGTGTCGCGCAGACTCGACAGATCGCGCGGCCGCGCCGACAGCAGCGCGAGACGCCCGGTAATCCGCTCGATGTCGGAAATCTGCCGCAACGCGCCGCGCAGCGAATCGACGTCCGTGCCCGGCGGCGCGTCGAGCAATGCGCCGATTGCCTGCTGACGCGCCTGCGCCACGGCGGATTCGCGCGGCGGATGATGCAGCCAGTGACGCAGCAGGCGACTGCCCATGGTCGTGCAGCACGTATCGAGAAGCGAACACAGCGTGGGCGATTCCGTGCCGCGCAGTGTTTCGGTGAGTTCCAGGTTGCGGCGCGTGGCGGGATCGAGGCCGATGTACTCGGATTCGTATTCGACCTTGAGGCTGCGCACATGGCGCAATTGCTGACCTTGGGTGGCCGCCGCGTACAACAGCAGCGCGCCCGCCGCGCCGCATGCGCAAGTCAGCGAATGAGCGCCGAAACCGTCGAGGCCCGCCACTTCCAACTGGTCGCACAGACGCTGCGTGCCGGACGCGATGTCGAAGTGCCAGGCCGGTACGCGGGTGAGGGCGCCCGCATTGACGGGCGGCGCCCAGCTAACCGAATCGGAGGGCGTGTCGGCCACCAGGATTTCCGCCGGACGAATCCGCTCGAGCGCGGCCGCGACCTGGTCGGGCGCGACTTCCGCGAGGCGCAACGCGCCGCTCGCCAGATTCAGCCACGCGAGTCCGACGCTCGTGGCGACGCCGCGGCGATTGTGCGCGACGCACAGCGCCATCAGGTACACATCGCTCTTATCGGACAGCAGCGCGGCGTCCGTCAGCGTGCCGGGCGTGACCACGCGCACCACTTTGCGCTCGACCGGACCTTTCGACGTAGCCGGGTCGCCGATCTGTTCGCAAATGGCGACGGATTCGCCGAGCTTCACGAGCTTGGCCAGATACTGTTCGACCGCGTGATGCGGCACGCCCGCCATCTTGATCGGATTGCCCGCCGACGCGCCGCGCTGCGTGAGGGTGAGATCGAGCAGGCGCGCGGCTTTTTCCGCGTCTTCGAAAAAGAGTTCGTAGAAGTCGCCCATCCGGTAGAACACCAGCGTGCCCGGATGCTCCGCCTTGATGCGCAGGTACTGCTGCATCATCGGCGTATGCTGTGCGACGTCGTTGGCTGCTGCGGTTTGAATACCCATCCCAAGTGTCTTTTGCGTTAGCTGTTCAGGGCGTGAGTTTAACCTGCCGACGCCGCGAGCGGACCCTGGCCGAACGGCCGATTGACTGGGCAGACCGCAGGCCGACGCGACAATCGCCGCGTGCACCGGGCCGTGGTCGCCGCCCGCCGCGACGCCGTCACTCTGTCACTCTTCCACCAGCGCGCGCATATCCACCGTGCGTTCGTTCGTCGCGCTGCGCCGTTTGGCCAGCCACATCATCAGCGTGATGAAGCAGCCGAACACGACAATGATCCATTGCGCCGGCATTTTCGCGGTGAGCAGCAATGCGTACACGCCGAGCATCAGCAGCACGGCCAGGTTCTGGTTGAAATTCTGCACCGCGATCGAATGTCCGGCGGAGAGCAACGTCGCGCCGCGATGCTGAAGAATCGCGTTCATCGGCACGATGAAAAAACCGGATAGCGCGCCGAGCAGGATCATCAACGGATAGGCAAGCAGGATATAGACCGGTGCGACGTACGAGCCGATGTGAATGCCCGCGCCGGCGGGAAACAGGTCCTTGTTGTAGAACGCCATCGCGATCGCCACCGCGCCTGTCAGAATGCCGACCGGCAGCACGCGCAACGAGCCGCGCAACGGAATGAAGGCGGCCGCGGCGGCCGCGCCGAGCGCGATGCCGAGCCCTGTGACGCCCTGCATCACCGCGGCCTTCGACAGCGACAGCCCCAGGTTCACGTTGGCCCATTTGAGGACCAGCAACTGCAGCGTCACCGCGCCGCCCCACATCAGCGTCGTGACCCACAGCGCGATCTGCGCGAGCTTGTCGGCCCACAGCACGTGAAAGCAGTGATGGAAGTCGCTGACCAGCTTGCCCGGCTCGGCGAGGCGGTTTGGATAGCGCGCGCCGGTGTCGGGAATGAAGACGTTGATGGCCGCCGCGATCGCATAGGTGATCATCACCGCGAACATCGCCAGATCGGCGGAGGAGCGGATCAGCGGCAGATGCGTGTGCGCGACGAATTTATCGGCGAAGCTGCTGATCAGTGCGCCGCCCACCATCGTGCCGACGATGGTCGACAGCACGGTGGCCGATTCGAGCCACGCGTTCGCCTTGACGAGTTTTTCCGCGGGCAGCAGTTCGGTGAGAATGCCGTACTTGGCCGGCGAATACGCGGCTGCGCCGAAGCCGACCACGCCGTACGCGATCATCGGGTGGACGCCCGCGATCATCATCAGGCAGCCGCTCGCTTTCAACGCATTGGAGATGAACATCACGTGCCGCTTTTGCAATGCGTCGGCGAATGCGCCCACGAACGGTGCGAGCAACACGTAGGAGACGGTGAAGAAAATCTGCAGCAGCGGCGTGACCCAGGCGGCCGAACGAATCACCGATAGCAACGCGATGGCGGCGATCAACAGGGCATTGTCCGCGAGCGACGAAATGAACTGCGCCGCGATGATCGTGTAGAAGCCTTTTTTCATGAAGCGGATGGGAAGCTGCGCGCAAATCTGGCGCAAAGCGGGGTCGGTGAGGATGCGCGAAACGCAGCCGGCAATCGGACGGGCCGGCGCGGCTTCCCGCTTTGTAGCATGAACGCGTGCGGCATGCAGGCTCGCAAACACAAAAGCGGCCGAAGCCGCTTGTGTGTTCAGGTGCGTCGCGTTCCAGAAACCTTGACTGAACGGCACGAGCCGGCCTTGACAGCCGGCTCGGCAAGACGCCTTAAGCCGGTTGCTGGCGCGTGCGGCTGTAGCGCGACAGGATCGGGACCATCTGCGCATAGATCTTCGGGTTGCCCGCGACGATTTCGCCGACGTGCAGGAAGTTCGAATCGCCCGTGTAGTTGCCGACCAGACCGCCGGCTTCCGTGATCAGCAGGCTGCCCGCGGCGACGTCCCACGCATTCAGGCCTTGCTCGAAGAAGCCGTCCATGCGGCCGGCCGCGACATTGGCGAGATCGAGCGCGGCGGCGCCCGGACGGCGCAGGCCGGCGCAAGCCGTGGTCATTTCGGCGAACTGGCGGCCATACGCTTCAAGGCCATCCGTTTCGCGGAACGGGAAGCCCGTGCCGATCAGGCCGTCGGCCAGCCGGTCGCGCTTGCCCACGCGGATGCGGCGGTCGTTCAGGAACGCGCCACGGCCGCGCGAGGCGGTGAACAGATCGTTGCGGGTCGGATCGTAGATCACCGCCTGGGTCACGATGCCCTTGTGGGCGAGCGCGATCGACACGCAGTAATACGGAAAACCGTGGATGAAATTGGTGGTGCCGTCGAGCGGATCGATGATCCACTGAAATTCGGATTCGTTGTCCGACTTGCCGGATTCTTCCGCGAGGATCGCGTGCTCGGGGTAGGCGGTCTTGAGCGTGTCGATGATCGCCGCTTCGGACGCTTTGTCGATCTCCGTGACGAAATCGTTGTGCTGTTTCTTGCTGACCTGGATGAGATCGAGATCGAGCGATGCGCGGTTGATGATCTGGGCTGCGCGGCGCGCGGCCTTCACAGCGATATTGAGCATGGGATGCATGAGACTGGATCCTTGTGCCGGGGCAGCGCGGCTGCTTGCCGGTAATTGAGCGCTAAGCGTGCGCTGATTGGGCGCCACCGAGAGGCGCGGAAACAACACGGAACGCCCGCCCGATACAGGACCCGGTGCGCATTCCGCCGACGGAGACGAATTGAATAAGAACGAGGCGCCCATGCATGGCCGGACGCGAATCGCGCTATTTTACCTGAGTCCGGGCGTCGAGGCGGTGCGCTTTGCATGGGGTGTCGTCGGGAATGCGCCGCGCGGGCCCGGAACGCGCAAATTCGCGCGGCGTACTTGCGCAGGCCGCGCCTTCGATTCATCCGCATCCACGCGCAATTCGGAGCCGCAGCGGGGTTGGCGCTACCATACGCGTTCTTTAGCTTGCAGAACGCCACCGTGGACCACACCCACTATTCTTCCGATCCCGCCGTGGCCGAGTTGCGCGGCGGCTTCACCTCGACGCGCTTCGTGCTCGTCGAGCCGAGCCATCCGGGCAATGTCGGCGCGGCGGCGCGCGCGCTGAAAACCATGGGGTTCTCGCGTCTCGTGCTCGTGTCGCCGCGCGTTGCGCACGTGCAAAGCGATCCGGAAGCCATCGCGATGGCGAGCGGCGCCGACGACGTGCTGGCGTCCGCGCATGTCGTGCCGACGCTCGCCGAAGCCTTGAGCGGCGTGCATTGGTCGGTCGCGCTGACCGCGCGGCTGCGCGAATACGGCCCCCCCCAATGGACGCCGCGCGCCGCGGCCGGTGTCGCGCGCGAACAGGCGGGGCATGGCGAGATCGCGCTGGTGTTCGGCAACGAGCGCACGGGTCTGTCGAACGAGGACGTGGAGCGTTGCAGCGCGCTCGCGCATATCCCGGCCAATCCGGCCTACAGTTCGCTCAATCTCGCGCAAGCCGTGCAAGTGCTGGCGTATGAATTGCGCACGGCCTATCTGTCCGCGGATGAAGCATCGAGCGCGGCGTCCGCAGTGGCACTAACGGCTGCGGGGCAGGGCGAGCCGGCCGGCCCGCGGGCGGCGAGCGACGAAATCGAAAGCATGTTCACGCATCTGGAAAGCGCGCTGGTTGCGCTCGACTTTCTCGATCCCGCCAATCCGAAGAAACTGATGTCGCGCTTGCGCCGCCTCTTCGCGCGTTCCGGGTTGGAGCGTGAGGAAGTCAATATCGTGCGCGGCATCGCCAAGCACATTCTGTTGAAGACCAAACGTCCCGGCGGCGACGGCGCGTGAGACGCGTAAGGACGCATAAGCGCGAGGCGCGGACGGCTTCCCGATAACGCAACGTGAAGCGCGAATCGCGTGCCGCGAATTCGACGTCGACTCGTCCCGCCACCTTGGCCGTTCTCCAAACGCCGACCTTGCCGGCAGCGTGGACTTCCGGCAGGTTTCGCGCAATCGCCCTACAATCGCTCGAAACGTTCTAAGCAAAGCTGCGGATCTGCTATGCAGCAGCGCCCCGCCGCGCGTGGCTTCGCCGCGCCGGAGGTTTATGGTCCCCCCAATACCGTCCCTGCCATGTTCAAGAGACTTCGCGAAGACATCGCCACGATCCGCGAGCGCGATCCCGCCGCCCGCAGCGCCTGGGAAGTCCTGACGTGTTATCCGGGCCTGCACGCACTCGTATTGCACCGGCTCGCGCATGCATGCTGGCGGGCGCGGCGGCGCTGGCTCGCGCGCTTCGTCTCGCAGATGGCGCGCTTCATGACGGGCATCGAAATTCATCCGGGCGCCACCGTGGGCCGGCGCGTGTTCATCGATCACGGCATGGGGGTGGTGATCGGCGAGACCGCCCAGATCGGCGACGACTGCACGATCTACCAGGGCGTCACGCTCGGCGGCACGTCGCTCACGCGCGGCGCGAAACGGCATCCCACGCTCGAGCGCGGCGTGATCGTCGGGGCGGGGGCGAAGGTGCTGGGCGGCTTCACGATCGGTGAGGAGGCCAAGATCGGTTCGAACGCGGTGGTCACGAAGCCCGTGCCGGCGCGCGGCACGGCGGTGGGCAACCCCGCGCGGATCATCGTTCCGGCGGCGGCAGCCGTCGCTTCGGCGGTGGATTGCGCCGCGTCCGATACTGGATCCAACGGCGCGGCCCGCAACGCAAAACACGTGCCGCAAAGCAGCGCGTTCTGCGCGTACGGCATCACGCCGAATGCGGACGACCCGGTGTCGCTCGCGATCCACGGCCTGATCGATCACGCCGCGACGCAGGCGAAGCGCATCGATGAAATCGTCGACGCGCTGGAGCGGCTGGGCACGAGTCTCGAAGGACTGCAAGGCGCCGATGCGGCGCTGCTCGATCTGCGGCGCCTGTCGGCCGCGATTGCAGGAAAGGAGGAAGGGGTGGCAGCGGAGCGCTGAGGCTTGGCCCCGCGGTGCGAATCAACGAACCGCACGTGCGCAACGGAGCGTTGCCGTAGCCGCCGGTGAGGCACGCGAGCGCGCTCGATGACGACGAGGGCGCCTCGTTCAATCCAGCGGCAGCGCCCGAATCCCTTCGGCGTCGACGCGCAAATACCCGCCACGGCGCTCGCCGTGGTCGAGATCCCAATCCGGCAGTACCCAGCGCATGCCGCCCGGCTCGCGATGCCGCGCCGGCCGGTGCGTGTGTCCGTGGATGATCGTCGCCGCCTTGGACGACTTGAACAGCGCCGCGACGCCCTTCGGCGTCACGTCGTACTTCGGCGAGACCGGCCGCGAGCGGCCTTGCTCGCTTTTCAGGCGCATGTTTTCGGCGAGCGCCTGGCGCCAGCGAAACGGCCATGCGAGAAACAGCATCTGCGCGAAACCGCTGCGCGCAAACCGCCGGAACATCTGATAGCCGCGGTCCGCGGTGCATAAGCGGTCGCCGTGCGCGAGCGCGATGCGCGTGCCGAATGCGGTGATCACGAACGGATCGGGCAGCCAGATCGCGCCGGCTGCTTTCATGAACCGCTTGCCAAGCAGAAAATCGCGATTGCCGTGCATGATGTAGAGCCCGATGCCGCGCTCGGACAACGTGTGCAGCAGCGCCGCCATGCGCGCCGCGAATGGCTCCGCGAGCATGTCGTCGCCGATCCAGTATTCGAACAGGTCGCCGAGAATGAAAACCGAATCGGCCTGTTCGGCGGTGACGTGGATAAAGCGTTCGAAGGCGGAAACCGTATGCGGAATCGCCTCGCTCAAATGAATGTCGGAGAGGAAAAAAAACGGGCGTGCGGCGTGCGGGCGTTTGCCCTCGCCAGGCACGCCCGCGGCGACGCTTCGCAGCGGCTTTTCTTGCAGCATTGAAGGTGCCTGATGTCAGTTCAACGAGTGGGTGCCGAGTAGGTGCCGGGTTGGCGCTTAGTCGACGATCACGGCCTTTTCGATCACGACGTCGTCGACCGGCACGTCCTGATGGAAGCCCTTCGAACCCGTCTTGACCTTCTTGATCTTCTCGACGATGTCCATGCCTTCGACCACCTTGCCGAACACCGCGTAGCCCCAGCCTTGCGGCGTGGGCGACGAGTGGTTCAGGAAGTCGTTGTCGTTCACGTTGATGAAGAATTGCGCGGTTGCCGAGTGCGGATCGTTGGTGCGGGCCATCGCGACCGAGCCGTTGACGTTCTTCAAACCGTTGTTGGCTTCGTTGTTGATCGGCTCGGCCGTCGGCTTCTGCTTCATGCCCGGTTCGAAACCGCCGCCCTGGATCATGAAGCCGTCGATCACGCGGTGGAACACCGTGTTGTCGTAGTGGCCGGCCTTCACGTAGTTGAGGAAGTTTTCAACCGACTTCGGCGCCTTTTCAGCGTCCAGTTCGAGTTTGATGACGCCGTGGTTCGTATGCAGTTCAACCATGATGGAATCCTTTGATGAACGGGGTGGGTAAAAGACGCGGCGAGTCGTCATAGGAAGTTGACGACGGGCCGCGCCGGGGGCGTAGGGTCGGCGCTGACGCGCTTGCACGCGATGCTTCGTGCGGCTGCCTGACTGGCAACTCCGGTGCGAACCTCAGTGCAAAGCCTGGTGCGAGCTCCTGTGCGAACTTTCGTGCGCTTACTTGCCGACCACCGTGGCCGACTCGATCACGACCGCCTTTTGCGGCACGTCGCTCATCGGGCCGCGCGTGGTGGTGGGCGTGCCTTCGATCTTCTTCACGACCTCCATGCCGGACGTGACCTTGCCGAACACCGCGTAGCCGTTGCCGTCGGGATTCGGATAATCGAGGCCGGCGTTGTCCACCGTGTTGATGAAGAACTGCGCGGTGGCCGAATTCGGGTCGCTGGTGCGCGCCATGGCTAGCGTGCCGGCCATGTTCTTCAGACCGTTACGGCTTTCGAGCGGAATCGGCGCGCGCGTGGGCTTCTCGGCAAAGCTCTGCGTGTAACCGCCGCCCTGAATCATGAAGCCGCGAATCACGCGATGGAAAATCGTGCCGCTGTATTGGCCGGACTTCACGTAGTCGAGGAAATTGGCGACTGTCTTCGGCGCTTTCTCAGGATACAACTCGACGCGGATGTCGCCTTCCGATGTCTTGAAGAGGACGGACGGATGCGCGGCTTGCGAACCGGACTGGGCAAATGCGGGTGCGTTTGCGATCAGGGCGGCGCTGCCGAGCGCCAACATCAACCATTTCATGAAAATCCTCGGGGTTGGAAAAAACGTGGTGCCGGATAAGGGACGGCTTTACCGCGACGGCGCCATGTAAGGCGGCATGGCGAGCGAGCCGTTCGCGCCGCCGTACTGGAAGCTCGGCGTTTCCGTGATGTTCGACGTGGCGCGCGCGGTGTAGTCTTCTTGCGGCGTGACGGCGGCTTTCTTCGCCGGCTTTGCGGTCTTGGGCGGCGAGACGATATTCTGGATGTCAGTGAGGCGCTGCGTGGTCGTGGCGCTTACTTTGCCGAGACTCTGCGCGCGACGGTAGGCTTCGTTGGCCATGCGCAAATACAGGTCGCCGAGGTTCTCGTACGCGAGACCGTAGCCGGGGTTCACCTTGGTCGCCGTTTCGAGCGCGGCGCGCGCCTCGGTATAACGGCCGTGCTTCGCGTAGAGCGTGGCGAGGTTGTTATACGGCTCGGGCAACTCGGGGTAGGTTTGCGTGAGTTCAGTGAACGCGGTGATCGCCTCGTCGTCGCGATTCAGGTGGGCCAGCACCGTGCCGCGCTTGAACTTTGCCTGCGCGTCCTGCGGATGCGACGCGATGCGCGCGTCGAGCTGGGCGAGGGAAGCTTCCCAGTTCTTCTGCGCAATCGACGCGTCGATCTCCGGCGTGTTGTCGCGCACGGCGGGGCCTTGCGGCATCGGCGCGGCTCGCTGCGCGTATGCCGCGGTGCCCGGTGCAACCGTGAGAGCGACGGCGCAAAAGGCCGTCGCGGCGAGGGTCGCAGCGCTGCGCGCGCGGCCGCTGGAAGGTTTCATAGGCTCGGGTCTGGATGTTATACTCCGAGCCATTCTAACAAAAGGTCTGCGCGTTCCGTCGAACCGCCGGCTGTCTTTTCGCCACTCGTGGTCGTCTCCGCCTTGATCGTAGACTGAGCGCAACCTGACTTGCAGCCCGAGCGCCGCACCAGGTGCACCGGTTTGCTGCTGTGCGTGTTGCTGTACAGAGCGCACCCGTCGTCTTTTCGCGGGGCACGTCATGTACCAAGCCGCGGCACGAAACACATTGCGGATTTCTTTCGGCCCACGCACCGCTCTCTATGGAATCACTGCGCATCTACAACACGCTCGCGCGTGACAAGCAAACTTTCGTGCCGCTGCAAGAGGGCGTCGTGCGGATGTACGTCTGCGGGATGACCGTGTACGACTATTGTCACGTCGGTCATGCGCGGGTGATGGTCGTGTTCGATATCGTGCAGCGGTGGTTGCGCACGCTCGGTTACGAAGTGACCTACGTGCGCAACATCACGGATATCGACGACAAGATCATCCGGCGCGCGGTCGAGAACGGCGAGACGATCAAATCACTGACCGACCGCTTCATCAACGCGTTGCATGAAGACGCGGACGCGCTCGGCATCGAGCGGCCGGACCTCGAACCGCGCGCCACCGATTTCATTCCGCAGATGCTCGGCATGATCGAGACGCTCGAGGCGAACGGCTACGCGTACCAGGCGAGCGACGGCGACGTGAACTACGCGGTGCGCAAGTTCGCGGGCTACGGCAAGCTCTCGGGCAAGTCGCTCGAAGACCTGCGCGCCGGCGAGCGCGTCGCGGCCAACGACGCGAAACAAGACCGGCTCGACTTCGTGCTGTGGAAGCAGGCGAAGCCCGACGAGCCCGCCGACACCGGCTGGGATTCGAAGTACGGGCGCGGCCGTCCCGGCTGGCATATCGAATGCTCGGCGATGGGCTGCACGTTGCTCGGCGAGCGTTTCGACATTCATGGCGGCGGGCAGGACCTGCAGTTTCCGCACCATGAAAACGAAATCGCGCAAAGTGAAGCCGCTACCGGCCAAACCTTCGTCAATTACTGGATGCACAACGGCTACGTGCAGATCGACAATGAGAAGATGTCGAAGTCGTTGAATAACTTCTTTACGATTCGAGAAGTTTTGGCGCAGTACGATGCCGAGGTCGTGCGGTTTTTTATCGCACGCGCGCACTACCGTTCGCCGTTAAATTACAGCGACGTGCATATCGACGACGCCCGCAACGCCCTCACGCGTTTGTACACCGCACTGAAGGACGTCACGCCGGACGGCGCCGCGCTCGACTGGAACGAAGCGCATGCGCAGCGTTTCCAGGCAGCAATGAACGACGACTTCAACACGCCGGTTGCGGTATCGGTGCTGTTTGAGTTGGCAACTGAAGTAAACCGCACGCGCGACCCCGCGCTGGCCCGTCAGTTGCGCTCGCTCGGGCGGGTGATCGGACTGCTCGGCCGCGAGCCGCGTGCATACCTGCAGCAGGCAGCGGGGGCAGCAGCCGAAGGCGCGCTCGACGCCGCCGCGATCGAAGCGAAGATCGCCGCGCGCGTGGCCGCCAAGCAGGCGAAGGACTATGCGGCAGCAGACCGGCTCCGGGCGGAATTGCTCGAGGCCGGCGTTGCACTTGAAGACAAACCCGGCGGATTGACCGAGTGGCGGCGCGTGTGAGCGCACCTCGAGCTTCCCTTTGATCGACTCGCCAGGCAGGAGGCAGGATGGCAACGGCCACGAAGACGCCGGCTAAACGAGCCACGTCTCAAACAAACGCGGCAGCCGCGGCAAAGTCGACACGAACGTCGGCTCGCGCGGGCAGCAGCGCGGTGAAGAAAGTATCGTCGAAAGCCGCTGGAGCGCCGGCGAAGACCGGCGCGAGCGCAGCGGCGGGCGCAACGAAAAAGGCCGCCGTCAAACGCGCGCTCAACGGCGCATCGGCGCATGCCCATGCGCCTGTGGCGAAGCGCGCCAAAACGCCGTCGCGTACAGTGCGGGCAAAAAGCAATGGTGCCTTGCCGCCCGAACTCGCGGGCGACGTGCAGGAACTCGCGCGCGACACGCACGAAGGCGAAGTCGTGCGCAAGACGCGCGTGTCCTCGAATGCGGGCGGGCCAGCCGCCAGCGCAACCGAAGTGGCGGTGCCGGTGCAGATCGGCGGCCTCACGCCTGAAGTCACGCGTCCGGCGTATTGGGACAAGGCGTGTGCGGACCTCGTCAAGCGCGATCGTATTCTGAAGAAACTGATTCCGAAATTTGGCCCGGTGCATTTGCTGAGCCGTGGCGATCCGTTCGTCACGCTTGCGCGTTCGGTGGTCGGGCAGCAGATTTCGGTGGCGTCCGCACAAGCGGTCTGGGCAAGAGTCGAGGCGGCGTGTTCGAAGCTCGTGCCGCAGCAGTTCATCAAGCTCGGTCAGGAAAAGCTCACCGCGTGCGGGTTGTCCAAGCGCAAGGCGGAGTATGTGCTCGATCTCGCGCAGCATTTCGTCTCCGGGGCATTGCACGTCGGCAAGTGGACCTCGATGGAAGACGAGGCGGTGATCGCCGAGCTCACGCAGATTCGCGGCATCGGCCGGTGGACCGCGGAGATGTTCCTGATCTTCAACCTGTCGCGCCCGGACGTCCTGCCGCTCGACGACCTGGGCCTGATCCGCGCGATCAGCGTCAACTACTTCAGCGGTGAACCGGTTACGCGTAGCGAGGCGCGCGAGGTCGCGGCAAACTGGGAGCCGTGGCGCACCGTTGCCACCTGGTATATGTGGCGTAGTCTTGATCCATTGCCGGTCGATTACTGAAAAACAGGAAGTGACGCCTTTCAGAAACTATCAATTGTAAAAAATTGATAGTTGCGAGATGGTTTTGATATCGGCGGGCGCGGTTAGAATACGCGCTGCCGGTAAGTCCAAGGATTACAAACAATGAAGACCACCTTTCTGGATTTCGAACAGCCGATCGCTGAACTCGAAGCGAAGATCGAAGAATTGCGCTTCGTGCAGGACGATTCGGCCGTCGATATTTCGGAAGAGATCGAGCGGCTGTCCAAGAAGAGTCAACAGCTCACCAAGGATCTGTACGCGAACCTCACACCCTGGCAGGTTTCGCAAATCGCCCGCCATCCGCAACGCCCGTACACGTTCGACTACGTGAACGAGCTGTTCACCGACTTCCATGAGTTGCACGGCGACCGCAATTATGCGGACGACCTGTCGATCGTCGGCGGCCTCGCGCGTTTCAACGGGCAGGCCTGCATGGTGATCGGCCACCAGAAGGGGCGCGACACCAAGGAGCGCGCGCTGCGCAATTTCGGCATGCCGCGTCCCGAGGGCTATCGCAAGGCGGAGCGTCTGATGCGTCTTGCCGAGAAGTTCGGCTTGCCGATCTTCACGTTCATCGACACGCCGGGCGCGTATCCCGGCATCGGCGCGGAAGAGCGCGGCCAGTCCGAAGCGATCGGCCGCAATCTGTACGTGATGGCTGAGCTGAAAACGCCGCTGATCGCCACGATCATCGGTGAGGGCGGTTCGGGCGGCGCGCTCGCGATCGCCGTTGGCGACAGTGTGCTGATGCTGCAATTTTCAACATATTCTGTGATCTCGCCGGAAGGCTGCGCGTCGATTCTGTGGAAGAGCGCCGCCAAGGCGCCCGAGGCGGCGGAAGCGCTCGGCCTGACCGCGCATCGTCTGAAGGCGCTCGGCCTGATCGACAAGATCGTCAACGAGCCGCTCGGCGGCGCGCATCGCGATCCGAAGGGCATGGCCGCCATGCTGCGCCGCGCACTCGCCGACTCGCTGCGCCAGTTCCAGGGCATGAGCATCAACGACCTGCGTCAACGCCGTTTCGAACGGCTGATGTCGTACGGCAAGTTCAAGGAAACGACGCCGGGTGCCTAAGCCCGCGCGCGTTCACTTTCGGCGCTTCGCGCGCTAACGACGTGACCTCCACCGCCGACTCTCCCGCCGACCGCCTCGTTCTCGATGCGGTCGGCGTTGCGCTGTCCGCGTTGCCTGCAAGCGCGCGCATCGCGGTGGCGTTGAGCGGAGGCGTCGATTCGAGCGTGCTGCTCGATGCGGTTGTGCGCGTGGCCGGCGCGTCGCGTTGTGTGGCGCTGCACGTGCATCACGGCTTGAGCGCGCGCGCCGACGAATGGCTCGCGCATTGCGAGGCGTTCGCGCGCGAGCGCGGCGTCGAATTCGAGGCTCAGCGCGTCCAGGTCGCGCACGATTCGGGCGTGAGCGTCGAGGCCGCGGCGCGCGATGCGCGTTATCGTGCGCTGGACGCCATGTGCGCGGCACGCGGTATTCACTCGCTATGGCTCGCGCAGCACGCGGACGATCAGGCTGAGACCGTCTTGCTGCAACTGCTGCGGGGAGCGGGCCTCGCGGGTCTCGCGGCGATGGCGCCGGAGTACTTGCCGGCGGGTGCGTCGGCACTGCGCGTGCGGCCTTTGCTTCATCTGCTGCGCGCGCAACTCGAGCAGTATGCGAACGCTCGCGCGCTGCGCTGGATCGACGACGAATCGAACGCGGATACACGCTACGCTCGCAATGCATTGCGCCATGAAGTGACGCCGACGCTGGCCGTCCACTTTCCTGGTTTTCGCGATGCGCTTGCACGCACGGCGGCGCATGCCGCGTCGGCGCAGCGTCTGCTCGACGCGCTCGCGCGCATCGACATGGAGACGGCGTCACGCGACGAAGGCCGCGCGCTCGCGCACGACGTGCTGCTCGCGCTCGACGACGATCGCGCGCTCAACCTGATGCGTTACTGGATGCGCACGCTAGGACTCGTGGCCGCGTCGAGCGCGCGAGTTGCCGACGCGCTGCGTCAACTGCGCGAAGTGGGTGAAGCGGGCGAAGGGCATAGTCTGCGGATCGATCACGCGGGTCATGCGTTGCGCAGTTATCGCGGCCTCGTCTATTGGGAAGCGGGCGATAGCAGCGAACCCGCCGACGAAACCGCGCTCGCCGCGCGTGCCGTGAGCGAACTAGCGTGGCAAGGGGAGGCGGCCTGGCGCTTGCCGCAATGGCGTGGCACGTTCGTGTTCGCCGATGCCGCTGCTCCTACCGATGCCGCGGCAACTCAGGACGACACCGACACGATTCCCACAAGCGTTTTGCGCCGCGCTGTGTTGAGCGTGCGCCCGCGCAGTGGCGGTGAGCGCATGCGCAAAGGCGCTTTACCGGACGCGCCGAGCCGGACCTTGAAGAACCTGTTCCAGGAGCGCGGCATTCCCGCGTGGAAACGCGACGTGCCACTGCTTTACGTCGGCGACGAATTGCTGTTCGTGCCCTTGCTCGGAGTCAACCGCGCGGCCTTGCCTGAAGACGCGAACGTGGCTGAACCGCGCGTCACGATCATGTGGCGCGAAGACCTGCTGCTTGCCTGACCGGCCGGTCGGACATCCCGGTTGTCGCTGCGACGGATCCCGAAACAGGGCGCAAAACCGCATGAAATAAGCCTTTGCAGCCCGTATTCCGAGTCTCGCGACGGCCGTTTCGGCTTGTCTTTTTACGCCCGATCGGGTACTTTAGCTTGTTTGCCCGGCCCGCTTTTGCCGTCGCTTTTGTCGTTTTGCCGATCGTGTTGCGTAGTTTCCGGTAAGCCATTAGCGATCATTCACGGGCAAATCCGCGCGTGCTGCACGCGCGCTGCATCTACGCCGCCACACACTTTGCCGTCGTTCCAGAAACGTTGCGCTGTCGTGCTTGTGTGCGGTCGTCTCCAGCGCGCCAGCGCGGTTTCTCCTCCAGTTCAGAACGACAATGGCACTCATCGTACATAAATACGGCGGCACCTCGATGGGCTCGGTCGAGCGCATCAAGAACGTCGCCAGGCGCGTAGCGAAATGGCACAAGGCCGGCCACAAGATGGTCGTCGTGCCGTCGGCAATGTCCGGCGAAACGAACCGCTTGCTCGGTCTCGCGAAAGAAATCACCGGCCAGCCGAGCCCGCGCGAACTCGACATGATCGCCGCCACCGGCGAGCAGGTCAGCTCCGGTCTGCTCGCCATCGCGCTGCAGGAAGCCGGCGTCGAGGCGGTCAGCTACGCCGGCTGGCAAGTGCCGGTCAAGACGGATAGCGCGTTCACTAAAGCGCGCATCAGCGAAATCGACGGCGAGCGCGTGCTGCGCGATCTCGACGCGGGCAAGGTGGTGGTGATCACGGGCTTTCAGGGCATCGACCCCGACGGTCATATCACCACGCTCGGCCGCGGCGGTTCGGACACGTCGGCGGTCGCGGTCGCGGCTGCGTTGAAAGCCGATGAGTGCCTGATTTATACGGACGTCGACGGGGTCTACACGACCGACCCGCGGGTGGTGGAAGAAGCGCGTCGCCTCAATCGCGTGACGTTCGAAGAAATGCTGGAAATGGCCAGTTTGGGTTCAAAGGTGCTGCAGATCCGCTCGGTGGAATTCGCCGGCAAATACAAGGTTAAGACGCGCGTGCTGTCGAGCCTGACCGATCCGCTGATACCGCTCGACGCTGAAATGAAGTCGGGCACCCTGATTACTTTTGAAGAAGACGAGACCATGGAAAAAGCAGTCATCTCGGGCATCGCGTTTCAGCGCGACGAAGCTCGCATCGCCGTGATGGGTGTGCCCGACAAGCCGGGCATCGCGTATCAGATTCTCGGTCCGGTGGCGGACGCGAATATCGACGTCGACATGATCATCCAGAACCAGAGCGTCGAAGGCAAAACGGCTTTCACGTTCACGGTCGGCCGCGGCGACTATCAGCGCGCGATGGATATCCTCACCGGCCAGGTGAAGGGTCATGTGCAGGCCGAGCAGGTGCTGGGCGACCCGAAAGTGTCGAAGGTTTCGGTGGTCGGCGTCGGCATGCGTTCGCACGTGGGTATCGCTAGCACGATGTTCCGCACGCTGTCGGAAGAGGGCATCAACATCCAGATGATTTCGACCTCCGAAATCAAGATTTCGGTGCTGATCGACGAGAAGTACATGGAACTCGCCGTGCGCGCGCTGCATAAGGCATTCGAACTGGATCAGGCGTAATTTGCCGGCAACCGCGAGGCGCACGAACACGCCGCTTTGGTGGTTTCTGCGGTGCGCGCGGCCAATGTGAACGAATTGCGTTGGCGGTGACGAATCTGGCACGAAAACTGTGCGGTAGACATTGACCTTCGCGGTTCGGCCCGCTATTATCTTGGCTTCGTCGCGCTGACTCCCTGCGCGACCGAAAGTTTGGGAGACGTGGCCGAGAGGTCGAAGGCACTCCCCTGCTAAGGGAGCATCTGGGCCAAAACCTGGATCGAGGGTTCGAATCCCTCCGTCTCCGCCAAAGCGGAACAAAAAGCCCCGTAAGTCTAACCGCTTACGGGGCTTTTTCCTTTTGTGGTCCGCCGATGGGTTCCATCAGTTCGGCTGGTGCTGTAAAAAATAAAGCGTCCCTTCGTTGCCGACTCAGCGCTGCCCGGTAACAGACATTACAATCCCGTTCCATTAACCCGGGGGCACAAAATGAAAATCGCGATTATCTGTCTCGCCTTGTGTTTGAGCGGTTGCGCTAGCTGGAGCAAGCAACCGACCATTGGCGGATATTCGGTCGGCATTTGCTGCGTCAGCAACTGACGACAGCCTGAGCGGGAAAATAGCGCGTGGACAGCGTTGGAGGATGACGCGGTTTCGTCACTTCCCGCCGTGCTTCGCCTGCCACCGTTGCATGAACGCGATTTCATCATGCTGCGCCTTGATGATGTTCTTTGCCAGGCGCCTCAGCTCGGGATCCTTGCCATATTTCAACTGCACCTTGGCCATCTCGATGGCGCCTTCGTGGTGCGGAATCATATGCGACACGAAGTCCTTATCGGCATCTCCGGTATAGGGCGGCGAGCTCATCTTCGCCATCATCTCCTTGTCCGCTTTCTCGAAGGCCGAGGTCGAGGAATTCGAGCCTGCATCCGCGGAGGCGGACATATCCATCCCGTGCATCGATGCGCCTTGTTGCGCGGAGACGGAAAATGTCGCGACGCCGAATGCCAGGCCCATGCAAAGAGATACGGTGCGAAGGACGTAAAGCTTTTTCATCTTCAAACTCCTTGGATGAGTCATTTTCAGCACGCGTGGCGCTGATGCCGATGCTACGCGCCGAGCGTCGGATGAAATCCCGCCTCTTCGATCACGGCGAGCAGACGCTCGGGTGGCAACGCCGAATCGATTTTCACGACTTTGGCGGCGACATCGATCTCGAGCTTCGCTGCGGGATCGGCATGAGTGACCGCGCGGGTGATCGAATTGGCGCATCCGCCGCATGACATGTCCTTCACCTGGAATTCCATTTTTTTGCTCCGGTAATCAAACAGAACACTCAGTTTGAACCTTCCCACGACGGTAAAGTCAAGCAGCCGCGCGCGTCGCATTCAGACCGCAATCTCCCGCCGAAAATACAGCGTGAAGGTCGTGCGATCAACTGAACTCGCGACGTCGACCTTGCCGCGATGCAATTCCATGATCGACTTGACGATGGCAAGACCCAAGCCCGCATTGCGCGCCGAACCGTGCCGCGCGGCATCGACCCGATAGAAGCGCTCGAAAATCCGGTCGGCATGTTCCTGAGGAATCGCCGGCCCATGATTGGCGACTTCGATCGCGACATATTTCGGCGAATCGTACAAGCTGAGTTCAACCGCGGTCCCGGCAAACGCATGGTCGAGCGCGTTCGATATCAGGTTGCTCACTGCGCGGCGCAAGAGCGTCGCGTCCGCGAACAGCCGAGCGTTCCCTTGCACGACGAAATGCACACCCGCTTCCTCGGCGAGTCCCTGGAAATAAGACGCGAGCCGGCGCAATTCGCTTTCGGCGTCGAGTTCCACCATCTTGATGTGCTGCTGCGCGTTGTCCGTGCGCGCGAGAAACAGCATGCTCTCGATCATCCGTTGAAGCCGCTCGCATTCCTCGATATTCGAGTCGATGAGCGCTTCGTATTCGTCGGTGGTTCGGGGGCGCGACAACGTGATTTGCGACGAACTGATCACGTTGGCGAGCGGTGTGCGCATGTCGTGCGCGAGGTCGGACGAAAACTGCGAGAGACGCACGAACGCGCGTTCGAGACGGTCGAGCATGCGATTGACGGAGAACGCGATGTCCTGAAGCTCGATCGGTCCTCCCTGAATATCCAGCCGCTCGCTCAGATTGTGAGCCTCGATGCGCGAGGTTTGCCTCCCGATGCTTTTGACCGGTGAAAAGCCGCGCCGCGCGACCGCATAACCCAACGCGCCGACCAGCGCCGCCCCGACCGCGACCGCCAGCCAGATGTCGATCCGATAGCTTTCCAGGAGCGATTGCCGTTCGGCGGCCGCGCGAACCAGCAGCACGTGAACCGATTCGCCGGACGGCAGCGTTTCGTCGGCGAATACGCAGCGCGCCGGACCGATGCCGGCCGGCCCGCAGGTGTACGGTTCGTTCGCACGATGCGCGGCGGGCGCAAGCCAGAGGTTCGCCGACGGCTCGTCGGAATGCTGAAGGAGGAGCGTGCCTCGCCGGTCGAAAATGGCGAGATAGACGCCCGGATGAGACAGCAACACCTCGTGGAACACGGACGGGTTACCCCGCAAGGCCCGAGTTGAACCGGCGTCTCGCGCCAACTGTAGAAACTGGCTGAGCTTGCCGGTGATTTCGATGTCATCGCGTCGTTGCAACTCGGTCGACAGCGCGTTGTACAGGAATGCACCCGTCAGCGCGAACACCACGATCGCGGCGGCGGAGAAAGCGAGCGTCAACCGTTTCAGCAACGAATAGGAACGGGGCGAACGACGGCCGGCCACCGTCGTCACGAGCGGTCCTCGAGCACATAACCCATGCCCCGCACGGTGTGCAGCAGTTTCTTGTCGAACGAGTTGTCGATCTTGGCGCGCACGCGTTTCACGGCTACGTCCACCACGTTGGTGTCGCTGTCGAAGTTCATGTCCCAGATCTGCGACGTGATGAACGTGCGCGTGAGCACCTCGCCCTGGCGTTCGGCCAGCAACTGAAGCAGCGCGAACTCCTGGGCGGTGAGGTCGATGCGAGTGCCTCCCCGATGGACCCGGCGCTTGATCAGATCCACTTCCAGGTCGGCAATGAGCAGCACGTCGCGCGCGCCACGCGGTGCGCGTCGCAACAGCGAGCGGATGCGAGCGAGAAACTCCGCATAGGCGAAGGGCTTCGAGAGGTAGTCGTCGGCGCCGAGTTCGAGGCCTTCGACCTTGTCTTCCACCGTGTCTCGCGCCGTCAGGAGCAGAACGGGCGTTTGCTTCTGTTCCCGCAGCCGCTTGAGCACCTGGAAACCATTCAGCTCAGGCAGCATCACGTCGAGCACGATCAGATCGAAGTCTTCGTGCAAGGCGAGAAAGAGGCCGTCCTTGCCATTGTCGGCGAGGTCGACCGTGTAGCTTGCCTCCGTCAGCCCCTTGCGGAGATAGGACGCCATTTTCGGTTCGTCTTCGACTATGAGTATCCGCATGGCAGGTGGTGGTGTAGTAGGTATGTGCCGGTCGCCGGTCGCCGGTTCCGACACGACGAGTCTAGTGCACGCAGCGTAGTGGGCGAAAGGTGGATCGAACATGGCGGCAAAATGACAGTTTGTTCATCTTCGATCGAGTCTGAAAATTTGGTCATGTTGCAGCCATGCCGTCGTCACGCTGACGCAATTAAGCTTCGAGGCGTATCTGCGTTGAGCCGTTGCCGCTTTTCCTGCGCGACGGCCGTATCAGCACCGATTCCAGCCTTACGGCCCTCCCAAACTGCGTGCTAGACTCCATTTCCATGTCGTATTGGCGCAAACTCTTCGTCATCGTGCTGCTCATGCTAAGCCTTCCGGTTCAGGCGTTCGCGGCCGTCTCCCTGAAATGCGAGTCATCGCATATCAGGAGCGAAGTTGCGCCCATGCAGCATGCCGAGATGGACGCCCCCGCTCACGATCATCATATGCATGAGCTGACGATGGCCGACGGCGGCGATCACGACGATCACGGCCACCAACACCGCGGCGCGCCTCATGCGCACAGTTGCGGGACCTGCGCGTCCTGCTGTCTGGGCGTCGGCTTGCTTGCGCTTCCCGCCGTGGCGGCGCCCGCCGGCATCGCTCACTTCGCGGTTCCTCTTCCTCCCTCGGTCCACGTCGCGTCGTTTCTGACGAGCGGCATCGAACGACCTCCCCGCATCTCCCTCGTCTAGCCCTTCGTCGCGGCCTCGGCTGCGATGCGCAATTTCGTCCTGAAGGCCGTGCTTCGGCCATCCAGGTGACTGACGACGAGAAAAAATCATGCGAATGTTTATCGCGGCGCTGCTCGGCGCGGCGGCATTGTTGCCGGCGCTCGTGCAAGCCGACACCCCACATCCTGACCCGTCCGACGCCTTCGCGTCGGTGCCGGCGCTCAGCACGCCGTCCGTCTTTGCGGACTATCGGGCCTACCGGGACGAACCTGCGCCCAGCTGGCAGGAACTCAATCGCGCGGTGATGAATTCATCGGCGATGAAAGGGATGAACCACGGCGCGAAGCCGGCCGCCGGCGCCGGGGCCAGTTCCAACGAACGCGGCAACGACGGCGAACACAAAGAACACAAACCACCCAGCGAACACGAACACAGCACCCACGAGGGACCGGCCAAATGAGCTCGCCACTTTTTTCGGGCGGCCGCATCGCGGCGCTCGCCGTTGCGCTGACCTTGCTTGCCGGCTGCACGACATTTTCGAAAGACGGCGGCTTCAATACCGTATCGACGACCGCCTCCGAACGTCTTGCGAAAGACGCGGTGCTGGTGAAAACCGACGAGGACCGGGACGCCGTCGCGAAGCGAACCCAGGAACTGCTGGCCAAGCCCTTGAGCATGGACGACGCGGTCCAGATCGCGTTGCTGAACAACCGCGGCTTGCAAGCCTCCTACGCGGAGCTCGGCATTTCGGAGGCTGATCTCGTGCAGGCCGGACGTCTGCCGAATCCCGGTTTCAGCTTCAGCCGCACGCACGGCGGCAACGAACTGAGCATCAGCCGCACGTTCACGCTCGGCGTGCTGGGCGTCCTGACGCTGCCGCTCGCGACGAAGATCGAGAGCCGCCGCTTCGAACAGACGAAGCTGCTCGCCGCGGACGCGATGCTCAAGGTGGCCGCCGACGCGCGACGAGCCTACATCGGCGCGGTGGCCGCCGAGCAGGCCGCGGCCTATGCCGCGCAGGTGAAGGATTCGGCGGAGGCCGGCGCCGAGCTGGCGTTGCGGATGCAACAGGCGGGCAACTTCAGCAGGCTCGACTACGCTCGCGAGCAGGCCTTCTATGCGGACGCCGTCGCGCAACTGGCGAAAACGCGGCAGCAGTCGGTGTCCGCGCGCGAAAAGCTCACGCGCACGATGGGTCTGTGGGGTCCCGGCACGCAGTACGCGCTGCCCGAGCGCCTGCCCGATCTGCCGAAAGCGCGCCCCGAGTTGAACGACCTGGAAAGCTTTGCGATGCAAAACCGGCTGGACATCCAGGCGGCGAAGCTGCAAACGCAGAGCGTCGCGTCCTCGCTGGGCTTGAGCAAGGCGACGCGCTTCATCAATGCGCTGGACGTCGGGTATCAGAACAACTTCACGACTTCCGACGGCCGCGAGCAAGGCTACGAGATCAGCGTCGAGATTCCTCTTTTCGACTGGGGCAGCTCCAAGGTGGCGCGGGCCGAGGCGATTTACATGCAGTCGGCCAATCGCGTCGCCGAAACTGCGATCAACGCACGCTCGGAGGTCCGCGAATCGTATTCGGCCTACGTGACCGATTACGACGTGGCCAAGCACTATCGCGACGAGGTCGTGCCGATCCGCAAAACCATTTCCGATGAACTGATGCTTCGCTACAACGGCATGCTCGCGAGCGTGTTCGAACTGCTCGCCGATTCGCGTGACCAGGTCGGCGCGGTGAACAGCTATATCGATGCGCTGAAGGACTACTGGCTCGCGGAAACCGACTTGCAGCAGGCGGTCGGCGGCCGTTTGCCGCCGCTCGCGGTGGCTTCGGCGCAATCAGAACAAGCCGCGCCAGCGGCGCCGGCGGCGCAACCCGCGTCGTCCACACATTCCGAAGGTAAATGACATGCTGTCACGTCGAAATTTTCTTGGCGGCTCGGGGGCCGCGCTGTTGGGCGCGGCGCTCGTCAGCAAGGCCGGCGCGGCCTCGCTGCCCGAAGCGCCCATCATGAGCAAAGCCACCACGCAGCCGCCGCTCGCGCCGCCGAATGGCCGTCCGTACACGCCGGTGGCCACGCTGAACGGCTGGTCGTTGCCGTGGCGCATGAAGAACGGCTGGAAGGAGTTCCATCTGATCGCGGAGCCGGTGGTGCGCGAAATGGCGCCGGGCATGAAGGCGAACCTCTGGGGCTACAACGGCCAGGCGCCGGGCCCCACCATCGAGGCGGTGGAAGGCGACAAGGTTCGCATCTTCGTGACCAACAAGCTGCCGGAGCACACCACGGTTCACTGGCACGGGATGCTGCTGCCCTCGGGCATGGATGGCGTCGGCGGCCTCACGCAGCCGCATATTCCGCCGGGCAAGACGTTCGTCTACGAGTTCCAGCTGGAGAAGCACGGCACCTTCATGTACCACCCGCATGCCGACGAGATGGTGCAGATGGCGATGGGGATGATGGGCACCTTCATCGTCCATCCGAAAGACCCCGGCGTCATGCAGGTGGACCGCGACTTCGTGTTCATCATGTCCGCGTACGACATCGATCCGGGCAGCTTCACGCCGCGCGTGAACGAGATGACCGACTTCAACATGTGGACCTGGAATTCGCGGGTCTTTCCGGGCATCGACCCGTTGCCGGTGCGTGCGGGAGACCGCGTGCGCATCCGCTTCGGCAATCTGACGATGACCAATCACCCGATCCACCTGCACGGCTATCACTTCGAGGTCGCGGGCACGGACGGCGGCTGGATTCCGCCTGCCGCGCGCTGGCCGGAGGTCACGGCCGACGTCGCGGTCGGCCAGATGCGCGCCATCGAATTCACGGCCAACCGTCCCGGCGACTGGGCGTTTCACTGCCACAAGTCGCATCACACGATGAATGCGATGGGCCATCAGGTGCCGAACCTGATCGGCGTGCCGCAAAAGGATCTCGCCAAACGCATCAACAAGCTCGTGCCGGACTACATGGCAATGGGCAGCACGGGCGGCGCGATGGGCGAGATGGAAATGCCGCTGCCCGACAACACGCTGCCGATGATGACCGGCACCGGCCCGTTCGGTCCGCTGGAAATGGGCGGCATGTTCACGGTCGTGAAGGTTCGCGAGGGACTGGGGCGCAAGGATTATCGCGACCCCGGCTGGTATCGGCACCCGAAGGGAACGGTTGCTTACGAATACACCGGCGAGTTGCCGGATAGCTGATTTTTTGTGTCGCCGGACCGGGCGGTCCGGCTCAACTTTTCATTTCAACGCAGGAGAAAGAGTGATGAAGAACGTATTGGCATCGATTGCGCTTGGCTGCGCATTGGCCGTTTCCGCATCGGCCTATGCGGCCGGCGACATGGGCAACATGGACATGGGCGGCAGCGCCGCGAAGCAGGGCGGCGACGCGAAAGCGGGGATGTCGCACGGAGAGGTCAAGAAGGTCGACACGTCGGCCGGCAAGCTGACCATCAAACATGGCCCGCTGGACAATCTGGGCATGGACGCGATGACGATGGTGTTCAAGGTCAAGGACCCCGCCATGATTTCGCAGGTCAAGCCCGGCGACAAAATCGACTTCGTGGCTGAGGAAGTCGACGGCGCGCTGACGGTGGCGAAGCTGCAAAAGAAGTAAGGATTCGCAGGGTGCCCCGTCACAGGGGCTACGCCTATTTCGATCATCAGGATGCACAAGAACATGAACATATTCACTCGCAAACAACTACTCGGACTGGCCACGGCGACCGCCGTCGCGTTCGTGCCCACGGCGGCGTTCGCGCACGGCAAGCTGGAGAGCGCCGTGCCCGCGTCCGGCAGCACCGTCGATGCGGCGCCCGACGCGCTGCGGCTCACCTTCAACGAAGACCTGGAGGCCACCTTCAGCACGGTGAAGGTGTCGGACGCGAAGGGCGCGACCGTGAGCAAGGAGAAGGCCAAGGTCGACGCGGCGAATCCGCGGATGCTGACCGTTGCGCTGCCGAAGCTCGCGTCCGGCACTTACTCCGTGCAGTGGGCGGTCATGACGCAAGACGCCCACAAGACCAAGGGCACGTACGCGTTTCAGGTGAAGTGATGAACGACGGTCTCCTCGGCGTCCTGCGGCTCGCGTTCGTTGCGTTGCAAAACCTCGGCTTTGCGGTTGTCGTCGGCGTGATGCTCAGCGACCGATGGCTCGCGCGCAGCACGTCCACGTGGCAGGTGGGCGTGAGCCGGCGGCTCGTCGGCGCATTGCGTATCGCGTCTGTCAGCACACTGCTGTCCAGTACGTTTGCCTTCTGGATTCATTGCGCGTTGATGAGCGAGTCCACGCTTGTCGAAGCCTGGCCCGCGGTGCGCTCGATGCTCGTCGAGACCGGGTTCGGTCACGCATGGTTCGCCGGGGCCGTGCTCATGTCATGCGTGGTGGTTCTTTCGTTTATGCAGACCGGCAAGTCGATCCGCTTCGTGCCGGCAATCTGGCTGGCGCTGGCGGGCGTCGCGCTGGCCCGCAGCAACGGCGGACATCCTGTGGATGCCGGCGCCTTCAGTCTGCCGGTATGGGCGGACTGGATCCACCTGCTTGCGATCAGTGCGTGGGTCGGGCTCGTGCTGGTGACCACGTATATCGTCGCGCCACGTTTCTTTAACGCGCCGGGCAGCGAGCGCGTGAATAGCGCCGCGTATATCCAGTCCCTGTCGGATGCCGCGACGCTTGCGCTGGTTGTTCTGTTTATCACGGGCGCCTATAACGGCTGGCGCGGCGTCCGGTCGCCGGAGGGACTGCTCGAGTCCGGCTATGGGCAGATGCTCATGCTGAAACTCGCGCTGGTGTTCGTGGCGGCCGCCCTCGGCGGGCACAATCGTTTCTTCGAGATGCCGACACTGCTCGCGTCGCTGAAGAATGTCTCGTCCGCCTTGCCGGTGAAGCCTTTGAAACGCTTCGCCGCGGTGCTGCATGTCGAGTCGGTGGTGTTGGCCGGTGTGCTGGTCGTGGCTGCGGTGCTGGTTTCGAGTCCGCTGCCCGGCGCGTCGTAGTTCGTTTCAACGCGTTTTTTGTTTCACGTCCACGCAGATGGTCATCGCCGCCGGGTCGATGAAGGCCGCATGTATTCCTTGATCGGCCCGAGGTACGGCCATCTTTTACGGGACCCGAGGGCATGATCTCGGGTCCTTTTTTTTGCGCCGCGCACGACGGGCTCGGTGCTATCGGCCGATCGACATCGACTGACGTTGGCGCGGCGAACGCCTTGTTGTTCGGATGACCAAATAGTCATTTCGCCGTCACCGGTCGTTCAGACGCCGCACTCCAGAATGGAACCTGTTCGGAATCAACTCTTACCGGTTCCGCGTCGTTCAGGAGAAAAGTAACCATGTCGTCCAAATCCATCTCTATCGTTGCCGCGCTGATTGCCGCAACGCTCGCCACGTCCGCGTTCGCTGATGCCGACCACGACTACCCTAAAGCCTCGGTTTCGACCGCGTTGCCGCCGGCGAGCAGCGCGAGCCCGTCGTCATCGAATGTGACGACCGCGATCACTCCGGTTGCCCAGGCGCCGCGAGGAAAGACCCGGGATGAGGTCTTGCAGGAACTGATTCAAGCGCGGCGCGCGGGGTTGATCCCGTCCGGTGGCGCCGACTATCCGCCGAGCGAAGCAACGATTGCGCGCAATCTGGCGCGACTGGAAGCGGCGCCTCAGAAGTGGGCCACTCAGCCGTAAGGCCATTCGCGCGATACAGTCGCCGCGCAACGGGATGATCCCGGCGGCGCGGCACTGACAATTCGTTGAGCCAGGTCAAATTGCGCAGGCGGGGGCGATCGCAGCATGGAGGGTGCAAGCATCGGCCAACGCACGGCATATCCAAACCGCATGCCCCACTGTTTGGTCTATCATCGAAATGCCGACAGAACACTGGAGAAACAGAATGCGCAAGGTATGGCGGGTCCTGGCTGCGCTGCTTGCGCTAAGCCTCGCGGGTTGCGGCTACAACACGCTGCAAGTTCAGGATGAACAGATCAAGGCGAGCTGGTCGGAAGTCGTCAATCAGTACCAACGGCGTGCGGACCTGGTGCCGAATCTGGTGAACACGGTCAAGGGCTACGCGGCCCAGGAACGGGACGTGCTCATCCAGGTGACTGAAGCACGGGCTCGCGTCGGCTCGGTTCAGGCTACCGCCGAGGTGCTCAACAATCCCGAGGAATTCGCGAAGTTCCAGGCCGCCCAGGGCCAACTCACTTCATCGCTCTCGCGGCTACTGGTTGTCTCGGAGAACTATCCCCAATTGAAATCGGACGCGAATTTCCGCGATCTGCAAGCGCAACTGGAGGGCACGGAGAACCGCATCACCGTCGCCCGCAACCGGTACATCCAGGCGGTCCAGGCCTATAACGTCACCATTCGGTCGTTCCCCTCCAATCTCACGGCGAAGGCGTTCGGCTATCAGGAGAAGCCGAACTTTTCGGTCGCCAACGAGCAGGAAATCGCCAGGCCGCCGCGGGTCGACTTCAGCGCCGCGCCGGGTAAGGCTCAGCCGGCGTCGGGAGCCGCCAATTGAATGCGCTCAAAGCCCTCATGGCGTTGCTGATCGGCGTCGCGCTGTGGGGCGCCTCGGGGGCGATGGCCGAGGTCGCGGTGCCGCCCTTGACGGCACGCGTCACCGACCAGACCGGCACGCTCACCCGCGAGCAGGCAGGCGCGCTCGAACAGACACTGCAGGCCTTCGAAAGCAGGAAGGGCACGCAGATCGCGGTGCTGATCGTGCCCACCACCGAACCGGAGACCATCGAGCAATATTCGATGCGCGTGGTCGAGCAATGGAAGCTCGGGCGCAAGAAGGTGGACGACGGCGCGTTGCTGATCGTCGCGAAGAATGACCGCGCGCTGCGCATCGAGGTGGGTTATGGCCTCGAAGGCGCGCTCAACGACGCGGTCAGCAATCGGATCATCAATGAAATCATCGTGCCGCGATTCCGCCAGGGCGACTTCTATGGCGGCATCAACGCGGGAGTCGATCAGATGATCCGGGTGGCCGACGGCGAGTCGTTGCCGCCCCCGCAATCCCGCAACGCGGGTGAGCCGCCCAACATCTGGCGCTATGCGCCGGTTATCTTCATGGTGGCGATCGTGTTCGGCGGCGTGCTGCGCGCCATGTTCGGACGCTTGCCCGGCGCCGCGGTCGCGGGCGTCGGCGTGGCGGTGATCACCTGGCTGTTGGCGGCCGGCCTTCTCGCGACGATCGCGGCCGGCGTGATCGCCTTCGTGTTGACGCTCACCAGCGGCGGGATCGGAAGCTACGTCGGCGCATACGGTCTCGGGCGTCGTGGCGGCGGGTCGGGGCGCGGCGGCCGCGGCGGCGGATTCGGCGGCGGCGGCGGCGGTTTTGGCGGCGGTGGCGCGTCGGGCAGGTGGTGAGATGAACATCCAGCGAATCCTCAAGCATCTCTTGACCACCCATGCGAAGGTCAACGCGGCGTTTTCTCGTGACACGCTGGCCGCGATCGAAGAGGCGATCAAGGCATGCGATGCGCAACACGCCGGCGAGGTCTGCTTCGCCATCGAAGGCGCGCTGCCGAGCCTCGCGCTCTTCAACGGGCAATCGGCGCGGGACCGTGCCGTGGAAGTGTTCTCGCAATTGCGCGTCTGGGATACCGAGCACAACAACGGCGTGTTGATTTACGTGCTGCTTGCCGACCGCGACGTCGAGATCGTCGCCGATCGCGGCGTGCATGCGAAGGTCGGTGAAGTGCAATGGCAGGCGGTTTGCCACACGATGGAAGAGGCTTTCCGCCAGGGAGCCTACCGCGACGGAGCGATCGGCGGGATTCAGGCGATCGCGCAGCTTCTGAAGCAGCACTTTCCCGCGCAGCGCGACTTCATAAACGAATTGCCGGACACGCCCGCGATATTGTGATCGCGCTGCCGCTGCCGCTGCCGCTGTCGCTGTCCCTCGCGCGGTAACGGTCGGCCGCCGGCGCGGGCAGCCCGAATCAGAAAATCAGAACCGGTCGGCGCGCACGAGCGCAGCGAGCCTCGCTCGTTCCTGCGCCACGTCGGCCGTCTGCTGTTGCGGCCAGTCGAGCACCACGCCGTCGTCGAGCGATTCGCGCACCAGCGACGAATAATCCCATTTGTGCAGCTTCCCGGATTTCATTGCATCGGCGACGTCATGCCTGAGTGGCACAGGGAAGCTCGCGTAGGCCGCCGAGAGCGCCGCGTACTGACGCGCGTCGATTTCGGCGGATGAATGAAACAAGGCCCAGCTCACGACGGCGATGATCGCCATCAACGGCACTACGGTGTAACGCAGGATGAATTTGATAGGTGTCATGCGGTGATGTGTTGCGAAGCTACTGGGAAATGACGATGTCCGACGTGCGCCTCGATCACGGCGGAACAGGCGCGCGTTGGGCACGAAGCGCGGTGAGGATGCCCCTCAGAATGTCGATGGGCGGCGGCGGACAGCCGGGGATCGTCACGTCGACGGGAAGAAGCTTCGAGAGCGGCCCGCACACCGCGTAGCTGTCCTTGAACATGCCGCCCGTGCACGCGCATTCGCCGACGGCAACGACCAGTTTCGGATGAGGCGTCGCCTCGTAGGCCTGCCATACCGCTTCCTTCATGTTGAGCGTGAGCGGACCGGTGACGAGCAGCATGTCCGCATGACGCGGGCTTGCGACGAAGCGAATGCCCAGGCCCTCGATGTTGTAATAGGGATTGTTGAGCGCGTGGATTTCGAGCTCGCACCCGTTGCAGGAACCCGCATCGATCTCGCGGATGCACAGCGCCCGGCCGAGCACGTCGAGGATGTCCTGCTGAAGCCGCCGGCTTTCCGTGCGCCACGCGTCGTCGCCTTCGGGCACGCGCAGCGTTGGCGTGTCGGTTCTCGCCATCTGTTTGATGAGTTGCCACATTACAGGTCGTGCCCCGCGTAGTTCAGATTGAACGACTTGTTGATCAACGGGAAATCGGGAACGATGTTGCCGATGATCGCATGCTCCAGCGCGGGCCAGTTCTGCCACGACGGGTCATGGCAGTGGCAGCGCGCGATGGTGCCGTCGCCGGCGGTTTCGAGTGCGACGAACACGTCGCCGCGCCAGCCTTCTATCCAGCCCACGCCACGCGCCGGCGTGGCCTCCGGTTCGATTGCCGCTGAAATCTCTCCGTCCGGCAGATCGGCGAGCAGCGCGTGGATGAGCCGGATCGACTCATGGATCTCGCCGAAGCGGACCATGACGCGGGCGGCCACGTCACCCCGTTCGTCGCTGATCACGCGCACCTGAACTTCATGATAGGGCGCATAGGGATGATCGGCCCGAACGTCGATCTTCCGACCGCTGGCACGCGCGGCGAGTCCGCAGACGCTGAAGTGCTCCACCACTTTCGCGGCAAGGATTCCCGCGCCCGCGAAGCGATCCTGCAGTCCCGATTGATCGTCGTAGATACGCTGCATCACGCGGACCTGCGCGTCGATCTGATCGCACTGCGTTTGCAGCGCCGCGACGGCGCGTGCATCGATTTGCGCCGCGATGCCGCCGGGGACGATCTGGTCCATCAGATAGCGGTGCCCGAAGACGCGGTGGTTCAGCCGCAGCCAGTCTTCCTTCAAACGGGAGAACTGCGCGAGGCCGTATGCGAATCCGGCGTCGTTGCCGAGCGCGCCGAGATCGCCCAGATGATTGGCGATGCGCTCGCGTTCGAGCAGCAGCGCACGCAGCCATTGCGCGCGCGGCGGAATCAGCACGCCGAGCGCCCGTTCTACCGCCATGCAATACGCCCATGAGAACGCGACGGTCGAGTCGCCGGCGATCCGGCCCGCGAGACGATGCCCGAGCAGCAGAGGCGTTTGCTGGAATAAACGTTCGATGCCTCGGTGCGCGTAACCCAGGCGCTCCTCCAGTCGCAGCACTTTCTCGCCGACCACTGAAAAACGGAAGTGCCCCGGCTCGATCACACCCGCGTGGATCGGACCCACGGCGATCTCATGCACGCCGTCGCCCGCGACCGCCACGAACGGATAGTCCGCTTCGCGCGACTCGAACCGTTCGGTCCCGGAATGCAGCTTCCGCAGCGGATGATAATCGGCGGGCCAGTTGCCATGATTGAGCCACGGCCTCGCGTCCCCGGCGTTTATCGCACGCAGTCCCAGCAGATCGTGCACGGCGCGTTGCATGCGCACCGCGCACGGAAAGATCGGCGAAAGGTCCGGGTAGCCGCCCTCGATGCCGGGCGTCGATGGAAGCGGCAGTTGAACCCACAGGAGGCCGTCTTCCACTGCATAGGCCGCGGAGATCGCGAACGAGCCCGCCGCCTCCTCGGCGCCCCACAACGAAATCAGACGGCCGCCTGTTGCGCGCGCCGTCGTGGCGGTGCGGGTCCACGTGTCGGCGTCGACGCGCGCGAGAAACGCCGACGACTTGCCCGCGAACCCGGCCAGGCGGACGAGATTGGCAAGACCGAATGCCTCGATGCGCATGTGTTCACCCCGCGATCATGGCCGCCGCCTGCCGATACCACGTCGCAAGATAAGGCGGAATGTAGAGTCCCAGCATCAAGCTCATGCCGAGATGGACGAACACCGGCAGCAGCGCCGGCGGATGTTCAAGCACCTTGGCCGTGGTGTCGCCGAACACCATGCCCTGCACGCGCACGAAGATGGCCGCGAACGCCACGGCCAGTCCGAGCAGCAGGAAGGGCGTGGCCCACGGCAGCGTGCGCATCGCCGTGGTGAGAATCAGGAACTCGCTCGCGAACACGCCGAACGGCGGCATGCCGAGAATCGCGAGCGTGCCGAGCATCATGCCCCAGCCGACAGTCGGGCTCACGCGCAACAAGCCGCGGATGTCGTCGATCGCCTGGGTGCCGGCCTTTTGCGCCGCGTGTCCGACGGTAAAGAAGATCGCGGACTTCACGAGCGAATGCACCGTCATGTGCAGCAGTCCCGCGAACGTTGCGATAGGACCGCCGAGCCCGAACGCGAACGCCATCAAGCCCATGTGCTCGATCGACGAATACGAAAAGAGCCGCTTGACGTCTTTCTGCCGGAACAGCGAAAAAGCGGCGATCAGCACCGAGACCAACCCGAAGCCGACCAGCAGATGTCCCGGCAGGCCGTTCTGCAATGCGCCATCGGCCAGCACCTTGCAGCGCAGCACCGCATACAGCGCGACGTTGAGCAGCAGCCCCGACAGCACGGCCGAAATCGGCGTGGGTCCTTCGGCGTGCGCGTCGGGCAGCCAGTTGTGCATGGGCACGAGGCCGACCTTGGTGCCGTAGCCGATCAGCAGGAACACGAACGCGAGCGAAATGATGGTCGGGTCGAGACTGCTCTTGACCGCGTTCAGACTGGTCCAGAGCAGCGCGTCGCCGCCGCCCAGTTGCCGGCTCGCGGCGAGGTAGAGCAGGATCGTGCCGAACAGCGCCTGCGCGATGCCGACGCCGCACAGAATGAAGTACTTCCACGCGGCTTCGAGGCTTGCCGCGGTGCGATAGACGCTCACCAGCAGGACCGTCGCGAGCGTGGCCGCTTCCATCGCGACCCACAGAATGCCCATGTTGTTGGTGAGCAGCGCGAGCAGCATCGCGAAGATGAACAGCTGATACATGCTGTGGTAAAGACGCATGCGCGGGGCCGTCATCTTGCCGCGGTCGCGCTCGATGCGCATGTACGGCCGTGAAAAGATCGACGTGGTCCAGCCGACGAAGGCCGTCAGCGCGACGAGGAACACGTTGAGCGGATCGACGAAGAACAGCTTGCCCAGCGCGAACGCCGGCCCGTGCGCCACGGTTTTCGCGGCGAGCAGCGCGGCCGCCGCGAACGTGAGGAAACTGAAGCCGACGTTGAGTTCCGCCGCGACATGATGCTGGCCCACGAGCGCAAGACAGACGCCCGCCAGAAGCGGGATGGCGAAAACCAGCAGCAGGACCCAGGCTTCAGTCATCTTTTAGTTTTTCGAGGTGGTGAATGTCCAGGCTGTCGAACTGCTCGCGAATCTGGAACATGAACACGCCGAGGATCAGGATGCCCACCAGCACGTCGAGTCCGATGCCGAGTTCGACGATCATCGGCATGCCGTTGGTCGCCGCGGCGGCGGCAAAGAACAGGCCGTTCTCCATCGATAGAAAGCCGATCACCTGAGGAATCGCCTTCGCCCGCGTGATCATCATCATGAACGACAGCAGCACGCAGGCGAGCGCGATGCCGAGCGTGCCGCGCGCCACCGACGAGGCGAGCTGGCTGACCGGCGAGGCGACGTTGAACGCGACGATCACGAGCACGATGCCGATCAGCAGCGTGGCGGGAATGTTGAGGAGCGACTCCACGTCCGTCCTGACGTTCAGGCGCTGCACGAGCCGATAGAGTATCCAGGGGATCAGGCCGACCTTGAGCACGAGCGTGAGCGCCGCGGAGATGTAGAGGTGCACGTCGGCGGTCACGTATCCGAGGATCATGTTCGCCGACACGAGCGTCACGCCCTGCAGCGTATAGAGGTGAATCAGCGACAGGATGCGGCGTTGGCTGAGCATCGCGAACGACAGCAGCAACAGGATCGCGGCCAGGAAATTGATGATCTGCGTGGCGAATCCGTGCATCACGCCCCCAGCAGAAAGTGAACCAGCATGCCGATGACGGCCAGCAGGAACGCCGTGGCGAGAAACTCCGGCACGCGGAAAATGCGCATCTTGGCGTTGGTCGTCTCCACGATCGCGAGTGCCGCGCCGCCTATCGACAGCTTGACGAAGAGCGTCGGTATCGCGAGCAGCAGCGCCAGCGGACTGCCGGCCTCCGCGATGCCCCAGGGAACGAACAACGCGAGGCCGATGCACGAGTACGCGAACAGCTTGAGGCTCGCGGCCCATTCCATCAGCGCGAGATGCCGGCCGGAATATTCGAGGATCAGCGCCTCGTGGATCATCGTGAGTTCGAGGTGGGTGGTCGGATTGTCGACCGGCAGGCGCGCGTTCTCCGCGAGCGACACCATCGTGAACGCGATGCCCGCGAACGCGAGGCTCGGATAGATCGCCAGTTCGCGATGGCTGAGCGTGGCGACGATGCGGGTCAGCAAGGTCGACTGCGTGATCAGCGACGCCGAGAACAGCACCATCAGCAGGGCCGGCTCGGCCAGAAAGCCGACCAGCATCTCGCGGCGCGCGCCGAGCGTGCCGAACGCGGTGCCGATGTCCATCGCCGCGAGCGAGATCGCGACGCGCGCCAGCGCGAACAGGCCCACCAGGGCGATCGCATCCGCGGCGGGCGAGAGGGGCAGATCGGTGGAAAGCGTCGGCACGATCGCGCAGGCGAGCGTCATGCAGGCCCAGACGACATACGGCGCGCCGCGGAAAATCGGGCTCGCATGTTCGGCGACGACCGACTCCTTGTTGAACAGCTTGTGAAGCATCCGGTAAGGCTGCCAGATGCTCGGCGCACGGCGGTTCTGCAAGCGCGCGCGGCAGATGTTGATCCACCCGGTCAACAGCGGCGCTGCCGCGAGCGCGAGCAGGATTTCGAGGCCCTGGGAGAGCAATCCGGAGAGCGTGATCATCGTCTCACCAGCATCAGCAGGACGATCAGCACGAGAAAGCTGTGCATCAGATAGACGGCGATGCGGCCCGTCTGAAGCAAGCCGGCCAGCGCCGCGATGCGCTTGATCAGCCGTTCGAGCGGCTCGTAAATCAGCGCCCACGCGCGATCGGTCACGCTCACGCTGTATATCGGCTGGCTGTCGAATGGCGAAGGCAGCCGCCGTTCGATCCTGAAGAGCGGCGCGAAGATTTCCCGGATCGGCTGCCCGAAGCCTTCCGCCGTGTCCTGCATGCGCGCGGTCCCGAACGGATAGCCGCAGGCCCAGGGCGCGGCCCGCCGCAGGCGCCCATGGTAGAGACGCCGCACCAGCAGCCACGCGAGCGCGCAACAGGCAAGGAAGAACAGCAGGAACACCGCCGGCATGTAGCTGGCCCGGTCCACGCTAGTGGGCGCGAGCAGCAGCCAGCCATTGCGTGCGACGGCCGGCCCGATGCCGGCGTCCACCAGCATCCGCGTGACGCGGTCCAGAACGGCCACGAATTGCACCGGCAGCAGTCCGAGCAGCACGCATATCGCGGCCAGCCATGCGAAGCCGACCCGCTCCCACGGCGTGGCGTCGCGGGCCTCGCTCAGCTTCGCCTCGCGCGGCTGGCCGAGAAAGACGATGCCGAAGAACTTGACCATGGTGTAGCCCGCGAGCGCGGCCACGAGCGCGATCAGCGCGGCGACGAGCGGCACCACCATGTTCAGGAACGGGTCCGGCAAACCCGGCGTGAACAGGAAGCTTTGCAGCAACAGCCATTCGGAGACGAAGCCGCTCAACGGCGGCAGCCCCGCGCTGGAAAGCGCGCCGACGAGCGCGGCCCATGCGGTCCAGGGCATGAAACGGATCAGGCCGCCGAGGCGCCCGAGATTGCGCTCGCCCGTGGCATGAAGCACGGAACCGGTGCCGAGAAACAGCAGACTCTTGAAGGCGGCGTGGCTCGCGATCTGATAGAGCAGGGCTGTCAACGATAAGGCGGCGAGCGCCGTCATTCCGTACGCGCGAAACAGGATCGCGAGCCCCATGCTGACGAACATCAACCCGATGTTGTCGATCGACGAGTACGCCAGCAGGCGCTTCATGTCCGTCTGAATCGCGCTGAACACGACGCCGAAGAGCGCGGAGAAGAGCCCGAGTATCAGCATGAGCACGCCCCACCAGGCAATCTGCACGTGCAGCAGATCGAACACCGTGCGCAGCACGCCGTACAGCCCCGCCTTGAGGACGAACCCGCTGAGCAGCGCCGAGACCGGCGAGGGCGCCGCCGGATGCGCCTCGGGCAGCCAGACGTGCAGCGGGACAATGCCCGCCTTCGTGCCGAAGCCGAACAGCGCCAGCACAAACGCGACCGACGCCCAGAACACGTCCAGATGCTGCGCGCGCATGTTGGCGAACGTGTAGTCGCCGGTATTGGCTTGCAACAGGCCGAAGCACAGCAGCAGCGCGAGCGCGCCGACGTGCGAGATCAGGAAGTAGAGCCAGGCCGCCCGGCGGATGTCGGCGAAGCGGTGGTTGGTCATGACGAGGAAGGTGGCCGATACCGTCATGGTTTCCCATGCCACCATGAAGCAATAGGCATCGTCGGCGAGCAGGAGGAGCGCCATGCTCGCGAGGCACACGTGATATTCGAAGCACAGCAGGCCCGGCGGCGTGCCCTCGCCCTTGCGGAAGTAGCCGGCGGAGAAGGCGCTCACGCCCGTGCTCACCACGCCGAGCACGCACAGGAAATAGGCGGACAGGCCGTCGAGCCGAAGATGGAAGGGCAGGTCCGGCAGCCCGAGCGGCAGGACGATCTGCCGGGGACCGGCAAAGACGCCCGCGAGGCCGAGCCCGCACAGCAGCAGCCCGAACACCGCGCCGGCTGGAAACAGCCCGTGCGCCACCACGCGGGTGCGGCGCAGGCTTGCCAGCCCCGCGACCCCGATGACGAGCCAGCCCGCGATCACGAGCAGCACGTAGTGGATGACCAGCGGGGTGAACTGCGCGTGTTCCATCGACGTTGTCTCCAATACCGTCAAAGGTTCTGTTCAGCGGGCAGCGTGTCTGATGAAGAGTATCCCGAAACCGCCTCCAGCCGGTGACGATCTTCCATTTCGTTGACATGGCGGCATGGCGAGCGGCTCGTGATGCGGCGCGCTGTTCACCGTCAGTGGCGCTGTTTCGCTGGAGGACATCAGGTTAGCAGTTGATGATAATTGCGTTATCATCCTAGCAGTTTTATCGTTCCAGTTCCACGCGCGATGACCCGTCGGTGTGCGCATAAAGTGCGCCGCGAGTGCGCCGCGTCGGTTCCGCGCATTGGCAATGCGACCTTGCCGCGCGCGTGGAATGTCAGAAGCTCCAGCTTGCCGCGCCGGTCCCTCTCACGCCCAACGCGCGGTTCGGACAGGCGAATCTTCGAATCGATACCCAATGCCAGCACACTATTTCCGCGCTCTGACGGGAAAGGACCGCAGCGCCGAGGCCAACAGGCAGCTCGGCTTCTCGCTTGCGTTCGTGGCTGGCGCGACCAATGCCGGTGGTTTTCTCGCGGTGAAGCAGTACACGTCGCATATGAGCGGCGTGATATCCGCGATCGCCGACCAGGCCGCGTTGGGCGACCTGTCGCTGGCGCTGGCGGGCGTCGGATCGCTGATCTCGTTCCTGCTGGGCGCTGCCTCGTCGTCCGTGCTCGTCAATTGGGGGCGGCGCAGGCGGCTGAACAGCCAGTACGCGTCGCCCTTGCTGATCGAAGCCGTTCTACTGCTGTGCTTCGGGCTGCTCGGCAGCCATCTGGCCGTATGGGAAACCCTGTTCGTGCCCGCGGCCGTCGTGCTGCTGTGCTTCATCATGGGGCTGCAGAACGCGATGATCACCAAGCTCTCCGGCGCGGAAATCCGCACCACTCACATGACGGGCATCGTGACGGATATCGGTATCGAGCTCGGCAAGCTGTTCTACTGGAATTCGTCGAAGGCAGGGCCGGCGGAGCCGGTCGTGCTCGCCAATCGCGCCAGGCTGAAGGTGCATCTGACGATGCTTGCGATGTTCTTTGCCGGCGGCGTGACCGGGGCGATGGGCTTCAAGCACATTGGATACGCCTCCACCGTGCCGCTCGCGGGCATGCTGATCGTGCTCGCCATCGTTCCTTTCATCGACGACCTGCGCGAGCGCGTTTATCGCCTCGACCGATAGGCGGGGCGCCGGGGGAAGCGGCGCTTTTCGTGCGCAAACGCCCTCGGAACCGCCAGCCGGCACCGGCGGACAAGCCACTGTTCTATGATAATGTCGTTATCATTGACTTATCCTGGTATGGTAACAATAATGCGACTCTCGGGCGAGAGCCTTGTCGGTCCCGTTTCGGGTTCAGGTGAGACGAGGAAAATGCCTGCGTACGGCATGGGGGTGAACGTGATTAATGCAGGTGTTCCGCTGCTGTCGCACGACTACACGCATCTCTATCTGCGGGACGTCATGGGGCAGCGCGGGCTGATCGTCGTCGGCGTGGGCAAGGCCGGCGAACGTGGATTCCAGATGCTGTACCGCTTCTCCAATATCTGCGACCGTCTCGAGCAATGCGGGATCAATGTGATCTTCGTTTATCAGAAGGAGTCGGCCCGTCACGTGCAGGACACGACCTCGCTGTTCGGCGCCCGCTACCGGCAAAGACCGTGTCTGTTTCTGGACGACGACGGCAAGTTTTTTGTCGGCCCGCCGCGTCCAAAATCGCTTCGCGCGATCTATCTGGATCGCGAAATGAAGCGGCTCGGCGCGGCCGAGTTCGCGCTGCGGGACGAAACGTGGGACGCGCTACTGCAGGCGTTCTTCGCGCAGGCGGCGGCAGGGTCGATGCATTGAGCCAGGGCGCGCGGGGAGCGCGCCCTGGCGGCACGACACGACGCGGGTTGGAATCACATACGAGGGGGGCGGAGTGGTCGAAGCATCGGTTCAGGTGGATGGGCGCTGGGGTTTGAACGCGCACCAGTCGGCGCGGCTTGCCGTCAATGCCGCACGATTCGCCTGCGATATCGTCTGCATGGCGAACGGCCGGTCCGTCAATGCCAAGGACGTCATGTCGGTCATGTCGCTGCGGGTCAAACGGGGCGCGCATGTGCGCATTCTGGCGACGGGGCCCGATGAGATCGTCGCGCTCGAGACGCTGTCGGCCATCGTGCAGTCGCAGCAATCCTGCTGAGCGGCCAATGCGAAAGAGCGCACGCATCCCCGCCGAATGCCGCCGCGGCGAATTCCGGCCACAGCCATGAACAGAAAGAGAAAGGCCAGCAAGCCGCTGGTCATACAGAACGATCGGATCGTTTCACTGTACTTCGATGCGCGCGGCGTGCAGAGCACGATGTTTCGGCATGACCCCTATGCGCTCGCGCTCGGCTACACGCGCACCATGATGGGTTTTCTCCTGTTGCGGCCGGCCCCGCGCCGCATTTCGATGATCGGTCTGGGTGGCGGATCGCTGGCGAAATATTGCTACCGTCATTTGCCGGAGACGGCCATCACTGCCGTCGAAATCAATCCGGAGGTGATCGCGCTGCGCGACCAGTTTCATCTGCCGCCCGATGACGAACGGTTTCGCGTGGTATGTGCGGATGGCGCGCGGTTCGTCACCGGAACGGATCACCGGCCGGACGTTCTGCTGGTCGACGCTTTCAACGCCGACGGGTTGCCCGCCGAACTGGGCAGTACGACGTTCTACGAGGCCTGCCGTCGCCGTTTGAGCGATGACGGCATGATGGTGGCGAATCTCGTGACGGACGAGCCGGACTTCCAGCGCTATCTGCGCGCTCTGAGGGAAGTCTTCGCGAACGCGGTGGCTCTCGCGCCGTCGGAGGGCAGCCAACATAACGTCACCGTGTTTGCATGGAAAGGAGCCGGGCAGGTTCCATCTCTTGCCGCGATGCTCGAACGGGCACGCGTACTCGAGCCGCGACATGCGGTCAATCTGCATGCCACGGCCACGCGCATCGAATACGGCAAAAGATTTGACTGGAATCGATACGGGCAGCCGCGTTGAGCGTGTTCGTCCGCGAGGCTTCAACGATCGGCCCCGCTTCAATGCCCGCCTTATCGAACGGGCGCATTCTCAAGGAAAGCAGATGACAGCAGAAAGCGATAATCAAAGCAGTACCCTGACTCATGCCGCCAGTTGGGCGCTCGAGCGGCTTGCGCGGCAGCGATATGGCCGCGACGCGCCGGCGCTGAACTGGTCGGTTGCACAGGAATTGCGTAACGCGGGATATGTGTCGGTGCCGGCGAACGGGCGGGGCGCTGTGTCGATTACCGAGGCCGGCCAGAACTACCTGCGCGCCAGGGCCGTGCGCTAGCAGCGCGCAGTTTGTTTTTCTCGAAGTGCTTCACGGCCGCATGATGACGGCGTATGAGCGAGTGGCCTGAGAAGCCGGCGGCGCGTGTGGCGTTGATGAGGCTTCGATGGTGGTGACTCGCATCGCGCCGTGTATTATAATCAAATTAACATATCTGAACTGGACGCCGCTCTCATCATGGAAACGAAAAGCGCTCGACTCACGATTCTGATCGACCCGGTGAAGAAGGAAGCGTTCGAGAAATTGTGTGCCGCGCAGGACCTCACGCCCTCGCAAGTGGTGCGGCAATTGATTCGCGAATACCTCGAACAGCATGGCGTGACCTACAAGACGAAGAGTGTCATCGGCGCTCGCCCACGGCGAAAGAGCGAATGAACCGGAAGGTCTCATTGCGTAATACGCGCCCTGTTCTTCATCGAAATTCCCCCGCTTGTAACCAGACGTAACCCAGCAGGCGGCACCGCGATCTCGTGCATCAGTTATTACAAACTTGAAATACGCGGACTGCCGCCTTGCGCTATATTTCGCCCAACAACACATTCGTCAAAAGGGTGATCGATGAAGTCCGTTCGTCTTGTTCCGCTTCTGATCGGGGTTTTCGCATTGGGCGCATCGGGTGCGGCAATGGCTGGTAGGGTCAACATCGGCGTCAATATCGGCATTCCCGCTCCGGTTTATGTCGCGCCGGCTCCCGTCTACGCACCGCCGCCGCCGCCGCCGCCCGTCGTGTATCAGCCGGCGCCAGTGTATTACGGCGCTCCGGCGGTCGTGATCGGCTGGCATGGCGACCGCTACTGGGACGGCCGCCGCTACTGGGCACGGAACGACTGGTATCGCCATCATCCTCCGGGCCGTTACGATTATGGCCGCAACCACTACGACAATCGGCGCGGCTGGCATTAAGCGTTCAGACCGCGGTCGATGTCGCCGCGGAATCAGAAAACCGCCCGGAGCGAATCTCGCACCGGGCGGTTTTTTTTGCGCGTGCAATACCTTCGGCCATGCGCCCATGCGGCACAAGCAACGGTTATTCGGCCACGGCGGCCATTCCGCCCACCACCGCGCTAAAGCCGCTGTCCACGTGAACGATCTCCGCCGTCACGCCCGCCGCGAGATCCGACAGCAGGAAGGCCGCGGTATTGCCGACCTGTTCGATCGTCACGTTGCGCTTGAGCGGCGCGTTCTGCTCGACGAATTCGAGAATCTTGCCGAAGCCCTTGATGCCGCTCGCGGCCAGCGTCTTGATCGGGCCCGCTGAAATGCCGTTCACGCGCACGCCCTTCGCGCCGAGCGACACCGCCAGATAACGCACACTCGCTTCGAGCGACGCCTTGGCGAGACCCATGGTGTTGTAGTTCGGAATCGCGCGTTCGGCGCCGAGGTAGCTCAGTGTGAGCAGCGACGCGTCGGGCGTGAACATGGATTGCGCGGCCTTGGCGAGCGCCGGGAAGCTGTATGCGGAGATGTCGTGCGCGATGCGGAAGTTCTCGCGCGTCATGCCGTCGAGAAAGTCGCCCGCGATCGCTTCGCGCGGTGCAAAGCCGATCGAATGGACGAGGCCGTCGAGGCCGTCCCAGCGCTCTTTCAGCGAGGCGAAGAGGGCGTCGATCTGCGCGTCGTCGGCGACGTCGCAGGGGAACACCAGGTCGCTGCCGAATTCGGTGGCGAACTCGGTGATGCGGTCCTTGAAGCGCTCGCCGACATAGGTGAACGCCAGTTCGGCGCCTTCGCGCTTGCAGGCTTGCGCGATGCCGTACGCGATCGAACGGTTCGACAGCAGGCCGGTCAGCAGGATACGTTTGCCAGCGAGGAAGCCCATGAATTCTCCTGATAAGGTCTGCGCTTCGCGCACGCGAACGTGATGCGTTCGGAACGTGCGGATAGCGCGGGTTTATTAGGTAGAATTCTCTCACATTGCTCTTGCCCACTGACCAACAAGGCCCCTATGACAACTGGCTCGCGACGGGTTCAAACGCCTCACGCGCTTCGGCGCAGCGTGATTCACAGACTCTCGCGTGTCGGTCTACCGGTTGTGCCGCGTTTGCGGAATTCATGGCGCGCGGCATGTGCCGTTGCGCTATCCGGCGCGTTGGCGGTAGCTGGGCTGCTGGTGGCGCCGCGGGCGCAGGCCGTTCATGCGATCGCGCAATACGGCGAGCCGAAATATCCGGCGAACTTCAAGCACTTCGACTACGTCAATCCCGATGCGCCCAAGGGCGGCACGCTCGTGCTCGCCAATCCGAGCCGGCTCACGAGCTTCGATAAATTCAATCCGTTCACGTTGCGCGGCAACACCGCGCCTGGCGTGAACGCGATGTTCGAAAGCCTGACCACCGGCAGCAGCGACGAAGTGGCGTCCGCGTACGGGCTGCTTGCAGACGACATCAACGTTGCGCCGGACGGCCTGTCCGCCACCTTTCACATCAACCCGAAAGCGCGCTTTTCGAACGGCGATCCGGTGACCGCCGAGGACGTCAAATTCTCGCTCGACACGCTGAAAAGCCCGCAAGCCGCGCCGCAATTCGCGTCGATCTTCGGCGAGATCACGCGCGCGGTGGTGGTCGATCCGCATACGATCCGCTTCGAGTTCCATCAGCGCAATCGCGAGTTGCCGTTGCTCGCCGGCGGCGTGCCGGTGTTCTCGCGCAAGTGGGGCATGAAGCCCGACGGCAGCCGTACTCCATTCGATCAACTGGCGTTCGAAAAGCCGATCGGCAGCGGCCCTTATCTGATCGAACGGTACGACAACGGGCGCACGATCACGTACCGGCGCGACCCGAACTACTGGGGCGCGGCGCTGCCGGTGCGGGTCGGCACGAACAACTTCGATCGCATCGTCTACAAGCTGTATTCGGATAGCACCGTGCGGCTCGAGGCGTTCAAGGCGGGCGAGTACGACGCGATGGTCGAGTACATCGCGCGCAATTGGGTGCGGCGCGACGTCGGCAAGAAATTCGATAGCGGTGAACTGATCAAGCGCGAATTTCCGCAACATAACGGCACGGGCATGCAAGGCTTCATGCTGAACACGCGGCGCCCTTTGTTTCAGGATGTGCGCGTGCGCAAGGCGCTCGACCTCGCGCTCGACTTTCAGTGGCTGAACCGTCAACTGTTCTACAACCAGTACACGCGCATCGACAGTTTCTTTGCCAACACGGATTTGCAGGCCAAGGGCCTGCCTTCGCCGGGCGAACTGGCGCTGCTCGAACCGTGGCGCGCGAAGCTCGATCCGTCCGTGTTCGGCCCGCCGCCGAAGCAGCCGGACACCGATCCGCCAGGCTCGCTGCGCGCCAATCTGCTGCAGGCGCGGGCGCTGTTGCAACAGGCGGGGTGGACCTATCGCGACGGCGCATTGCGCAACGAGAAGGGCGAGCCGTTCCGCTTCGAGATTCTCGACGACTCCGGTTCGTCCGCGCAAATGGAGCCGATCATCGCCACTTTCATCCGCAATCTGCGGAAGCTGGGCATCACCGCCACGTTTCGCGTATCCGATTTCGCCGTCTATCAGAAGCGTCTGGACGCATTCGATTTCGACACCACCACCATCCGCATGCCGGATGTGCAGGTGCCGGGTTCCGAGCAGATCGACCGTTTCGGCAGCAAGGCCGCGGATACCCACGGTTCGGACAACATGATCGGGCTGAAGTCGCCGGCGGTCGATGCGATTCTCAACGCGCTCGTGCATGCGCAGACGCGCGAGCAACTGGTCGACGCGACGCACGCACTCGACCGCGTGCTGATGCATGGCTACTATGTGGTGCCGCACTGGTATAGCGCGACGCATCGTGTCGCGTTCAAGCGCGGCCTCGCGTGGCCGAAAACCTTGCCTCTGTACTATGGCGCGGAAGGCTGGATCACGTCGACGTGGTGGTTCGCGCAGCCTCAGCCGCCATCGTCGTCGCAACCGTAACCGCAGCCGCGCGGAAGCGCCCATCCACTTACCGCCTCGCACCGGAAACGTCGACTATGTGGAGCTACATCCTCAAACGCCTGCTGCTGATGATCCCGACCCTGCTCGGCGTGCTGACGCTGACCTTCGCCGTGATCCAGTTCGTTCCGGGCGGCCCGGTCGAGCAGATGCAGCACGAGTTGCGCAAGGGCGCGGAGGGCGGCTCGCCGTTCGGTCTGCGTGCGCATAACGGCGTCGACGCGCAGCAGGTCGCGCAATTGAAGGCGCTGTATGGCTTCGACAAGCCGCCGCTCGAACGCTACGTGCTGATGCTCAAGCGCTTCGCGACGTTCGACCTCGGGCAGAGCTATTTCCGCCATCAAAGCGTCTGGTCGCTGATCGTCTCGAAGCTGCCGGTGTCGATCAGCATCGGCTTATGGACGTTCTTTCTGACATATCTGATATCGGTGCCGCTGGGCATTGCGAAGGCGGTGCGCAACGGCTCGCGCTTCGACATCTCGACCAGTCTCGTCGTGTTGATCGGCTACGCGATTCCAGGTTTCGTGCTGGGCGTGCTGCTGCTCGTGCTGTTCGGCGGCGGCACGTTCCTGCAACTGTTTCCGCTGCGTAACCTCACCTCGGACAACTGGGCGCAACTGAGCCTCGGCGGCAAGATCGTCGACTACCTGTGGCATATCACGTTGCCGATCACCGCCTCGGTGGTGGGCAGTTTCGCGGTCGTCACCATGCTCACCAAAAACGCGTTCCTCGACGAGATCCGCAAGCAGTATGTGCTGACGGCGCGCGCCAAGGGCTTGTCGGAAAAACGCGTGCTGTGGAAGCACGTGTTTCGCAATGCGTTGCTGCCGCTGATCGTCGGTTTTCCGGCGGCGTTCATCGGCGCGTTCTTCACCGGCAGTCTGCTGATCGAGACGCTGTTTTCGCTCGACGGCCTGGGCCTGCTGTCCTATGAATCGGTGGTGCGGCGCGACTATCCGGTGGTGCTCGGCACGCTGTATCTATTCACGCTGATCGGTCTCGCGACCAAACTGATCTCCGACCTGTGCTATGTGTGGGTCGATCCCCGCATCCAATTCGAACAACTGGAGCGCTGATGAATCGAGCCCGCCTTTCCGCCGATGCGGCGGCGCGCACCGAACCGGCTCGCGCGTTCGTATCGCCTTCGCCCGCGCGCCGCGTGTGGCAACGTTTTCGCCAGCAGCGGCTTGGCTACTGGAGCCTGATCGTGTTCGTCGTCGCGTTCGCGGCGAGCCTCGCCGGTCCGCTGTGGTCGAACGACAAGCCGCTGGTGGTGCGCTACGACGGCCATCTGTATTTCCCGATGTTCAAGACCTATGCCGAGACCACCTTCGGCGGCGATTTCCCCACGCCCGCCGATTATCTCGATCCGTATATCAAGCAGCGCTTCGACACGCCCGGCAACTTCGCGTTGTATCCGCCGAACCGCTACTACTACGACACGCTGAACTACTTTTCGAAGGCGCCGAACCCCGCGCCGCCCTCGCGTGAAAACTGGCTCGGCACCGACGACCGCGGCCGCGATCTGTTCGCGCGCTTGCTGTACGGCTTTCGCGTGTCGGTGGAATTCGCGCTGGTGCTCACGCTGATCGGCACGGTCATCGGTATCGCGGCCGGCGCGGTGCAGGGTTTCTTTGGAGGGCGTGTCGATATCGTTGGGCAGAGGCTGATCGAAATCTGGAGCGCATTGCCGGAGCTTTATCTGTTGATTATTTTTTCGTCGATCTTCGAGCCCGGATTCATTTTGCTGATCGTGCTGCTGTCGCTGTTCGGCTGGATCGGTTTGTCCGATTACGTGCGCGCGGAGTTTCTGCGTAACCGCAACCAGGACTATGTGCGTGCCGCGCGAGCAATGGGGCTGTCGAACTGGCAGATCATGTGGCGGCACGTATTGCCCAACAGCCTGACGCCGGTCATCACGTTCCTGCCGTTTCGCATGAGCGGCGCCATTCTGGCGCTCACGAGCCTCGACTTTCTCGGCCTCGGCGTGCCGTCGCCGACCCCGAGCCTCGGTGAACTGCTCGCGCAAGGCAAGGCGAATCTCGACGCGTGGTGGATTTCCTTGTCCACCTTCGGCGTGCTGGTCGCGATGCTGTTGCTGCTGACCTTCATGGGCGACGCGCTGCGCAACGCGCTCGACACCCGCATCTCCGATGCGATGCGCGCCGGAGGCAACCAGTGAGCGCCACGGTCGATAACAGCGCAAAAGAGGCCGTCACGCGGCCGCTGCTCGAACTCGAGCATCTGCACGTGACGTTCGGCGACACGGTCGCGGTGAACGACGTGACGCTCGCGATCCAGCGCGGCGAGCGCGTGGCGCTGGTCGGCGAATCGGGCTCGGGCAAGAGCGTGACCGCGCTGTCGATCCTGCGCCTGCTGAACGACGCGCAAGTGAGCGGGTCGATCCGTTTCGACGGCGAGGACCTGCTCGCCAAAAGCGAGCGCGAGATGCGCGGCATGCGCGGCTCGGACATCGCAATGATCTTCCAGGAGCCGATGACGGCGCTCAACCCGCTTTACACGGTCGGCGATCAGATTGCGGAGACCGTCGTCGTGCACGACGGCGTGGCGGCGGGCGAGGCGCGCAAACGCGCGGTCGCGCTGCTGGGGCGCACCGGCATCGCGGAGCCGGGCAAGCGCGTGAACAGCTATCCGCATCAACTCTCGGGCGGCCAGCGGCAGCGCGCGATGATCGCGATGGCGCTCGCCTGCCGGCCGCGCCTGCTGCTGGCCGACGAACCGACCACCGCGCTCGACGTGACGATCCGCGCGCAGATTGTCGACCTGCTGCTCGAATTGCAACGTGACGAAGCCGAAAAACGCGGCATGGCCGTGCTGCTGATCACGCACGATCTGAACCTCGTGCGCCACTTCGCGCACCGCATCGCGGTGATGGAGCGGGGCGTGCTGGTGGAAAGCGGGCCGGTCGAGCGCGTGTTCGAGTCGCCGCAGCATCCGTACACGCAGCGTCTGCTGGCCAGTCGGCCGCAGCGCACGGTGGTGCCGGTGCTGCCGATTTCGCCGGTGCTGCTCGAAGCGCGCGAGGTGTCGGTCGATTTCAAAACGAAGCTGCCGGGTTTGAGCGGCTGGTTCCGTTCGGGGAGTTTTCGCGCGGTGGCGGATGCGACTGTGTCCGTGCGCCAGGGCGAGACCTTGGGGATCGTCGGCGAATCGGGTTCCGGCAAATCGACGCTCGCGATGGCCTTGCTCGGCTTGCAACGCACCGCGCACGGCGAGATCGAATTTCAGGGCAGGGCGCTCGGCAGCTATCGCGGCGCCGAGCAGACCGCCTTGCGCTCGAACATGCAAGTCGTTTTCCAGGACCCGTTCAGTTCGCTTTCGCCGCGCCACACCATCGAGCGGATCGTCGGCGAGGGGCTCGCGCTGCACCGCCCGCAAATGACGCCGCAGGCGCGCCGCGACAAGGTGGTTTCGGTGCTGCGCGAAGTCGGCCTCGACCGGACGGTGCTGTGGCGCTATCCGCATGAATTCTCCGGCGGCCAGCGTCAACGGATTGCGATTGCCCGCGCTCTGGTGCTGGAGCCGCGCATCCTGGTTCTCGACGAACCCACCAGCGCGCTCGACGTTTCCATCCAGCAGCAAGTGCTGAAACTACTCGCCGGATTGCAACAGAAGTACAACCTCGGCTTCGTATTCATCAGCCACGATCTGGCCGTGATTGGAGCGATGGCGCACCGCGTCGCGGTGATGCAAAACGGTTCGATCGTCGAAAGCGGCGCCGTTGAGCAGATTTTTGCGACGCCCGCGCATCCTTACACTCGAAAGCTGCTGAAAGCGGCGCTTGACCATTGATTTTGCACTCTTTCACCAATTGGGTGCGTGTCTCGATTGTATTTTTCTATTTGTTTTGACACGTGAATACTTACTGGCTAGTATCGACCAAACTTTTTCCGTAGACCCTTGTTTTTTAGGCAATAAATACCGACCAATGCAGCACAGAAACCTGACCCAGGCTTGCACGCGCGTCGTCGCCGGGATGTTCATTGGCGTCTTGATGGCAGCAGCTCCCGGCGCTTTCGCCGACGAAGTAAGCAGTTTCAATCAGAATGCCTCATATTCGACCCTCAACGGGTCGAATTCGTTGTCCTCCCCGAATTCGCGTGCGGCCGCTCCCGGGAGCGACAGCGGCGCCAAGTCGTTCCTTTCCGGCATGGCCGGCAAGGCGGGCGACGTGGTCGTCGGCGCGCTGAACATGATCGGCGTGCGCTACCGCTGGGGTGGCAATACTCCGGATTCGGGACTCGATTGCAGCGGTTTCGTCCGCTACGTGTTCCAGGACACGCTTGGCATGGCGCTGCCGCGCCGCGCCGAGGAAATGAGCCGGGTCGGCGAGAAGGTGCGCGTGAGCGACCTGAAGCCGGGCGATCTCGTGTTCTTCAACACGATGCGCCGCACGTTCTCACACGTGGGCATCTACATCGGCGACAACAAGTTCGTGCATTCGCCTTCCACGGGCAGCACGATCCGCGTCGACGACATGGATAGCGGCTACTGGGAAAAGCGCTTCACCGGTGCACGCAGGATCGAGACGTCCTATCAGGACGGTCAGGATCTGCGCACACGCGTGAATGCGGCGATTGGCGGCAATAACTGATTTTGATCTGTTGCGCCGGCGGTTGTGGCGCGACAACAAAAAGCCTGCTTCGTTTGAAGCAGGCTTTTTTTACGTCTGGAGGGCGGGGGTGTGTCCGTATCGCGTCGGCGCGGGCCTTGCGTGCCGCGCAGTCCAGCCGTAGCCGCCGCGCGCCGCCGGTGTTGCCTGACCCAGGCACCGCCTGCCTACACCGCCGCGCGGCTCACCGCCAGCTTGCGCTGCAACTCCGGCATCATCTTCGCCACGGCTTCCTCGCCGGCCAGAATCGCGGCGTTGCGTTGCGAGAAATCGCTGCCGCTCATGGCGGCCAGATTCGGCCGGATCACGACGTCGGCGTACTTGTCCAGTTCGTAGGCCTTGATCGTCTGTCCCATGATCGTGAAGGTCTGCATCAGCACGTCGAAGGAACTCGCGGTCAGGCCGCTTTCCGGACGCTGCGAGATGTCCACGGCGATCACGAAGTCCGCGCCCATCTTGCGCGCGAACGAGGCGGGCACCGGGCTCACCAGGCCGCCGTCGACGTATTCGTGGCCGCCGATCTTCACCGGCTCGAAAATCGACGGCACGCTGCACGACGCGCGCACGGCGATGCCGGTATTGCCCCGCTGGAACAGGATCGGCTGGCCGGTTCTCAGATCGGTGGCGACCACGCCGAGCGGCTTCACCATCTTTTCAATCGGACGGTTGTTGAGCGTCGTGTTCAGGTAGTTCTGCAGCGCAATGCCTTGCAGGAAACCTCGCGTGCGAAACGGCATGGCCCAGTCGCTGATCGACGCTTCGTCCATGGTCAGCGCCAGCTTGTTCAGCGCGAAGCCGTTCATGCCCGACGCGTACAGTGCGCCGACCACCGAGCCCGCGCTCGTGCCGGCCACCAGATCGACCTGGATGTTGCGCGCCTCGAGCGCCTTGATCACGCCGATGTGCGCGAAGCCGCGCGCGGCGCCACCGCCTAGCGCGAGCCCGACGCGAATCGGCCGCTGCGGTTTGTCGAGCGGCGGCGTGGTCGCCGCGGGCGTGCCGGCGACCGGCGTGCGGTCGGTCTTGCTGCCGGTTGTGCCGCACGCGGCCAGCACCGTGGCGGCCGCCGCCAATGTGAAATGGCGACGGGCGAGGCGAGGGGATGACGGTTTCAACGAGTTCTCCAGCAACGGCACGGGCGGCGCGATCAGCGTGAACCCGTGCCGCGATCAGGCGGGTAGTCAACATACGAGGATCGCGGGCGGCGATGCCATGCGCGGCGGTTCTATCCCCGGCCGCGGCGCGCGCACATCATAAATCAAAGCGCCCGATGCGCGGCGACCCGGTAATGAAACGTTGCAGAGGAAGCGCTCGGGTGCCGTGAATTGCGTCGCGCACGCCGCTTGCACGCTGGTTCCACCGCCTCGTTGGCCATTCGGACGAGGGCGGGCAACTCGCTAGCCGCAGGTATAATTCGCCTCTCGCATTTATTTCCTTCGTGTCCGTGCGCGGCGTTTTTCTGCCGCATGGGCGCGGTCCGCTGCCGCGCCTGGCTGGCGATGTTTGCCGAGGCGCCGGCGCCCGTCTTCCGAGTAACCGCTAATGACCACCTCCGTTCGTACCCGTTTCGCACCGAGTCCCACCGGCTTCATCCACCTCGGCAACATTCGCTCCGCGCTCTATCCGTGGGCGTTCGCGCGCAAGATGAAAGGGACCTTCGTGCTGCGGATCGAGGATACCGACGTCGAGCGCTCCACCTCCGAATCCGTCGACGCCATTCTCCAGGGCATGGAATGGCTCGGCCTCGATTTCGACGAAGGCCCGTTCTACCAGATGCAGCGCATGGACCGCTATCGCGAAGTGCTCAAGCAGATGCAGGACGCGGGGCTCGTGTACCCGTGCTACATGTCGACGGAAGAACTGGACGCGCTGCGCGAGCGTCAACGCGAAGCCGGCGAAAAGCCGCGCTACGACGGCACGTGGCGCCCCGAGCCGGGCAAGGTCCTGCCGCAGCCGCCGGCGGGCGTGGAGCCCGTGCTGCGCTTCCGTAACCCGCTTACCGGCGTGGTGGCGTGGGACGACGCGGTGAAGGGCCGCATCGAGATCTCGAACGAAGAACTCGACGACCTCGTGATCGCTCGCCCGGACGGCACGCCCACCTACAACTTCTGCGTGGTGGTGGACGATCTGGACATGCGCATCACGCACGTGATTCGGGGCGACGATCACGTGAACAACACGCCGCGTCAGATCAACATCCTGCGCGCGCTGGGCGCCGAGCCGCCGGTGTACGCGCATCTTCCGACCGTGCTGAACGAGCAGGGCGAGAAGATGAGCAAGCGCCACGGTGCGATGAGCGTGATGGGTTATCGCGACGCAGGCTATCTGCCGGAAGCGGTCGTCAATTATCTGGCGCGTCTGGGCTGGTCGCATGGCGACGCGGAAATTTTCTCGCGCGAGCAGTTCGTCGAATGGTTCGATCTCGAGCACCTCGGCAAGTCGCCGGCTCAGTACGACCACGACAAGCTGAACTGGCTGAACGCGCACTACATCAAGGAAGCGGACAACGCACGCCTCGCCGGGCTTGCCAAGCCATTCTTCGCGCAGTTGGGCATCGATGAAGCCGCCGTCGCGCAAGGCGCGGATCTGACCGCGGTGGTGGGCTTGCTGAAGGATCGCGCGTCCACGGTGAAAGAAATCGCAGAGAACGCCGCCATGTTTTATCGCGCGCCGGCGCCGGAGGCCGACGCATTGGCGCAGCACGTAACCGATGCGGTGCGTCCGGCGCTCGCCGATCTGGCGGCCGCGCTCAAGACGGTGGAGTGGACGAAGGAAGCGATCGCCGCTGCATTGAAGGCGACGCTAGGCGCGCACAAGCTGAAGATGCCGCAACTGGCGATGCCGGTTCGTTTGCTGGTGGCGGGCACCACGCATACGCCGTCGATCGACAGCGTGCTGCTGCTGTTCGGGCGCGATGTCGTCGTGGGCCGTATCGAAAGCGCGCTGGCCTGAAGCGCGTTCGGGCCGTGCATCGAAAGACCTTGCATGCGGCTCCTGAAAAAAACGCATGCAATTGCTCAAAGGGTATTTACAAAGCGAAGATTGGCCTCTAGAATTTCGTTTCTGTTCTGCAAGGGGGGTATAGCTCAGCTGGGAGAGCGCTTGCATGGCATGCAAGAGGTCAGCGGTTCGATCCCGCTTACCTCCACCATCAGAACATTGCCAACATGCTGTACAGCATCAGAAGTCCGAAAGCCCTGAGAAATCGGGGCTTTATTTTTTTCTGAGGTCGGTAGGAACATATAACAGGCCGCAAAAGGGCACGGGTTCCCGCCAAGACTCCTGCCGCGCCAGCATTCGCTGAGAGCGCCGAAAATTCACCGTTGCGCCAGCCCCCGACCGATCAGCAAGCAGACGAAAAGATGCCGCCGGCACGGCTCATGAATCGCCATGCGAGCCCGTGTTTTCTGGTGCCACGACATCCGTGTCCGAACCAGCGCCGCTCCCGCCGACCTCAAAGCCAGCCGGTTTCAAAGCTGCACGAGGTGAGCGGCACACAACCGCTGTCAGTGACGACCACCTGCTGCTCGAGCTTCACGCCTTGATTTCCTCCTTCCGCGCCGATATAGCTTTCGACGCAAAGCGTCATGCCGGTTTCGAACTGACCGTCGTAGCCAGCGCTTTCCCAATCGACCTGATGCGCGATGGACGGATACTCGTCGACCATGCCGATGCCGTGCGCCACGCAGCTATATCTGTTCTTCAGATATAGCGCCGGTATCTTCCAGGCCCGTTCCGAGAACTCCCGGAATGTCATGCCTGGGCGCAACAGGTCCATGTTGAAATGAACTTGTGAATAGGCAGCCTCATAAAGCTTGCGCTGTTCGTCGGACGGCCGGGTATGACCTACCGTCCATGTCCGGGAGATATCCGAGCAGTAGCCATTCGGTCCGACCATGTCGGTATCGAACGCCAACAACTCACCGTGTACAAGGATCCTCGAGGAGCATTCGTGCATCCACGGATTGGTCCGGTCTCCGGATGCGAGAAGACGCGTTTCGATCCATTCGCCGCCATGCCGGATGTTCTCGTGGTGAAGGTTTGCCCAGAGATCTTGTTCGCTCATGCCGGGCCGAAGCTCGCGATGCATGCGCTCGATCCCTTTCTCGCACGCGCGCAGGGACTCGTTCATGAGCACGAGTTCGCCCGACGACTTAACCGTCCGGGCCATCTCCATCATGGCCTGTCCGTCCAGAAGAGTCAGCCCGTGCTTCGTCAGGCAGGCAGCGCCGATGGGGTCGAGCCGGTCGACGGCCAGTCGGCGCTCGTTCGGCGCACGTCTGCCGAGCGCATCGACAATCTCGGCGCCCCACGCGTTAGCGCGGCGCTCGGCTTCCGGGCCCGCGCTGAAGAAGGTCCAACCGACCGCGCTGCGCATTTCGAGGTCCAGACTCAGGCCATCCCACACATGCTCGCAACTGTGAAACTCCCAGGCGATGACACGACCGTCGGCGAATACCATCACGTATCGCGACGGGTTGCGCCCCGTCCAGATTTGCATGTTCGACGTGTCCGTTGCGTAGCGGATATTCACCGGGTCGTACAACAATATCGCGGGGCAGTTGTTCTTATGCAGTTGTTCCCGCACCCGGGCCAGCCTGTAGGCCCTGACGTCGATCAAAGTATTGCTCGTTCGTTTCAGATCGGCGGGCGTACTCGCATCGATCATCTCGCTGCAAGGCATGGGGACTCGCTTTATCGGAGTGCAACGGTCGCCGCGGAACATTCAGCATGCGACGTTGCGCGTTTCATGGGAGGGGCCAATCAGAGTTCCAGCACCAGATCGGAGGTCGGACGGCTGCAACACAGAAGGCGGAAACCTTTCTGGACTTCCCTGTCGCGAATCCCGCCGTTGTGACGCATATCCACCGTGCCTTCGAGTACCCTGGTTTTGCAGGTACCGCACATACCCTGGCTGCAAGAGGATGCGATTGCAACGCCTGCTTTTTTTGCAGCGGCAAGCACGGTTTCCGACGGGCTCATCGTGAACGTTCTGGAGGAGCGGGCCAGCTTGACCGTGACGGTTTCCCGAATCGCATCGCTCTCTTGCAGGGCAGACGCAGGGGCGGACGCAGCGGCGGACACCGGTGCGGCACCTGCTGAGATATCGAAACTTTCCTGGTGATAACGCGCCGGGTCGTGACCGCCTTCGCGCAGCAGATTCCTTACCGCACCCATGTAGCCCGCCGGACCGCAAGTGAACACCTCGCGCTCCGCGTAATCAGGAAGCCATTCCGCGAGGAGCTGAAGGCTCAATCGGCCCGTCGCGCCGGCCCAAGCCTCGTCGTTGCCGATTCCTTCGCATACGAAGAAGAGGCGAAGCCGAGGGGAGAGTTTCGCGAGTCTTTGCAGTTCCTCGCGAAACACGATATCGGCAGGCGTTCTTGCGCTGTGCACGAACGCGATATCGCGGTCGAGCCCGAGGTCGATGCTCGCGCGCGTCATCGACATCAGCGGCGTCACGCCGGAACCCGCCGACAGGTACAACGACTTCGAGGCACGCGACGCGGTAGGCGTGAAAGTGCCGGACGGACCATACGCTTTCAACTGACTTCCCGGCTTCATATTGTCATGAAGCCAGTTGGACATGATTCCCCCCGGAACCCGCTTTACCGTAATGGAAAGCAGATAGGGACGCGTGGGCGGCGAGGAAATCGTGTAGCAACGTTCGACCGATCGTCCTTGCACATTCGCCGCGACCGTCATGAACTGACCGGGCTCGAAACGCACGGGCAAACCATCGCTCGCGCGAAACTCGAAGCTCTTGACGTCGTGCGTCTCGTCGACGACGCGGCAGCACGTCAGGGTCTGCTGCTCGCTACTGGGCCAGAGCCTGCCGCCACTCTCCCACGTGTCGGGATCGGACAGTCGGTCGGCGGCCGCGGGTTCGGCGTCAAGAATGCTTTCAACGGAGTTCATAGCGCTCATTCTGCTCAGATGCCGTGTGCGCTCAATCGGGCTGCATACCAGCGCGAGAACTGCTCCACGTAGGTTTCCGTGAAAGGCGAGAACAAGCCCGGCGAGTAGGCGGGATCCTGAGTGCCTTCGTGCGTGATTTCGACGAGGTGTTTATCCTGCATGTTTGTTGCAACCCATACTTCGGTGAGATCCGGGACCTTGTAGTCCACGCCCTCGACGGCATCCGCGTGAACCAGCCACTTCGAGCGCACCAGCGTCTTGTCCGGCGCGAGAGGAATGATGTAGCTGATCACCGCATGATCGCTCATGACATGCGTCCACGAATTGTGTGTCCAGAGGTGCGTATCGCCGAGATCGCGCCGCTCGAGATATCCCAACAGCCTGGTGCTGGCGACCTTCGTGCTGATGGTCTGTGATTCGCCGTTACCGGCGATGACGAGTTGCTGCGTTCTGAACTGGGTGACCGCATCTTCGTCCAGCCGCTCGACACTGGCGCTGGTGAATCCGTCTCGCTCCCAGCTTGCCTGACATGCCGCGTTGCGTGCCTTGTACGCTTCCAGCGCGCGAAGCGATTCTTCGCTGAGATTCTCGGGACAGAAGCCGAAGTCTTCCGGCAGGAACGATGCCGTCAATTCCGGATGAGTGGCCTGGCAGTGGTAGCACTCGCGATTGTTTTCCATCACGAGTTTCCAGTTGCCGTTTTCGATGATTTCCTGCTCGAAGGCAATCCTGGTGTTTTGCAGGTCATACGGTGCGAAACGCGGTGTCATGGTCTCTTCGAGCTTCGAGATGTCCTCGGGCGCATGCTCGTCGAGACAAACGAAGATGTGCGTGCCGACAATCCTCGTATGAACCGGCATCAGGCCACGGCAGCTCGGGTCGAAGTCCTTTCCCATGTGCGTTGCGTGGCGCAGGCTTCCGTCGAGATCGTACGTCCACTGATGATACGGGCACACCAGCATGCCGACCGTCGACTTCCCGGCCTCTTTCAGACGTGCGCCGCGATGGCGGCAGACGTTGCGATAGGTTCGGACGTTTTCGTCGTCGTCGCGCACGATGATGATCGAGGCCTTGCCAATATCCACGGCCGACACATCGCCCGGCTCCGGCACATCCGCCGTGACGCCGACCAGAATCCAGTGCTTGTGGAAAAAGATCTCGACGTCCGTTTCGAAAACGTCGTGGCGGCCAAAGAGTTCGCCGGGCATGCCGTGACCGGGCTGACGGCTCCGGATCAACTCACCATGGGTTTTGAATCGCACTTCGGACATCGCCTTTCTCCAACGTTCAGGTATGTCGGGACTTCGATTGTTCCCGCTATGACTTGAGTATTGGATTGCCGAAAAACAGCGTCAATGCGCTTTATTTTCGGCCTGGCATTACTTTGGATTATGCGAAAGCCCGGCCGCTTCGCGCTGGATGGAATCCTGCCGAAGCCAGTCGACGAGACCTTCGATTGCAGGGGTGAGGGTGCGCCCATGCGGCACCACGACGTAATATGAATCGCTCACCTTGAACGAGGCGACCGGCAATCGGATCAGCTCACCTGCCTCGATAAGATCGTGGACCAATCTTCCCCAGCCAAGGGCGATGCCCTGTCCGTAGCGCGCGGCCTCGATGGCGTCCGTATAAAGGCTGCAGCGTAGGGCAAAGTTCAATCGCACCGGCCCGAAGCCCAGAGCGTGAAACCACGCTTCCCATCCCATCCAGCCTTCCGAGGTGGAATCCGACTCGATGAGAGCGGCGTTGGCGAGTTCTTGCAGCGACGCTGGCGCGCCCCGCGATTCCACCCACTCGCGCGAACAGACGGGGAAGACTTCCTCGTCAAAAAGCAGGGTTGCGGAGCCGTCGCCCCAACGTCCGTTTCCGAACCGAACCGCGACATCGATCTCCCTGGGGCGGAGGTCAGCGTTGAACATCTGCGTTGAAATGCGGAGTTGAATATCCGGTTGAGTCTTCTTGAGCGAAGCCAGCCGCGGCAAGAGGCGAAAGTGTGAAAACGCTGACGTTGCCGCAAGCACCAGTTCCTGCTGGACCGGTCCGCTCGACAACCGGTCGAACACGCCGGCGATTTTCTGCATCGACTCGGCGACCACGAGATACAGAGCTTCGCCTTCCTGAGTGAGCTCGATGGAACGATGCAGACGATTGAAGAGCCGAGTCCCGAGCGTTTCTTCAAGAAATTTGACCTGCCGGCTTACCGCTGCTTGCGTCACCCCGAGTTCATCGGCAGCCAGAGTAAAGCTGCCATGACGCGCGACCGCCTCGAACTCGACGAGCGCCGTCACGGAGGGAATCAGCCGCCGGTATCCCTTGGTCCGTGCGCCTGTCGGTTTCATTTCGGCCCCCTCCAGTCAAAAAACAGGGCAGCAGTGTCTGACTACTTTCGCAAAGGCATGACGAGCGGCTTTGACGATGTTCGCCCAGCGTGCCGCCCGCCGCCTATGAACGCCATGGTCCGCGTGACTCAGACGCGCGTGGCTGGCGATTGAGAAACTATCGTCGACCCCGTATGAGCAACGACCAGTACCGTACAGCCCGCTTGCGAGGACGTACTATGCCGCGAGCCGGCCGCGTAGCATACCGTCTGTCCCGGCAGGAAATCCGTGCCGTCGTCATCGGTGAATACGCCGTCGAGAACAAGGATCAACTCGGTCGAGTCGTGCCGGTGTTCGAACGAGCGCGCTCCGGGTTGCAGACGCATCCAGTAACTGCTCCAGGCGCCATTCTCATCATCGGCGACAGGAATCCACAGAAAGCCGGGCAGCACTGTTGCGCCGATTTTCATAGGCTGCCAGTCGCGCTCGTCAATGGAGTAACAGCGTCGCCCATTCTTGACGTTCAAGCCAAAAAGAACTGTGTCATCGTGCGCGTGCCCGGTAATCATGTTCTGCCGTATCCATTGTCTGTCAAAGGGGACCTCCTGCCTGTCGCGTCTCGGCGGCGCGCTGTAGGGGAAGTCGGTGCACTTGCATTCCACGTTCACAAGCCCAACTGGCCGCGCTACCCGGAGTCCAGCGCTAGCGCCTCGCTCTGCGGTCGAGCCACCCGATAGGCATTCGGCGATTGGCCATATTCTTTGCGGAACTCGCGGCCAAGATGCGAGGCGTCGGAGAAGCCGCAGGACGTCGCAATATCGGCCACCGTTCGGTCGGAACTCGTCAGCAGCCAGGACGCCGTCCGTATACGAATCTGCCGCCCGTACGCGTGCGGCGATTTACCCGTTTCCGCGGCAAACAGCCGCTCAAGCTGTCGGACGGACATCTCGAGACGCCGGGCAAGTTCTCCCAGGCTCAACGGCTGACCCATGTGCTGTTCCATCAACAGGATCGCGCGCCTTACCTTGTGGTGCGTCGCGGGTTCGAGTCCCGGAGGGTGCGGCTGCGGAGCATTGCCTTTCTGCGCATCGTCCACAAGCATGATGCGCAGCGCCTTCTGCACGACCGTGGCCTCGACGTGCCGCAGCAGTATGGCCGCTGCCACGTCAATCGAGGCCCGTCCGCCTGAGCAGGTAATCCGCCGTCTGTCGATGACGAACAGCCGGTCCGCAACGAGATTGCGTTCGTCAACGCCGGGAAAGCGCTCGACGAAATCCCAGTAGTGGAACCAGCTCACGCATAGGCGGTATCCGTCCATCACCTCGGCACGCATCAAGGCGAATACCCCTGTGCAAATGCCGACCAGGGTGGCGGACGTTCGCGCTGCGTCACGAATGAACTGGAGCGTGGCTTTGCTTGCGGACGGCCCCGAGTGCAGCAGGCCGCCGACGATCACGACGTAATCGAAGGACCCGGCTTCCTCGAAGGTTGTCCACGGCGCGATCTGGATTCCGCAGCTTGCCCTGACGGGAGTAAAAGACTCGCCGACGATGCTCCACGAACAGCGGACCGGCCTGCTCATGTCACCTTCGTCGCTTGCCAGCCTGAGAAGGTCGACGAAACCGGAAAATGCGGTCAACGTGAAATTGGGCAACAGCACGATTCCAAAGCGAAGCGGCCGGACGGTTCCGGGATGAGTGGGGTCGCTGAACATGGGACTGCCTGCATTAATGCTCTGGAAGCGCTCTAGATGCGCTCTGGAATCCGGCCAGGAGAATCGTCTTTCGACGGACCTGCTCATGCTGTTCGAACGGTTGCGAGCGAAAGCTACCTGGTAGTCTCCGCTTCGACGCCTCGCCATTCGCGCATCATCGCGCCGACTTCCTCACCGAGCCATTCGCGGAACTGCAAAGACTCCGGTCGAAGCTTCGCGTTCTTATGCGTGATCAGGTAGTGGTGACGGTCGTGGAACTCGAGCGCGTCACGCACCGGCCGAATCAGACGGCCCTGTTCGACCTGGCGATGGACGAGATGATGCCAGCCGAGCAGGGTGCCTTCGCCCGCTTCGGCCTGGGCGACGAGGAGTCGATAGTCGTTACTCTCGAAGTGCTCGTTTTCAGTGAGCCTGTCCGAGCCATCACCTTGCTGAAACCAGTTTCGCCACACGCGCCAGTCGACGTGTTCACACACCTGGGCCCGTCCCAGCAGCGAGAGGTTCAACGTGGGCTGCGACAGCAGATCGAGCGGCTTCAACGACTGTCCGCGAAAGTGTTTCTCGAAGAACGGCTGACTACAGACGGGATACACCACGTCGTGGAAGAGCGGCTCGACTTCGTACTCCGGTTCGCGCGGCGGATTCTTGGTAATGATGACGTCAGGTTGCATGAGTTCATCCAGTTCCATGAAATGCTCGGTCACCATCACGAGCAATCTGATGTCCGGGAACCGTCTGCGGAACTCGGGCAGCCTGAACGACAGCCACAAAGCCGAGAACGTATGCGAGACGCAAATGGTCAGCGCGCGCTTGTCCGAGCGACGCACCGCCTCGGCTGCTTCCGCGATATTCATGATCGACAGATACGATGCGTTGTAGAGAATGCGGCCCGCATCGGTGAGCGCGATGTGCCGCCCGGTGCGCTCAAACAGGGCCACATCTAGCGAATCCTCGAGTTCCTTGATTTGCCTGCTGATTGCGGCCTGCGTGACGCATAGCACTTCCGCCGCCTGTGTGAAGCTTTCGTAGCGCGCCGCGGTGACGAAGCATCGCAGTGCCCGTAACGACGGCATCTGGGCGAGGAGTCGGTCCGCGAATAAATGCTTCTGTTGCATCGTTGTCACCTTTTTCACGCGCAAGCGCGGTGCTGTCCGAAGACGGTGGATCTACGCCGCTCTATTTTTTCTCGGTGCAAGGCGGCCATCCGTCATGAGGCAGGAGCATCTCGATCGGAATAGTTTGCGAGTCTCCCTGCTCGTTGGCAAGAGAGGTCAACCCGAGGTCAGGCCTCTCCTCAGGCGGCGTTCTGCGTGGCGAAAAACGTGGCGAAAACGTGACGTTATGCGCGGCCTTGGATCCTCATCAAAACCCGGTCGAGGGCGTCGGCGAAATGCGCATACGTACCGCGTTTCGAGAGCTCGTCGTGAACCTGTTCGTTGATGCCACCCGGCGTCATGGAGTGCTCGATCAGCTCAGTAAACGATCTTTCACCTCGCGTTGTGTCGTGCGCGAGGCCGACAGAATAGCCCGACAGAAATGAGCGAGCGGCATCGTCACTGAGCCCTTGGCGGACCAGCCATGACGCCTGGGCTTCCAGCACCGCATAGAAGCTCGCCATCGTCGCGGTGACGGCCAACAGTGCGTCGAACCTGGCTTCGTCGTCGACTTCGACCGCCTGTCCCAACGCCGAGAACAAGGATTTCGCAACGTGGTCCGCGGGACAGATCGCCGTGCTTCCCTTGCCCTCGGCAACTGCCGGCAGCGGTATCGCGCGAACGACCTTGCCCTGCGCGCGGACGAGCCTGCGCACCTCATCGATCGAGATGCCGGCGATGAAGCTGACGACATGATGGCGCGCATCAAAATGCAGTTCGCTCAACACGTCGGCAGCGATTTGCGGCACGACGGCAAGACAGACGACGTCGGATGCTTCCAGCACGTCCTGATTGCTTTCGCATACCTGCACCCGCTTATCGAGAGCGGCAAGCGCCGCTGCGGTCCGCGCATTGCGGGGCGACAGCGAAATGCGTTCAAGCGGAAAGTCGAACCGAAGCAATCCGGTAACGACTGCCTGCGTGATGGCGCCGGTCCCGATGAATCCAAGTCGCATGGGGTCTCACATAGCGTTGAAGCGCGGCAGCGTCAAACGCCGTCGCGCCCGGAAAGTCAACACCCCGGCGTCACAGGCCGGGGCTCCCGATCGAGTCGAATTGCTTTAGTCCAGCTTCAGCCAGGTGGTTTTCAGCTCGCAATACTGATCGTGCGCGTAGACCGATTTATCACGGCCGCCGAAGCCCGATTGCTTGAATCCACCGAATGGCGTGGACAGGTCGCCCTCGCCGAAACAGTTCACCGTGACCGTACCCGCCCTGATGCGGGCGGCAATCTTGTGAGCGTTGTTGACGTTGTCGGTCCATAGCGATGCGGCGAGTCCATAGCAGGTGTCGTTGGCGATCCGGACAGCCTCGTCGATGTCGGCGTATTCGATGAAGCAGACGACGGGGCCAAAGACTTCCTCGCGGGCGATGCCCATCTCTGGCGTGACACGGTCGAAGATGGTCGGCTCGACGAACCACCCGCCGGTCTCAGTCAGCGTGGCTTTGCCGCCGCACACGAGGTGCGCGCCTTCCGCTTTCGCTTTCTCGATGTGGGCGAGTACTTTTTGACAGTGCTTCTCTTCGATCAGGGAACCAAGCTTGACCTCGGGGTCGAGCGGGTCGCCCGTCTTCCATCCCGCCAGAACGGCCAGGACCTTGTCGAGCAACTCGGTTTTTGTTGTCGAAGGAACCAGAATACGGGAGCCCGCGCTGCAGTTCTCGCCCATGTTCCAGAACGCGGCAGCGACTGCCTGCTCCGCGACGGCATCCAGGTTCGCGACGTCGGGCAGAACGACTTGAGGGTTCTTGCCGCCACATTCCAGCACGACTCGCTTCAGGTTCGTGTCCGCCGAATAATGGAGGAACCGCTTGCCGGTTTCCGTCGAGCCCGTGAAAGCAATCAGGTCGACGTCGGCATGGCGGCCCAAGGCCTGGCCCGCGCTTTCGCCAAAGCCGGTGACGACGCTGAAGACACCTTCGGGCACGCCGGCTTCCCTTGCCAGGTCGGCGATGCGCAGTGTGGAAAGCGATGTCTGCTCGGCGGGTTTCACAATGACGCTGTTGCCGACGGAGAGCGCCGGGCCGATTTTCCAGGCAAGCATGAGCGCCGGGAAGTTCCACGGCAGAACTGCGCCCACGATACCAATCGGCTCGCGCGTAATCATGCTCACGACGCTCGCGCCAGACGGCGACAGCGCGTCGTACCGCTTGTCGGTGACTTCCGCGTGCCAGCGGATACAGGCCGCCGATTCGGGGATGTCCAGTGCCATGCACTCGCTGATCGGCTTGCCCGCTTCGAGTGCTTCGAGCAGCGCCAGTTCCTCGGCGTTTTCCTCGATGAGTTGCGCGAGCCGCAGAAGCACCGACTTTCGTTGGGCAGGCGCGGCCTTCGACCACACGCCGGACACGAACGCATTCCTTGCCGCCGCCACCGCCCGGTCGACGTCCTTCATATCGCACTTTGCAATATCGGCCAGTACTTTTCCTGTCGAAGGATTGAGTGTCTGGAACGTTTCGTTCGCCGCCGCCGGACACCGTTGCCCGGCGATAAACGCTCTGCCATCGACTGAGAGGGTTTCAGCTTTCTGCAGCCATTCCTGATAAGTCGTCATGTTCTGTCCTCGCAAATTTAAAGCTCGGCTCCCGCCGAAAATTCCTTCATCCAGATAGCCGCTGACACCGCGACGTCCGCGATCGGGCGGACCGGCAGCGAGCGCGGATGCGGCTGGTTCAAAAGCTGGCGAACGAGTTCATTGGATTGGCCGAGTGCGTATTCGGCGATGAGTTTCCCGGATGCCGACCCTCTGCTCAGACCGAGGCCATTGCATCCGATCGCCTGGAAGACGCCATCGTCCCTGCATCCGAACAGCGCGCCGTTGTTCGCGGACAGACACAACGGACCGCCCCATGTGTATTCCAGTTCGACGTTTTTCAGCATCGGAAAGCGCCGGTCGAACGACCGTTGATGCATGGTCTTCGCCTTCGCCAGGTCAGCCTGCGAAAGTTCCAGGCCAGGTCGAAAGGCGAAGTGGTTGCGAACGCAGATACGGTCCGTAATCAGACGGCGAACGGTCGAGCCCATCGGGTCGGCGGGAATCAGTGCCCATGACCGCGTGCCGCCGAGTCGCCCGACTTCTTCCGGGTTCATTACCCGTGTCATGGACGCAAACGTATAAACAGGCAGCAGACCGTTCGGATGCCCGCCGAAGGTCGCCGCATACGCGTTGGTGCATAGAATCACGCGCCTCGCGACGATCTTGCCGCTGTCGAAGCGCAGTACTTTCGATAGCCCCTGGTCTTCGATGCCCTTGACCGCGCTCAGCTCGAAGACCTTCGCGTTCTCCGGCAACGTTGCCGCGAGACCGCGCATGAGCGCTGCCGGCTGAACCGTGCTGCAACCCGGCGTAAAGAGCGCGCCCTGATAAAAGTTCGTGCCGGTCACTTTAGCGATGGCGGTCTCGTCCAGCCATTGAAAGGCTTCGTCGATGCGAGCAAGTCCTTCTGCAAAGTGGGTCAGTGCGGCGTGGCCTTTCCTGTTCACCGACGCATGAAACTTGCCGTCGTCCCGCCAGTCGCAATCGATGTTGTATTGCTTGACCGTCGAGCGCACATAGTCAATGCCGTGACGTTGAAACCGGACATCGGCCTTATCGGTTTCCACACTGCGCGAATAGCTTTCACTGCTGATGTCGTGTGGCAAATCGATGAAGAACCCGGAATTTCGTCCCGCCGTGGTGCGCCCGATGCGGTCCGCTTCGACCAGCGCTATCGTGGCGTCAGGCGCAAGCTCCGCCAGACGCCGCGCGGCGCACAGCCCCGTAATACCGCCGCCGACGACGACCCAGTCATATCGATGCCCGGAAGACACCGTATTGGCGGGGGAGGGCGGCGGCAGACTTTCCCACCAGCCGTTCACGCCATCTGGCGCCGGGAACCGCACGAATTCCAGTTTCGAGGCCATGCGTTTACTGCGCGTTGCGCAACATGGGTTGAACGAGCTTCGCAAAATCGCCGCGCTCTTCTTCAGTGAGCGTGCCGAGCGGCGCGCGCGCGATACCGACTGGCGTGCCGGCGAGTTCACAGCCGTAGCGAACGTATTGAATGAATTTGCCGCTGCGCTCCAGCAATTCGAGTACGGGCAGCAGTTGCGCCATCAGCTTGCGGCCCGTTACGAAGTCAGCTTGCTCGACGCATGCGTCGAAGAGCGCGGTATGCGCTTCGGGCAGGAAGTTGGAAGCACCCCCGACCCAGCTCCTCGCTCCCCATGCGAAGAACTCGAGCGCCTGATCGTCCATGCCGCAGCTCAGTACCAGCTTGTCGCGGAAATGCGTGGCAAGGTGATGCAGACGCGAGATGTCGCCGGTGCTTTCCTTCATCGCGATGAAGTTTGGCCGTTCGAGCAGCGTTGCCAGAACGCCGTTGCTGATTTCGGTCCCGGTGCGCGCCGGAAAGTTGTACAGCATGATCGGCATGTCGAGACTGTCGTCCACCTTCAACATGTGGTTCAGCAGTTCTTCCTGCGTCGGCTGCGCATAGTACGGAGCGGCAAGCAGCAACGCGGACAGGCCGGCCCGCCTGGCTTCCTGACCCAGGCGAATGACTTCCTTCGTCGTGGTCGCATTGATGCCGGCGGTCAGATACGTCTTGCCGCCTGCCGCTTGCGCCACGGTGTTGAAGGTCCGAACCCGTTCTTCGAAACTCAACGCGTAGTACTCGCCCGTGGTCCCGCCGACTCCAAGGCCCGAAACCCGGCCTGCGAGATTGGCGGCATGTTTGCCGAGTAGATCATGGTCGATCTCGCCGTCCGCCTTGAACGGTGTGACTAGCGGTGTATGTACGCCCTCGAAGCTCATTTTGAATTCTCTCTTGAATAAAAGATGCAAAGCGCTGCCCGGATAGCCGGCAAGAATCGCAGGCGTATCGTGGGCCGGCTACACAAGTGCCTCGGCATGCGAGTAAATCGGAAACTGGTTGCACAGATCTCGTACGCGGCTGCGGATCGCGCGTTCGACCTGATCATCTCCGTCGGGCTCGCGTTCGAGCGCCGACAGCACTTCCAGAATCATCTGGCCGACCTGCTCGAACTGATCGGTGCCGAAGCCTCGGGTTGTTGCAGCGGGCGTGCCGAGGCGGATTCCCGAGGTGACAGTCGGGCTTTGTGTATCGAACGGAATCCCATTCTTGTTGCAGGTGATGCCCGCACGTTCCAGCGCCTTTTCAGCCTGGGTGCCGGTGAGCCGCTTGCCGCGCAAATCGACCAGCAACAGATGGTTGTCGGTTCCGCCAGTGACGAGACTCAGGCCGCCCGACGTCAGGACGTTGCCGAGCGCCTGGGCGTTACGCAGCACCTGGTCGATATACGCCGTGAAATCCGGACGAAGCGCTTCACCGAATGCGACCGCTTTGCCCGCTATGACGTGCATGAGCGGGCCGCCCTGGAGACCGGGGAATACAGCCGAGTTGATTTTCTTGGCTATGTCGCCGTTATTCGTGAGGATGAAGCCGCCGCGCGGCCCGCGAAGCGTCTTGTGCGTCGTGGATGTCACCACGTCGGCGAATCGAACCGGGTTCTCGTGCCTGCCTGCCGCGACGACCCCGGCAATGTGCGCCATGTCGACCATCAACAATGCGCCCACGCTATCGGCGATTTCACGGAACGCGGCAAAATCCAGCGCGCGCGGGTAGGCCGAATAACCTGCGATGATGAGCTTGGGGCGATGCTCGTCGGCAAGCCGATGGACCTGCTCGTAGTCGATGCGATACGTTTCGGGATTCACGCCGTACTGGACCGCGTTGAACCATTTGCCGGAAAGCGCGGGACGCGCGCCGTGCGTCAGATGTCCGCCGGCGTCGAGCGACATGCCCATCACCGTGTCGCCCGGTTTGGCCAGCGCGAGCATCACTGCGCCGTTTGCCTGGGCGCCCGAATGGGGTTGCACGTTCGCGTATTCGGCATCGAACAGCGCTTTCACGCGGTCAATGGCGAGCGCCTCGATCCTGTCCACGTGCTCGCAACCGCCGTAATACCGCTTTGACGGATACCCTTCCGCGTATTTGTTGGTCAGCACGGTGCCTTGCGCTTCCATTACCGCAGCCGAGACAATGTTCTCGGAAGCAATCAATTCGATCTGGGTTTGCTGGCGACGCAACTCCAACGCAATCTCCGATGCGATGACGGGGTCACGGCTCTGGAGAGTTTCAGCAAAAAAGCGTGAGTTCTCGTTCACGTGGTCACTCCGGAATTAAATCGTGTAAGACAAGTCATGCCACGCCGCGAGCGGCAATGAACCCTTCCGCTCACGGCGAGAACAACGTGATCTATTGCTGCAACCAGGCCTTCAACTTCTCCGGATGCGCGTCGACGAATTTCTTCGCCGCCGTCGCATAGTCGTTCGTGGCGTTGCCCTCGAACTCGATGGCCTCGACGTCAGCGAGAGTCAGCTTGAAATGCTTGAAGAAGACGTCCGCCCGCGGAAACTTGCTTGCGAACTGTTTGGATGCGAAGGCGTGAACCTGCTCCTCGCCACCCAGCGTACCCTTGGGGTCCTTGAGATAACGCATCTGCCATTTCTGGAACAGCCAATGAGGGCTCCAGACCGTGGCGACGATCCATTGCTTCGACTGGTAAGCTCGCTGCACGCCTGCGAGCATGCCTGCTTCGCTCGACGATTGCAGGTTGTAGCCATTCAGGTCATAGGCCTTGATGGTTTTCTCGGACGCCTGCATCAGGCCGCCGCCGGGCTCGATACCCTGCACGGTGCCATTCAGCTTGCTCTTGACGTCGGCTTTCTCCAGGTCGGCAATCGACGAGAGCTGGGCCTCGGGAATGTATGCCGGCACCGCCCAACCGTTCTTGCCGCCGGTATAGATGATGCCGACGTCGTCCATATCGTTCTTGTACTTTGTGTAATACGCTGCGTGCGTCACCGGCAGCCAGCCACCCACCATGATGTCGAGGTCGCCGCGGGCGACGCCCTGGTACTGAATGCCGATATCGGCCTGAACAAACTGCACCGGCTGCTTGAGGTTCGTCTCCAGAGCGTACTTGGCGACATTGGCGACGGCCAGTACATCCGCCCAGTTCGTAACCGCCATCTTCAGCGGTTCGGCCGCGACTGCCGGCCCCGCACCGGCAGCCAGGGCAACGACCGCCGACACCGCCAGTTTCATAACGAGCGACTTCAATACATTGCTGTTCATGCGCTACTCCTACGAGATGATGAAATCTTCTTGAAAATTCGACTGCTGCTGCAATAGCGTGTCGGGTCTCCAAACTCGCTGGCGATCGCATCGCATGCGCGATGCGATGCTGCCGGTCAAGTGCGCGCCGCGGCATGTGTGCCGGCCTTTGCCGCTCCCGTGCCGGGCGTGACTCGTTTGACTTTCTTCTTCGCCTTCACGCCAAAGCTCTCCGTCAAGCGGTCGAGTACGATGGCGAGCAATACGACGCCGAGTCCGCCTTCGAAGCCGATCCCGATGTCGAGACGCTGAATACCACTCAGCACGTATTCGCCCAGCCCGCCGGCGCCAATCATCGACGCCACCACGACCATCGAAAGCGCCATCATGATGGTCTGATTCACGCCGGCCATGATTGAAGGCAGTGCATTCGGCAACTGGATTTTCCAGAGAAGCTGCATGTCCGTACTGCCGAAGGCGCGGCCCGCCTCCAGCAGTTCCTCGCGCACCTGCCGGATACCCAGGGTCGTGAGCCGCACAACTGGCGGCATGGCAAACACGATGGTGGCGATCACCGCCGGCACGCGTCCCAAGCCAAACAGGATGACCGCCGGGATCAGATAGACGAAGGCGGGCATCGTCTGCATGAAGTCGAGCAGCGAGCGCAAGATCATTTCCACCCGTTTGTTGCGCGCTCCCCAGATGCCGAGTGGCACGCCCACTACCAGGCTGAAGAAGGTCGCTGCGATGACGAGTGCCAAGGTCGAGACGGTTTGAGCCCACAGACCCATGTAATGAATCGCGAGAAGCGCAAGGCCGACGAAGACCGAAAAAACCACACCGCGTCGCCACAACGCAAAGGCCACGAGAATGACCAGCATCGCAACGAAGGGAATCGCGGCCAGTCCGTCCTGCAATAGCTTGATGACCGCGCCCAATGAGGCGGAGAAAGCGTCGAAACCGCCCCGGAAATGCTGAAAGAGAAAATTGACGCCGTCTTCTGCGAATTTCCCGATGACTGACGAGTTCATGCTGCTCTCCGTTCCATAACCTGCTTGAGTATCGTCCGGCAGGACACCACGCCCGCGAGCTTTCCGGCCGTGTCGGTGACGGGTACGTCGTGCTCCTGGCTCAATGCAATCGCGGCCAGTTGATGCAAATCCGCATCCAGCGAAACCGCATTCACATCCCGAAGCAAGGCGTCGCGCACGGGGCGCGTACCGCTCTTATGCAACGAGGCCGGCGTGACGCAGCCCTGGTATCGACCCGATTCGTCGCAGACATAACCGCATTCGACGCCGCTATCGATAAGCTGATTGAGGTAACGTTCCGAGGATGTGCCGACGTCGCAGGAAATGAGACCCCGGTCCACCTTTGTCATCAGGCTGGAGGCCTTGAGGAAGCGGGATACGTCGACATTGCGGAAGAAGTCCCGCACGTAAGCGTCCGCGGGCGACTGGATAAGTTCAGCAGGCGTGCCGACCTGGATCAGGCAGCCATCCTTCATGATGCCGATCCGGCCGCCAATCTTGATGGCTTCTTCGATGTCGTGTGAAATGAAGACGATTGTCCGCTGCTCTTCTTTCTGAAGCCGTAGAAGTTCGCATTGCATTTCGAAGCGGATCAGCGGGTCCAGCGCCGAGAACGCTTCGTCCATCAGAAGCACGGCGGGATTCACGGCAAGCGCGCGTGCGAGGCCTACCCGCTGCTGCATGCCGCCGGACAGTTCGCTGGGAAGCAGTTTTTCGTACGAGCCGAGACCGACTCGCGTGAGCGCGGTACGGGCGATTTCGTAGCGCTGCGCCTTCTTGATGCCGGCCACTTCCAGCCCGTACGCGATGTTGTCGAGGACCGTGCGGTTCGGCAGAAGCGCGAATGACTGGAACACCATCGCCATCTTCTTGCGGCGCACATCACGTAATTCCAACGTAGACATGGGCGCAATGTCGTGGCCTTCGAGAATGACCTGGCCCGACGTCGGCTCGATCAGCCGGTTGAGCAGTCGAACCAGCGTCGACTTGCCGGAACCCGAGAGGCCCATGACGACAAAAATCTCGCCCGCCTTAACGCTGAGGCTGACGTCGTTGACAGCGACCATGTTGCCGGTTTGCTCGAAAATCTCGTTGCGGCCAAGGCCTTGCTTGATTAGATCGGCGGCACGCTCGGGCTTCGGCCCGAAGATTTTCGACAGGTTTTTAACCGTAAGAATGTCGGTGCCGGAAACCGCGACATGTTTGGCAGCCGCTGCAACGTCTTCCGCTTCCATTGTGCCCGGGCTCAACACATCTCCCGGCGCAAATGTCAGGTTAGGGTTCATTCTGTCTTCCCAACTGGCGAGTTCAAGAAATCAAGCCCGCGACCTATGAAAGTTGCAAGGCAGCCGGGCGAACAGCAAACACGATTCGTCGAATGAAAAGAAGCACTATGTCGACCGTGCGCTGCCACCTCTGCTTGATGGATGAATCGCAGCGTATTCAAGCCAATTTGATCGATCCAGCTACATTTTCTGCGGGCTTTTCCCTACTTTTGGTAATGCAAGTGGAGCCGGCAGTGCTGGTGAAAGAGGAGCCTCAGACGGGGCGGGCCCGTGCAGCTTCATTGAAGGGTTTGCGCAGAAGGCGGAGTGCCGGCCCGGCCTTTCATTATTGAACGCGGAACCCTGTCGTACGGGAATGTCCTGGGGTTCGGCGACTGCTTTGCATAACCGAAGGTAGGGCAAAGCATGAACAAAGCGTGATGAGATAGGGCGGTTTGGTTTCGCCATAAACCATTGCCCGGCTTATGCCGGGCAATTCGACAGCGGCGGAGCGGGTTACTCCGGCTTCCTGGCGGCCTCGGCCAGCATGGCATCGCCGATCTGAAAGTTCTCGCGCGCCCTGAGCGCTTCGCCAGCACCTCGAATATCGCGTGCGTCCTTGTTCTGGGCAAGCTTGCTCTTGCCGACCAGTCGCGTGATGTCGATCCGCAGGCCGACGATCGACTTGAGCAGGGTATCGATGTAGTCCCTCGGTGCGTCGGCCATCTTCCAGGGTTTGGGTTGCGAAGCCTCATGCGTGCGGGTTAGCCGGGCGACCACGCCGCGCACGTATTGCTCGTCATCGTGAACGGCGATGCGTCCATACGCATGGACGACGACGTAATTCCAGGTGGGAACCTGCCGGTGAAACTCGTGTTTGCTCGGATACCAGGTCGGGGAAATATAAGCGTCTCCCGCACGAAAGACGACGAGCACTTCATCGCCGTTCGCGACGTCCTGCCATACCGGGTTGGCCCGCGCGACGTGCGCGCGCAGGACGCCCAGCTCGCCCTCGGCCGCCGCCAGTTCGAATGGAAGATGGTTGGCGTCGAGCCCACTGTTTCCATGCGTAATCAGCGTTCCGAACGGATGTTGCGCGATGTGCGCGTGCAGAATCTCGGTGCGAGGTTCATTGAAATCGGCGGGTATGTACATGTCGGTTCCACTAGCTGGCGGAGGTGTTCGAAGGCGATCGGATCGAAAGCCGTGTGGACGCATTATGTTGAAAAACTGGTTTATCCTACAGATCCAGTTTAGATCGATTTCATAGGACCAGAATCATGGCGAGAACGGCGCGGGCCGCGGAAATTCCGTCGATCGGCACCCTGGACCGCGCGGCGGGCAGCCTCAGCCGTCAGGTCGCGCAGGCGTTGCGAGAGGCGGTGCGCACGGGGAATATCCAGCCCGGCGATGCGTTGCCGTCCACGCGATTGCTGGCGGCTTCGCTGCAAGTCTCGCGCGGCACGGTGATCGGGGCTTACGAGCAACTGATCGCCGAGGGCTTTCTGGAATCGAAGGGGGGCGCCGGCACGTGCGTCGCGCAAGCACTCGCCGAGCCGCGACAGGCGATCGAACCGCGTGCGGCCCGCCGGCGTGTCGCGCGGACCAGCCTGCCTGAGCCCGCCGCGGCATTTGCGCGGATCGCGCAGGAATTCAGGCCGCTGCCGCCGGTGCCGTTCGCGATTTCCGTACCTGTCGGTTCGACCGCGCCCGCCGACATCTGGCGCCGGCTCGGCAACCGTCTGCGTGCCAGGGGAGCCGGCGCGCCGGCTGGGTACTCCGATCCGCTTGGGGCCTTACCGCTGCGTGAAGCGATTGCCGACTACGTGCGCAAGTCCCGTTCCGTGCGCTGCGAACCGGGTCAGGTCATCGTTACCAGCGGTACGCAGCAGGGACTTTTTCTCGCGAGCCAGGTGTTGCTGGGTCCGCGCGATCAGGTCTGGGTGGAGAACCCGGCCTACCGTGGTGTTACCGCGATACTCGAAAGTACGGGGCATGGCGATGCGATGATTCGCATACCGGTCGACGCCGAGGGCATCGATGTCGAAGCGGGGATACGGGCGGCGCCTCACGCGCGGGCCGCATTCGTCACGCCGTCGCATCAGTATCCGCTGGGCATGCCGATGAGCATGGCTCGGCGCAGCGCCTTGCTGGCCTGGGCGCGTGCAAACCACGCATGGGTCGTCGAGGACGACTACGATAGCGAACTTCGCTACCAGGGCTATCCGTTTCCGTCACTTCAGGGACTGGACCCCGACCGGGTGATTTATCTCGGCACGTTTAGCAAGGTCCTGTTTCCGTCGTTGCGCTCGGGTTATGTGATCGTCCCCGACGATCTGGTCGATGCTTTCTGCGGCGCGCGTGTGCTGATGGACCGTCATCCGCCGAACGCCGATCAGCATGTGTTGGCGGCCTTCATGGCCGAGGGCCATCTGGAGCGCCACATCCGCAGAGTTCGCAACGTCTATTCAGACCACCGGGCCCAGTTGATCGAGACGCTGAACGCGCTGCTTCCGAATGATCTGGCATGGCTGGAGCCGGGCGACCAGGGCATGCATGTCGTCCTGTGGCTGGCGCAAGGCATGGATGACCGCAAGGTGGTCGAACTGGCCGCGCGGGCCGGAGTCGCCGTGCGGGCCGTATCGCCGATGTTCGCGCCGGGAACGGCCCGGCCCGGTCTGGTGCTTGGATTCGGCGGATTCAGCAACGCGCAAATGAAGGCGGCCGCGCAACGTCTTGCCGAGGTGATTATCGGCGTGACGAAGCCACTCAAACGAAAACACGCCGCCCTACGAAAAGCAGCCACGCGAAGTGGTCCAAGTCGATAGAAAGCGCAGCCATTAGGCTTACACGCTGCGTGGTCGGAGCGGGCTTCTTTCGTGGCCCCGGCGCATGCCTATGAAGCCGCCTGCATCGCCGCGCGTCATGCGCCCAGTCGATCTACAGATAGCTGCAGACGTAGTCGAGGGTTTCGATCACGTCGATATCGAAGCGGCTCTTGCCGGGCACCGAGAATGACTCGCCCGCGCCATACGTCCGCCACTCGTCGGTGCCTTCGAGGCGAATGCGGCATTGGCCCGCCTGCACCTCCATGATCTCCGGCGCGTCGGTGCCGAAGTTGAGCACGCCCGGCAAGATAACGCCGAGCGTCTTGCGCGTGCCGTCGGCGAACAGAACGGTGTGCGACACGCACTTGCCGTCGAAGTAGACATTGGCGCGTTTGACGATGGAAACCTGATCGAATTGCGTTGCGGCCGTCATGGCGGTCTTCCTCTGAGTGTGGATGAATGCGTTGCGCCGCGCGTGCCAGGCGTCGGCGAAAGCCGCCATCATACAGACGGTCGGCGAGCCCCGACGTCTAGTCCACCTGGAACCAGCGACCGGAATTCGGGCACACGTCGGCTCGTTCGCCATCGAGCCGGACTTGCTCTTCGTCCGGTTGCGGCGAAACAGGAGGGGCGATATCGAATGCAATGTTGAGCGCCTGCCCGACATGAGCCTCTTCGATAGGAAGCTCCCAGGTCAGGAATATCTGGAGCCAGTCCTGGTCCTGCGGGAAGTCGGCGGCGTCGAAGCTCGTGCGGCCGCGCCGAATGACGCCATGAGGCTGGCCAGTGTCGAATATCACGGCCGTGCCGCGGGTCAGGGGAATGCGCAGGCCCAACGCGGGAAAATGCAGATCCAGCCCCTTGTCCTCGCTCATGAAGAGATTGCAAAAGGCCGCTCCGCCATATTGCGCGGCGTCATGGTGATACCGCGCGCCGCGGCAGGCCATGAGGGCGATGTCGCTGGAAGCGAGCACCTCGGGCAGCCCTAGCGCGGACGTCCAGTCGGACATGGCCTCGACGCAGCGCGCGTAGTCGGGCCAGCGCATCCGCGCTCGCGCCAAAGGCATGGGCTCGACGTCGCCGGGGTCCAACCGCATGTGCGTCGACGTCTCTCTTTGCCAATCCGCCAGCAGACGCGCCGGGGGGGCGGGCACGTCGATCGTGTCCGTTAACACGATATCGCTCACGCGCCGGCTGCGGATGGCGTCGCCGCTCCGGAAATAAGAGGTCAACATGTGTCGCACACGATGCGGTTGAAGGGAACGCGTTTTTGCACGGGCTATTGTAACGAGTCGAAGGGCTCGCTTGAGCCGTCTCCATGCCATGCGTCGGTGTCGCCTTGTTCATGGCACGAAGGACGTCGACGCGGCGACTGCCGGCGCAGTCGCAGACGTGTGATCGAAGCGGTCAGCCGAGCGGAACGCGGTTCACCTGCGCCGCATGCACCGATCCGCTGGGTCCGCGTTTCGCCAGTGTCAGGATCAGGACCGCGACCGCCGTGCCGGCGCAGGCCACCGCCAGCCACGCGACCGCCTGGATGAGTCCGCCGGCGAACCTGGCGACTGATTCGACGATGAGCGGGCTCAGGAAATTGCCGAGGAAAAACGATCCCATATACCCGCCGGTCGCTCGACCGCTTTGCGCGAACGGCACGCGCGCCAGCGTCCACGTGCCGAGTAGCGGCAGCGCCATGCCCGCGCCCGCCGCGGCGAGAAAAGCGCCCGCGACCGTCGCGTTTGCGCCCGCGCACGATGCGATGACAAAAAAACCCAGCGCGAGCAGCCCGAAGGCGATGACCAGAAGCCGGTTGATAGGCCAGCGGGCGAGCCGGTGAAACGCAAACGAACCCACCGGAATGCCCGCATTGGCGATGGCGCCGCCGAACCCGAGAATCGCCGGTGCCGTGACGCCGCGCTCGCTGAGCAAAAAGCTGATCTGCACCGGCACGACGAAAAACATGACCGACGCGAAAAGAATCAGCAAACAGAGAAGGCCGATCTCGCGCCACGGAAACGGCAACTTCTGCACGGGAGCATGCTCGACGTGCGTTTTTTCGCCGGGTTCCCAGATCATCACCGCGATAAACGGAAGGAACAGGATCGCGCATCCATAGACCAGGAACGGCGTGCGCCAGCCCGCCGCCAGGCTGCCAAGCCCGCCGCCCACGGCGAACATCAAGGCGGCCACGACGGAGGCCGACGCGTGCTGCATCGTCAGCCACTTCTGTCGCCGCATACCGGAGAAATAATTGGCGACGAGCGCGGTGGCGATCGTGACGATCGCCGCTTCCGCGAGACCGATCACCGCGCGCGCGGCGACGATCGCGTAGAGGCTCGTTAGCCAGAACGGCAGGACGCCGGCCACCGCGTAGATCGCGACCGCGGCCAGATAAAGGCGCTTGCGTCCGAACGCGTCCACCAGCGATCCGACGAGCGGACTGAACAACGCGATCATCAGCGCGGGAATGACCAGCACGATCAGCGTCAGCACGTCCGCATGCGGGACGCCCGCATAGTCGTGCCGCATCTGCGGAAGCACGGGGGCGATCAGCACGGCGCCGGTCGAAGAGAGCCAGCAACTGGCCATCAGGAGCCAGCCGTGCCGCGCACCGGCGACGCGTGCCGGCCGGGCTTCAGGGGAAAGATGAGTCATGTTCGTCTCCAACGTTCTTGTATTGGCTGCTCCTGACGCAGGGCGTCGGGCAATGTGTCGCCGTCCGCGGACGGAACGACGGACATCGAACGCCGGATCGGGATCGCTGCCGGTTTCACGCCAGCGACCGGGGGGCGATCCCTGTCCGGTATGGCTAGAAGGCCACCTGGTCGTGGCCCTTCAGATCGAGCATCCGTCTCGCTTCGTCCGGCGAGGCGATCTCGATGCCCAGTTCGCCGAGAATCCGGCGAATCTTGCGCACCTGGTCGGCGTTGCTTCGAGCCAGCTCGCCGCGGCCGATATACAGGCTGTCTTCGAGGCCGACCCGGACGTTGCCGCCCATCAGGCTCGCCATCGTCGCGACAGGCATCTGATGCTTGCCGGCCGCCAGCACGGACCAGTGGTAGTCGTTGCCGAACAGCCGGTCGGCGGTGCGCTTCTGATGCAGCAGGTCCTCGGCGTGGGCGCCCATCGCGCCGCGCAGGCCGAACACGGTCTGCACGAAAAGCGGCGGCTTCACGAGACCCTTTTCCAGGAAGTACTGCAGCGTGTACAGATGGCCGACGTCGTAGCACTCGAATTCAAAGCGCGTGCCGCCGGCTTTTCCGACATGCTCGAGAATCCACGCGATGTCGTCGTAGGTATTGCGGAAGATCAGCCCGCGCGTGCCCTTCAGGAACGGCACTTCCCAGTCATGCCGCCATTCGCGCTCGCGTTCGGCCATCTCCGACAGCACGAGGTTGAGCGAGCCCATGTTGAGCGAGCACATCTCGGGCTTGAGCGCCCGGCCTGCCGCCGTGCGCTCCTCGATGGGCATGTTCGGACCGCCGCCGCCCGTCGAAATGTTGATGACGGCGTTCGTCGAGGACTTGATGGCCGTGACGAAGCGCCTGAAGATTTCAGGGTCGCCGGAGGGGCGGCCGTCCTCGGGATCGCGGGCATGCAGATGAATGATCGAGGCGCCGGCCTCGGCGGCCGCGATGGATTCGGCTGCGATCTGCTCCGGCGTGACCGGCAGAAACCGCGACATGGAGGGTGTATGAGCGCCACCCGTCACCGCGCAGGTAATGATCGCCTTGCTCACAGCGGCTCTCCTTCGACGAGATCGAGCAGCACGAACGCCATCCGGCACGGCTTGTCCGAGCGGTTCGCCCAACTGTGACTGGTCGCGCGCTGGATCAGCACGTCTCCAGCGCGCATGAGCGTTTCGCCTTCGTCGAGCAGCGCCCAGATTTCGCCTTCGAGCACGATTGCGTAGTCGAGCGACTCCGTCTTGTGAAACCAGAAATGCCGTGCGTCGGATTTGCCGCGCACGCCGCTGTCGTCGAGGAATTGCTTGAGCTGCGCTTCGTCGTAGTTGTTGTCAGGCGGAAAATCGACGACGCGTAGCAACGAGCCGCCCTTCGAATGGAACGCGAACGCGCGACCGGCCGGCGCGGGATCGTCGCCGGGTGCGCGCGCTTCGCCGGTTGCCCACACGACGTGCGCAAGCGGCAGCCCCGGCCGGTTCGTCCGGTTCGGCGTCGGTCCATCCGACACGAAGCAGGACTGGCCCCGCGTATTGGTGCCCGTGACGATCCGCCTGACCGGGCAATACGTGTCCGTGTCCGCCTGCTGCTGCAAGCCCTGATTGTTGACCAGCGTCTCCATGTTCTCTCCATTAACGAGTCGTATCGTATCGTTAATGAGTCGGAGTTGCCTGTCAATAGGGAAAATGATTAGGGATGGTTAGCGGTTTTTGGCTAGGTTTGAGCTTGACAAATATGAACGGTCCGTTTTGTAATGGGGGCAATCAAATGACAACAGCCGGGATTCATGGAGACAGAGAAAATTCGCGTGATGTGGTTCGTGCCGCCGCTGCTTGCGCTTGTCGCGAGTCGCGACGAGCTGGCCATCGCGGTTCACGCCGATCGCAACCGTTCGTCGGATGAGCAATTCGACGCGCTCGTGGCCGGAAGCGTGGATGCGGTCGTGACTTCGATGGACAACGTCATCGGCTGGAACGGCCGCGTGGGTCCGCGAGACTTTCGCGTCGTCGCGCAGATCGAGCGAACCACGCCGTTGACGGTGCTCGCGAGGCCGCAACTGCGCAATCTGCGGGATCTGCACGGTGCGAACCTGCTCGTCGATGCGCCGGACAACGGCTTCGTCGTTGCGCTCAGGGCCATGCTGCGCGATGCGGGCGTGCCGTCCGATGCGGTGCGCCTGACGCCTGCGGGCGGCGTCAAGGAGCGCTTCGACGCGCTCGTGGCGGGACAGGGCGACGCAACCTTGCTAGGGCCGCCATTCGATTCGATGGCGCAAGCGGCGGGGCTTGCCTGTATCGCGAGCGTGCAGGACACGTACGCCGATTTTCCCGGGCAGGGCGTCGTCGTGCGCCGGGGCGGCGCGGCGAACGCCAGGGTCGCCGCGTGGCTGCGAGCGCTGGAACGCGCTCGCCGGCGCGTTGGCGAGCGCGCGGAATTTGCGAGGCAGGCAGTGCTGGCGGCCGGTTTTCCGGACGCGGTTGCCGCCGCGATGATCGCGCAGAACCCGGATTCGCTGCGTCCATCGGCAGAGGGCGTCGCGCTACTCGTCGCGCACCGTCGCTCGCTCGGTCTGGTGGGTGCGGACAATGACTATTCGACCATCGTCGACGATTCGATGGTCGAGCAATACATGGGGGGACAGAAGTGAAGCGATACGCGCTCGGAACGTTTTCGGTGGGGGACGCTGCCCGCTTTGTGGGCTTCGTCGTGAATGATCGCGTGGCTTCGCTTGCCGAACTGGCAGCGCGTCATGGCGAACGCGATCTGGCAAACGCGCCCGGCGTGCTCGCGCTTCTCGACGCCTGGCCGGCGAGCGAGCCCGCATTGGGCCGCCTCGCCGCGCAGGTCTCGGCGGAAGAGGGCCGCTGGCATGCGTTGTCCGATTTGCAGGCTCACCCGGCCATCGATCTGCCGCGTCAGATTTTTTGCACGGGCGCGAATTACCGCAAGCATGTGGTCGATCTGACGGTGGATGCGAAGGTCGGTCCAGAAGGACTCGACGAGGCTGGCCTTCGGCGCTGGGCGGAAGCCATGATGGATGAGCGGCTCGCGAACGGCGAGCCTTACGCATTCACGAAGCCGGTCTCCGCGGTCTCGGGGGCGTTCGATCCGCTGGTGCTGCCGGTCACGACAGTGAAGCCCGACTGGGAGCTGGAGCTGGCCGTCGTCATCGGTCGCGGCGGCTATCGGATTCCCCGCGAGCAGGCGTTGGACCACGTGGCGGGTTACACCATCGCCAACGACATCTCCGCGCGTGATCTGATTCCACGCACCGACTACAAGATGCTGGGCACCGACTGGCTGCGCTCGAAGGGACAGCCGGGCTTTCTGCCGCTCGGACCGTATCTGGTGCCCAAGGCATTCGTTCCCGACCCGCATCGTCTGCGAATGCGGCTCACGGTGTCGGGGCAAGTCATGCAGGACGAGACGACCGCCGACATGCTGTTCGGTATCGAGCGGCAGATCGAATACATTTCGCGCTATTCGCGGCTGTTGCCCGGCGACGTCATCTGCACCGGCTCGCCGGCCGGCAACGGCACGCACTACAACCGTTTCCTGCGCGACGGCGATGTGATGGAAGCCGAGATCGAGGGACTGGGCCGTCAACGACAAGTGTGCGTCGCGCAACGACATGGCTGACGTGATCGAACCGACGCTACGTCGAGACAATCCCGATCGCGCCTTGCTTCACGAGCTTCTGTCCGCGCAAGCGAGCAACGTCACGCTCGACATGAATCCCGCGTTGACCTCGCTGCGCGCCACCTTGCTGGCGGGCAGCGCGGAGGGGCTGTCGCTCCGCTTCACCGCGCCGGACCACTCGGTGCAAGGCAATGGCGTGGTATCGGGCGGAACGCTCGCCTCGATGCTCGATCTCGCGATGGCCCTAGCGCTGCTCGCCAGGCTGCCGCACGGCCGCACGTGCGCAACGATCAGTCTCACGGTCGACATGATCGAGCCGGGATACGTGGGCGACTTTATCGCCGACGCCCGCGTCAAACGTCTGGGCGGGCGCGTCTCGTTCGTGGAAGCCGACCTTTACGATGCGACGGGAACGCGCCGCGTCGCAAGCGCCACCGCGCCGTTTGCGGTGTTCGATGTGCGGGGCTGACTTCAGGCCTCGTCGTCCGCGATATCCGGATAGCGGTCGAACGTTTCCTTGATGAGATGGCGTAGCCAGATGTTGGCGGGATCGTCGTGGAATCGCGGGTGCCAATGCTGGCGGAGGGCGAACGGCGGCAACGACACCGGCGGCGGCACCATCCTGATCGTGCCGAGCCGCGCGAACACGTTGCCGAGTTCGAGCGGCACCGTGGCGATCAGATCCGGCTGCGCGTCGATCAGATGCGGCACGACCAGAAAGTGCGGCGTGGTCAGATAGACGTTGCGCTTGATGCCGTATTCGTCGAATGCGCTGTCGTAGGCAGCGCTCGCCCGGCCGGTCAGCGAGACGACGATCTGGGGCATGCGCTCGAACTGCGCGCGGCTGATCGTTTTGCCGACCGCCTTGTTGCGCACGCTGACCATCGTGACGAAGGTGTGCAAGAACAGGCGTTGCTGGAATAGTCCATCGGGCGCCGCGCGCACGGAGCCGAGCGCGAGATCCGCCTCGCCGGCCGCGAGCGTCGCCTCGATCTGTTCGAGCGGCACCTGCACGGACCGCACCGCACAGTTAGGCGCAATCTTGCGCAAGCGGCGGATCAGCGGCGGCAGAAAAACCAGTTCGCCCATGTCGGTCATGCTGAGCACGAACGTGCGGCGAGCGCTGGCCGGATCGAAGTGCGCCTGCGAAACGACGCGCTGCCTCAACGCCGTCATGACCTCGGTAATCGTCGCGCCGAGCAGCAAGCCTTTCTCAGTCGGCTGCATGCCGGCCGACGTCTTGATGAATAACGGGTCTTCGAAAAACGTTCTGAGCCGGTTGAGCCCGTGACTCATCGCGCCTTGCGACAGCCCGACTTCGGCGGCGGCGCGCGTGACGCTGCGCTCCCTCAGCAGGGCGTCGAACAGCACCAACAGGTTGAGATCGAGGTCGCGGATATGCATGGCGTGCATTCAGGGAATTAGTCCCATTAGGTTGACGCATGATCCGGGCAAACCTATCGTGGCGTCAAGCGTTGAACAAGACGCGCTATAACGAATCAGGAGACAAGCGATGTTCATCAGGAACACCTGGTATGTGGCCGCCTGGTCGCATGAGGTCGAGGGCGCAGAACTGTTCTCGCGCACCATCATCGGCACGCCCGTTCTGCTGTATCGGAAGGAAGGCGGCGAGGTCGTCGCGCTGATGGATCGCTGCTGTCATCGCGGCGCGCCGTTGTCGGTCGGCCGGCGTGAAGGCGATTGCGTTCGTTGCATGTATCACGGCCTCAAATTCGACAGCAACGGAGCCTGTGTCGAAGCTCCGGCCCAGGAGAGAATTCCGCCGCAGGCCAGGGTCAGGCAGTTTCCGGTCGTGGAGCGTTACCGCTGGATCTGGATCTGGATGGGCGATCCCGCGCTGGCCGATCCGGCCACGATTCCCGACACGCATTGGGTCGACGATCCAGCATGGCGCTCGCTGCCCGGCTACATTCACTACGACGTCAACTACCTGCTCATCTGCGACAACCTGCTGGACTTTTCGCATCTCCCATTCGTTCATCCAACCACGCTGGGCGGAGGCGAGGACTACGCCGCCAGCCAGCCGAAAGTCGAGCGACTCGAAGACGGTGTGCGCATCACGCGGTGGACACTCGACACCGAGCCGCCGCCGTTCGCCAAAGCGGTCCGGGCGTGGCCGGGCAAGGTCGACCGCTGGAACATCTACGACTTCACGGTGCCGGCGGTTCTGCGCATGGATTCGGGCATGGCGCCCACGGGTACCGGTGCGCCCAAGGGCGTTCGTGTCGGCGCGGTCGAGTTTCGCGGTTGCCAGGCCCTGACGCCTGAAACCGAAAACTCGACGCACTATTTCTTTGCTCATCCGCACAATTTCTCGCTCGATCAGCCCGACGTGACGCGTTCGATTCATCAGGCGGTGGTCGACGCCTTCGACGAGGACCGCGACATCGTGACGGCTCAGCATCGGAATCTCACGCTCGATCCCGGCTTCAGGATGATGGCGTTCGGCATCGACGCGGCCCTCTCGCAGTTTCGCTGGGCCGTGAACAAACGGATCGAGGAAGAAGGCGCCGCAGCGGCGCGGAAGAGCGAGGTCACGTCGTGATCGAAGTCGTCGTCGAGAAAATCGCGCGTGCGGCCGAGGGCATACTCGACATCGAATTGCGCAGACCGGATGGGACGAACCTGCCGGCATTCGATCCGGGGGCGCACGTCGACGTTCACTTGCGCGAGGGGCTCGTGCGTCAGTATTCGCTGTGCAATGACCCGATCGATCCGACACGCTACCGCCTCGGCGTCAGCCGAAGTGCGGCGTCGCGGGGCGGATCGGCTTACCTGCACGATGCGCTGCGGGCCGGCGACACGCTGCGCATCAGTGAGCCGCGCTCGCTCTTTGCGCTCTCGGCCGAAGCGACCTGTCATCGCTTCATCGCCGGCGGCATTGGCATCACGCCGATCCTCAGCATGATCCGCTGGTGTGAGCGTCATGCGCTGCCGTGGCAATTGAGCTACTGCGTACGCTCGAGAGCACACGCGGGGTTCCTGGACGAGTTGCTCGCGCTGGGCGGTGACATTCGTCTCCATGCCGACGACGAGGCAGCGTTGCCGCACGACGTGAGCGGCATGCTCGCTGGCGTGAAACCCGCCGAGCATGTGTACTGTTGCGGACCGGGCGGGCTCATGGACGCAGTCGCGGCGCGCGCTCGCGACCTGGGCATCGGTGCGAATCGCGTTCATTTCGAGCGATTCGCGGCTTCAACGGACGAGCGGGAGCGCGGCGGCGAGAAGCTGTTTACCGTCACTCTCGCGCGGAGCGGCGCGCGGTACACGGTAGAGCCCGACGAATCGATTCTCGATTGCCTCGAACGGCATGGTCTGACGCCTGCGTTTTCCTGCCGGGAAGGGCTTTGCAGGAGTTGCGAGACGGCGATCGTGTCGGGGAAGGTCGATCATCGCGACTATGTACTGAGCGCCGAGGAGCAGCGCGAGGGCAAGTCGCTCATGATTTGCGTGTCGAGAGCGACGACCGAGGAGCTGGTGATCGATCTCTGAGCCATGACCGGAACCCGCGATAACGCGCAATGGCCGCTTTATATCTGCTGCTTTGGCAGCATGGCCTCCATGCGCATGTGCGATTCGATGCTGCCCGTTCTTGCGACGGCGTTCGCGGTCGGCGCCGATCGCGCCGCGCAGACCATAGCGTCGTTCGCGCTTGCCTACGGAATCTGTCAGCTAGGCTCGGGGCCGCTCGGCGACCGGCTCGGAAAAATGCGCGTGATCGCGCTCGCGGCGGTTGTTTGCGCACTCGGCAACCTTGGCGCGTGCCTTGCCGGCAACCTGGACGAACTGCTCGCGGCGCGGTTTTTTTCGGGTGCGGCGGCGGCAGGCATCGTTCCGTTGACGATGGCGTGGATCGGCGATCACAGCGCGGACGGCGAGCGCCAGGCGGCGCTCGCGCGTCTGCTCGGCGCTACCGTGCTCGGCATGATCGCGGGGCAATGGGGCGGCGCGGCGCTGGCTTCCTCATGGGGGTGGCGGACTCCGTTCGCGTCGATCGCGGCGGTGTTCGCGCTCGGCTGGCTGGCGGTGCGAAGCGTGTCGCCGCCGATCGCGCGAGACACCCCGGCGAAGCAACCGGCGTTCGCGCGCCGGACGATCGGGATGCTCGGCGCAAGCCGGGTTCGCATCGTCTTGCTGGTGACCTTCGTTGAAGGCGCCTTTGCGTACAGCGCATTGGCATTCTTGCCGACCTACCTCAACACGTCGTTTCGGCTGCCTTCGTCCACGGCGGGATTGATCGCCTCGAGCTACGGCGTGGGAGGGCTGCTCTTCAGTCTGAGCTCGAAGCACGCGATACGGCGTTTCAGGGATGCGCGGCTTGCGCGAGTGGGCGGGCTGCTGCTCGCAATCTCGCTGGTCGCGCTTGCGGTCTCGCCGTTCTGGTGGCTATCCGTCCCAGCCTGCATGCTCGCCGGATTCGGTTTTTACGCCCTTCACAACGTCTTGCAGAACCATGCCGCGCAGATGGCCCCGCAGGCGAGAGGCACGGCCGTTTCGCTGTTTTCGTGCGTGCTCTTTCTGGGGCAGTCGTTCGGAATCGCATTGGGTGCGCGGTCGCTCGCTCATGCTTCGGTACGCATCCTGTTCGCTGTCTGCGCGGTGGGGCTGCTCGTCCTTGCGCTCCTCTTCGCGCATCTGTCGGCGCCCAGGCGTGCGCCGCAAACGTCGCGGGTCCCGGAATAAGCGGGCGGTTGCAATGCGGTGGCGGCGCCTTGATGCAGGAAAGAAGCGAGACGCGAGCAGCACAAAAATCGGGCGATGCAGCCGCAACGCCCGACTTCATGCCGCTAGAACTTGACGTACGCGTTGAGCCACAACGTATTGCCGTAGGCGGCATTGCGCGCGTAGATCTGATGCTGCCAGTGAAGCACGGCGCCCCATTTCTGCGTGCCGTAGCCGACCTGCGGTCCCAGCGTCAACTCGTTGGTGCGATGTCCGTCGCCGAACGCGGACTGGCCGTTGATCTTGTCGTCGTTGAGCTGGGTATTCACGTATCCGCCGACACCGACGAGCCAGTTCTGATTGATGTGGTAATTGAGGCCGTAGTCAGCGGTAAGCTGAACGCCCGACTGATAGTGCGTCGCCGAATTCACGCTGCTATAACTCAGATTGATCTTGGAGCTGAGCTCGATCTGCTGGAGCGGCATCCAGGTAAACGCATAGGCGAGATAGAAACTCGTGACATTGCTTCCCGGATTGAACAGACGGCTCTTGTCGTATGAACCCCACGGGGCGACGACGTCGAGTTCGACGGTCTGCAGATAGTGCGGCGATTGCCAGCCGACGAGCATGCCAAACAGCGGATCGGCGAATCCACGCCCGCCGCCGGAGATTCCAAACGACGGCAGGTGCAAGGTGCCGTCCACATAGGGAAGCGCAGCCTGGACGGCGATGGTGCCGCCCAGAATGGTCGGCGTTTCGAACACATGAACCGCTCGCAGCGAATGGGCCTGCAGCCCGCCATTGGCGCCTTGCGGATTGCTGTTGCCGCCGCCGTCGCGTAGCGACGTTATGTTCTCGAATTTGTTGTAGGTGTAGAGATAGGTTCCGGGGCCGCCAAGCAGTCCGCTCATCACGGTCATGATCCCAGACGGATAGCTGCTCGTGCCGTTTTCGAGCGCGAATGCGGGGCTCTGGGCGAGACCCAGCGCGGCGCACGCGACGCCGTAAAGTTTGTATCGTTTCATTGCCGTGTCTCCTGTATTTATAAGGATTTTGATTTGTGCCGCGAAGTTATTGCGCGACGAACACGCTCTCGTTGGCGTGCAGTCAGCGATACCGGACGACGTTTCGCGAGGGTCGCCGGTGCGTTTGTCAACGCGGCATCGGCAAGAGCGCGCTGACGTACCTGCCTTCTTCAATCCTCAAGGCGACCGCCTGGAGGTGCTGGCCCGCGCAGGGCCCCGATACGCACAGGCCGTCATCAAGCGTGAATTTCGCACCGTGGCCGTGGCAAACGATGTGGTTCGCACCCTGGTCGAGATAGGCGTGCTTTCGCCACGGCAGAGAAGCCCCGGGCCAATGCGGACACGAATTGATGTAGCCGCGCAGGAGCGCGTGCCGGCGCACGACGAAGAGGTCGTCGACGCCGCGTCCTTGCAAGTCGAATCCGCGTGCGCCAGTCGGCGCAAGCGCGTTCAACTCGCACAGGCGGACCCATTGGGCAGTGCCCGAATCCGGCATGGCGACGTGCGTTCAGGATTGCTTTCAGGACTCTGTTCGGGATTGTGTCGGGGGCGGCCCTCCGGGCGCCCACGTCTCGCGCAACTGGAAGAGAAATTCCTGCGAGTTCTCCGCGATGGCGGGGGCGACACGCGGAACCCAGGAGTCGTCGAGCTGATCCATGTCGGCGTCGTATTCGATATGGCAACCCAGCGGGCTATTGAAGTACCAGAACCAGTTCGAGCCGAACCGGTGACGGCCCGGTCCCCAGAACGATTCGTAACCCTTGGCCGCGAACGCGTGGCCTGCTCGCAGCACCTCCGACGGACCGCCCATGTGGAACGTGAAATGTTCGCAACCCTGCATGGCCGGCGGCGTCTGGATGAAGAACAACGTGTGGTGATCGAGGGTACCCCGCGGGCGCAGGAACGGGCCCATTCCGGTGAAGCGGTCGTTGACCCGGAAGCCGAGCCGGTTCACATAAAACGCCTCGGCCTTGTCCGTGTCGGGCACGAAGTAGACGACGTGCGAAAGCGTCCTCGGAAGCGGCGGCGGTTCGTCGCGGTTCGCCGGCGAACCGGTGACGTTCAGTGCGCGCTGCGCATCGCCGGGCGCGTTGATCTGCTCGGCCGCGAGCGTTGGCGTTCGACGCACGGAGAGTTGAAACCCGAGGAGGAATCCCGAGTCGTCGGTCGCTTCGATCGAGCCGTCCGCCAGAAACTTGACTTCGCGGTCCCTGGCCAACTCGTGCGCGATTTCGTCGAGTGCGGCTCGATCCTCCACACCGTAGATCGTTTTGCGTAGCTGATTGCTCGTCGGCAGCGTCCACTTCGGCAGCGCGGGGTCGTCCTTGTGGCGAATCACGACGCCCGTTCCGTCGAGCGCCTCGAACGCGCCATCGCCTTGCGGCGTCAGTCCGTAGTCGGCGAGAAAGCTCGCGCAGCTTGCGACGTCGTCGACGCCGAAAACGAGTGTGTCAGGTCCAAGGATTCTCACTTTAAGCGTCCTGTCGAAAGAGAAAGGTGATGTCGGTTAATACGATACGGTGCGGATCATAATATTCCGCTTGCTTCGAATAACGCAAGAGGCGTTCGGGTTTCCACATGGTTTTTCAGCATGAGGAAAAACCCTCGCTTACGATACGCAGCGTATCGTATATATAATGAAACGGTCACTAACGAGGATGCGTGGGGTTGGACCGGGAAGGCCGGCATAGCCGCCGTATCCAGAAACTGGAGCCGAACAATGAAGCTGGGTCGCATCGCTGTGAACGGTCCGGATGGGGATGTCGCCCGTCTGGTGCTGGTATTGCCGGAAGAAGGGCGCGTCATCGATCTGAAGCGCGCGTCCGTGCTGGCGCTGGAGAAACAGGGCGCGACGGGAGAATCGGCGCGCCGGCTGTCGGAGGCGCTCTTTCCCGGCAGCATGTCGGCGGCGATCGGCCTCGGCGAGCGGTTTCTCGACGCTGCCCGCCGCGCGGACAAGGAGCGCCCGGACGAAGCGTCGATCCCGATCGCAGAGGCGAAGTGGCTGCCTGCCACCGATCCCTCCGTTGTCCGCGACGGCTTGACGTTCATCGGACACATCAAGGGCTTTCACGAGAAGATCGGGCACGAGCCGCATGAGAGCCTGCTGAAGGTGCCGGGCTATTTCAAGGGGACGCCGCATACCGTCATCGGTCATGATGCGGAGGTGCCGTGGCCGGGCTATATCGGGCATATGGATTACGAACTGGAACTCGGCTACATCATCGGCCGGCGCGGCGGTAATCTGAGGCCGGAACAGGCGCGTCCCTATCTCTTCGGCATCACGGTGTTCAACGACTTCAGTGCCCGCGATCGCCAGTCGATCGAAATGCCCATTCAAATGGGGCCGACCAAGTGCAAGGACTTCGCCTATGGAGTGGGGCCGTGGATCACGACGATCGACGAATTCGCCGACCTCGACGCCATTCCCATGGAAGTGCGCGTCAACGGCGAGACCTGGGGCAAGGGCACGAGCGCGAACAAGCTCTGGAGCGTCGACGAACTGATCGCGTGGGCGAGCCTGGGCGAAGTGCTGGAGCCCGGCGACGTGATCGGCTCGGGCACGATGGGCGGCGGCTCCGCGCTCGAACTCGATCGCAGGCTTCAGCCCGGCGACGTGGTGGAACTCGAAGTGGGCGGCGTGGGCATTCTGCGCAACCGGATGGGCCAGCCGCAACCGGGATTGTGGTGGCCGCAGGAGCGCGCTCCGTTCATGTGAGTTGACGCGACTAAAACAAATTTCAAGGAGACACAGTCATGGCTTCGCAGCACAAGGTGCTTGTCGTCGGCGGAGGGATCAGTGGCATGACGCTCGCTCACGGACTCGCGCGCGCCGGTATGGACGCGAGGGTCGTGGAGAGCGGCCACCGGATGGATCAGCAGGGAACCGGCATTTCCCTGCTTGGCAACGCGTTGCGCGCACTGGATCGCGTGGGGCTCGCCGACAGCTGCATGGCGGCGGGCTCGGGATGGGACACGGTCAGTGTGCGCAACGACGCGGGCGAGATCGTGAACGAGCGGCGCCCGCCGCGCATCTTCAGGCCGGACGCCCCCGGCGCGATCGGCATCATGCGGCCGAAGCTGGCGGAGGTGCTCGAAGGGCAGGCGCTCGCGAGCGGTGCCCGGATCGACTATCGCACGACCGTCGAGGATATCGAGCAGGACGGCAACGGCGTCTCATATCGACTGTCGACGGGTGAAACGGGGCGCTGCGATCTGCTGGTCGCCGCGGACGGAACGTATTCAAAGACGCGTTGCAAAGTATTCGGCGGCGAGTATCAGCCGGCTTATGCGGGACAAGGCGCGTGGCGCTTCACGGTGGAGCGTCCCGCGGAGTTCGACGGGCTCGTGCTGTACAAGCACCGGGACGGCCGCGCGGTGGGTGGCCTGCCGCTCTCCGACAAGCTTTGCTACTACTTCTTCCTCGAGAACGCCAAGGTCCACGCGCATATGCCGCAAGACAGGCTGAGCGAGATGTTCAGGGAGCGTCTGGAGGGTTTTTCGGCGCCCGATCTTCTCGCGGCGATCGGGCGTTGCGATGGCACGCGCTACATCAGTTACCGTCCGTTCGACATCCTGTTCATGCCGCAGCCGTGGCATCGGGGGCGAGTCGTACTGGTGGGGGATGCCGCGCATTCGGTCACACCGCAGTTGACGTCCGGCGGCGGCATGGCGATCGAGGACGCGGTCGTGCTGATCGAGGAACTGAGCCAGCGCACAAGTATCGACGATGCACTCGTCGCCTATGGGCAGCGTCGTGGCGAGCGGGTGAAGCGGGTGTTCGACATTTCGCTGGCCATCTGCCAGGCGGAGCAGGACCCGCACGCGGACGGACGGCGTGCCGTCGAGCTTCTGTTCGAAGGATATGGCGTGCTCGCCCAGCCGTTCTAAGCGCGGAGCCTCGATTCCGGAGCGGGCATTGGCTCGGCGCAAGGACGCATCGACGCGTGCTGCCGGCGGGCCCGGTTCTTTCAAATCACTCTTTATTGTTTGCCATGACCGTCACCTCGTTTGCTCCGGTATTCGTCTCCAGCGACACCGCCAAGGCCGTCTTCGACTGGACGGATGCGATACGCGCGCTGCAGTCGGCCTATGCGCGGCCGGTTCCGCCGAAATCCGCCCCGCCGCGCACCGTGGCGGCCGCCGGCAAGACCTGGCTGCGCACGCTGCCGGCCGTGCCGGTGGGCGGCCGCTACTACGGCGCCAAGATCATGGGCATGGCGATGGACGCGGCCGCGCCCGGCGTCGAATACGTGATCGTCCTGTTCGACCGGGAGACTAGCCGCATCGCCGCGTTTGTCGACGGCAATCTGGTTACCGGCTATCGCACGGCCGCCACCTCGGCTGCCGCACTCGACCGGCTGGCGCCTCGCGGCGCCGCGCGCCTCGCCGTGCTCGGCAGCGGCCTCGAAGCGACGATGCATACCCGTGCCATCGCCAGCGTGCGGGATCTGAGCGAGGTCGTCGTATTCAGCCCGACACCCGAGCGGCGCGCCGCGTTCGCGCAAGCTGTGACACGCGATCTCGGCGTGCCCGCGCGCGGCGTGGCGTCGGCGCAAGAAGCGGTAGACGGCGCCGGGATCGTGCTCGCCGCGGCGCGCGCGAGGGGCGAACAGCCGATTCTTTTCGGCGACTGGCTCGAGGCCGGCGCGACCGTCGCATCGATCGGCTCGACCATTCCCGAGCAGCGCGAGATCGATGTCTCGGTCGTCGCTCGCAGCGACATCATCGTGTGCGACACGCTCGAGGAAGTCCTGGAAGAAACCGGCGACATGCTTGCCGCCCACGAAGCCGGCATCGCGTTTCGCGACAAGTCGTTCAGCCTGACAGATCTGATGAGCGGAGCAATCGACGAGCGCCTGAAAGACGCCCGCACCCGGATGTACAAGTCGGTGGGCGGCGGGCTGCAGGACATCGTGGTGGCGGAACTCATCCTCGACAAGGCAATTGCGGCCGGCCTCGCGACGCCGCTGCCGATCGAATTCGAAACCAAGCGCTAAGCGCACACCAGGACACGCGGCATTCAATAGCAACGCAAAAAAGGAGCACAGGATGGCCCGCTACACCCGAAACGAAGCGCGCGAATGGGCGCGTGAGCATCTCGTTGGCGTCGCCAACGTGACCATTCCGACGATAACATCGGACTTCAGGCGCATCAACGAAAAAGCCGTCCGCCACGATGTCGAACTGGCGATCGAGCACGGCTTCGTCGGCTCGCTTTCGTGCTCGGAAGTGGCGATCACGCAGGCGCAGTACGGCGAGTTCTGCGCCATCATGGCCGACCAGGCCGCGGGCCGCCTCGTGATCGTGCATCACGCGGTGTTCAATACGCTGGAAGACAACATCGAGGCGATCAGACTGGCGGAGGCGGGCGGCGCCGACCTGGTGCTGCTCGGCTATCCGCCGTACTTCTATCCGAAGTCCTACGACGAAGTGTTCGAGTACACGAAGGCGATCTGCGCCGCGACGAATCTCGGCGTGATGGTGTTCCCGCTGCCGGCGTGGGGCTTTTCGCGTTTGCATCCCGCCGATATTCCGCTGCCGGTGCTGCGCCGCATGGTGGATGAAATTCCCAACGTGGTCGCGATCAAGGCCGAGGGCGGCCTGCCCTACATCATGTCGGCAATCGAGGTGCACCGCGAATTCCACGAGGAAGTCGTGATTTCGTCTCCGCTGGAATACGAGTACGTACCGCTCGCGCAGGTGATGGACATCCCGTTTTGCGGCACGAATTATTCGGCCTATTACGGGCCGCTGCTGCCAAGGATTCACAAGCTGATCCGTGCGGGCGAATACGATCAGGCCACGCAGCTCTGGTACAAGATGGACCCGGCGCGCAAGGCGTTCGCCAGCCTGCCGATCGCGGCCAACGGTCTGCTCAACCGGATGTTGTGGAAATACCAGGCCTGGCTGCAAGGCTACAACGGCGGCCCGATGCCGCATCCGACCCAGCGCGTGTACCAGCGCGACATGACCGTCTTGCGCAAGGGCCTCGAAGCAGCGGGCCTGAATCCGACGAGCGATCCCGACGAGGCTTTCTTCGTCGGCCGCCATCCCGTGTGAGACCGACCGACATGAGTGAATTCATCACGCCACCCCTGAAGGACCCCGGCCTGCTGAGGCAGGCCATGCTGATCGACGGCGAATGGGTGCCCGCCGACAGTGGCGAGACGCTGGAAGTGCGCAATCCGGCGACCGGCGAACGGGTCGCGCGCGTGCCGAATGGCGGCGCGAACGAGACCCGCCGGGCAATCGCCGCAGCCGAGCGCGCGATGCGGGTGTGGCGCAAGGCGTTGCCCAAGGAGCGCGCCAAGGTATTGCGCACGCTATACGACCTGATGCTGGCGCACATCGACGATCTCGCTGTCATCATGACCGCGGAGCAGGGCAAGCCGCTCGTCGAATCGCGTGGCGAAATCCTGTATGCCGCGGGTTTTATCGAGTGGTTCTCGGAGGAAGCGAAGCGCGTCTATGGCGACATCATTCCGCGCAATGTCGACGGTCGTCGCATCCTCGTGCAAAAGGAGCCGATCGGTGTATTCGCGGCGATCACGCCGTGGAATTTTCCTTCCGCGATGATTACCCGCAAGGCAGGCCCGGCGTGGGCCGTCGGTTGCGCCGGAGTGATCAAGCCGGCGAGTCAGACGCCGCTGTCCGCGCTCGCAGTGGCGGTGCTTGCCGAGCGCGCCGGTCTGCCGCCGGGCGTTTGCAATGTCGTCACCGGCTCGGCTCGCGCCATTGGCGGGGAGCTCACTGCCAGCGCGGTGGTCCGCAAGCTTTCGTTCACCGGTTCGACGGAAGTCGGCGCGCAACTGCTCGCGCAGTGCGCGCCGACCATCAAGAAAACCAGCATGGAACTAGGCGGCAACGCTCCGCTTATCGTGTTCGACGATGCGGACGTGGATGCAGCGGTAAAAGGCGCGCTCGCCGCGAAGTACCGCAACGCGGGGCAGGCTTGCGTCGCGGCCAATCGCATACTCGTGCAGTCGGGCGTCTACGACCGTTTCGCGAGGAAGCTGGCCGAAGCCACCGCCGCCCTCCGCGTGGGCAACGGCATGCACGAGGGTGTGGTGCAGGGGCCGCTCATCAACGAGGACGCCGTTCGCAAGGTCGAGGAGCATATTTCGGACGCGCTGCGCAAAGGCGCTCGTGTGCTGACAGGTGGCAAGCGCCACGCGCTCGGCGGCTGCTTCTTCGAACCGACGGTGTTGGCCGACGTGTCTCGCGAGGCCGCGATTTTCAACGAGGAAACCTTCGGACCGGTCGCACCGCTGTTTCGCTTCGACACGGAAGACGAGGCAATCGCGCTAGCCAACGACACGCCGTTCGGTCTCGCCTCCTATGTGTTCGCACGCGACGTGGGGCGCATTTTCCGTGTCGTCGATCGACTCGAGTTCGGCATGGTCGGCGTCAACGAGGGCTTGATCTCGACGGAGGTTGCGCCGTTCGGCGGCGTCAAGCACTCGGGTCTGGGTCGCGAGGGCTCGAAGTATGGCGTCGATGATTACCTTGAAATCAAGTATGTGGCGCTCGGCGGGCTTTGACGGCGGTGGATCGCGTCGGTAGGCATTGCCGTCCAGGCGGGAACGCCGCGGCTGGCGTGCTTCTTCGAGTTGGACAGGCAAATAGGATACGATGTGTCTTATAATTGCGTGTTGCGCGGTCCGCGCTCGCGGCACATCGAGGCGATCTTGCCAACCGACTTTCCGTTACGCCAATGAAGACAAACGCTCAGCCTCCCGTTACCGCATCCTTCACCGCACGAGGCGTCGGCCGACCGCGCAGCGAGGAAACGCGTACGCAGATTCTTGCGGCGACGGTTCGTCTGCTCGAGACGCGCACGATTCAGTCGATCTCCATCGAGGCTATCGCCAAGGAGGCCGGTGTCGGCAAGGCGACGATCTACCGCTGGTGGAATTCGAAGGCGCTCGTCGTGATCGATGCGTTCATCGAGCACCACCTCGTCAAGACGCCGATGCCGCGGAACTTGCCGCCCGGCGAGGCCATTGCGGCGCATCTTGTTTCGCTGATTCACGAATACGCCGGGTGGTCCGGCAGGATCGTCGCGCAAATCATCGCGGAAGGTCAGGCCGATCCGGCTGTGCTGCGCGAATTCCGCGAGCGGTTTCACTATGGGCGTCGGGCGCTCGTTCGCGAAATGCTCGAGCAGTGGCGCGGTTGCGCGCGCATTCCCGTGCCGCCGAACATCGAGACGCTGAGCGAGATTCTGTATGCGCCGGTCTACATGCGCCTGCTGGTCGGAAACGGTCCGCTCGACGACCATTTCGCGCAGGAGCACATCAGTTACGTCTACACGTTGCTGGGCGTCGACGTGCCGGACGTGGTGCAACTGCGTGAGCAGATGAAGCGGAAAGCGCCCACGAAAAAGACGGCGGGTGCCGCACGCTGAGGCGTGGCGTGTGAGCGCCACGCGCTTGTGACCCGCTTCGGTTCGCCGGTCCGCCCATCAAGCAAAAAAAACGCCGCTCCCGGCAGGGAGCGGCGCTTGTCGAACGGTTTCGAACAAGCGACCGTCAGGCGCTTTTTTCCGCAACGGCCGGAAACGGCAAGCTGTGAAGCCGTTTGCCCGTGGCCGCGAAAATCGCGTTCGCGACCGCCGGCCCGACCGGCGCGACACCCGGCTCGCCGACACCCGTGGGCGCCTCGCCCGACGGCACGATATGCACCTCGACCTTGGGCATCTCGGCGATTCGCAGCACCTGGTAGCCGTCGAAATTGTTCTGCTCGACCTTGCCGTCCTTCAGCGTGATCGCGCTATGCAACACCGCGCCGAGACCGAAGCCGATCCCGCCTTCCATCTGGGCGGCGATGACGTCGGGATTGATCGGCGTGCCGCAATCCACCGCGCACACGACGCGCTCCACCTTCACGTTACCGTCCTTGTCGACGGAAACTTCCGCGACCTGCGCGACGAACGTCTTGAACGCCTCGGCCACCGCGATGCCGCGCCCGCGGCCTTTCGGCAACGGTTTGGCCGGGTCCCAGCCCGCTTTCCGGGCGGCGAGTTCGAGCACGGCCCGCATGCGCGGTTCGTGCGCGAGCAGATCGCGGCGGAACGCGAACGGGTCCTTGCCCGCGGCGTGCGCGGCTTCGTCGATGAACGCCTCGACCGCGAATGCCGTGTGCGAGCTGCCGACCACCCGCCACCACAGCACCGGCACGCCGGTCTGCGTGGTCGTCAGTTCGACCGAGATGTTCGGAACCGCGTAGGCCATGTTGGCGGCGCCCTCGACGGACGTCGCGTCGATCCCGTTCTTGACCATGAAGCTCGCGAACGGCGTGCCCGCGAGAATCGACTGGCCGACGATCCGGTGCCGCCAGCCGACCAGCTTGCCGTCCGCGCTCAGGCCCGCGTCGAGCTTGTGGAAGTACATCGGCCGGTACAGGCCGCCGTGGATGTCGTCCTCGCGGGTCCACTGCAGCTTGACGGGCGTGCCGTTCGCGCCCAGCGCCTTGGCGATCGAGACGGCCTCGACGATATAGTCCGAGCGCGCGTTCGCACGCCGCCCGAAGCTGCCGCCCGCATACAGCGTGTGGATCTTCACCTGCTGCGGGTCGAGCCCGGCCGTGTGCGCGGCATTGCCCTGGTCGACGGTCTGGAACTGGTCGCCGGCCCAGATCTCGCAACTGTCGGCGGTGAGCTTGACGACGGCGTCGAGCGGCTCCATCGGCGCGTGAGCGAGATAGGGGAATGAATAGGTGGCGGAGATCTTCTTCGCCGCGCCGGCGAGCGCCTGTGCGGCGTCGCCGTCCTTGCGGGCGGATGCGCCGGGTTGCTCCGCGAGTTGCCGGTATTCGGCCATGATCGCGTCCGAGCTGCGCTTCTCGGCCTTCGAATCGTCCCATTCGATCTTCAGCGCGTCGCGGCCCTGCTTGGCCGCCCAGAAGCCCTTGGCGACCACCGCGACGCCGCCCGGCACCTGCACGACCGAGACCACGCCCGGCACCGCTTTCGCAGCCGACGCATCGAACGACTTGACCGTTGCGCCGAACAGCGGCGGACGCTGCAGCAACGCGACCAGCATGCCGGGAAACGTCACGTCGAGCGTGAACTGCGCGGTGCCGTCGGTTTTCGGCGGGACGTCGACGCGCGGCACCTGGTGACCGATCAGACGAAAATCCTTCGGCGATTTCAGCGTGACCTTGTCGGGCACTGGTAGCCGCGCCGCGGCCGACGCGAGCGAGCCGTAGGTCGCGCTCCGGTTCGTGGCCGCGTGATGAACGCTGCCGTCGCGGGTCGTCAATTCGGACGCGGGCACTCGCCACTGCGCGGCGGCGGCGGAGACCAGCATCGCGCGCGCTTTCGCGCCGGCCTCGCGCAGTTGCATCCACGAGTTGGACATCGCCGAACTGCCGCCCGTGCCCTGCATTGTGCCGAACGCGAGATTCGCGTAGCGCTTGGCGTCGGCGGGCGCGCTTTCGACACGCACGTCCTGCCAGTTCGCATCCAGTTCCTCGGCGACGATCGTCGCGATGCCGGTGTACGCGCCCTGGCCCATCTCGACGTGTTTCGCGATGACCGTCACGCTGTTGTCCGGCGCGACGCGCAGGAAGGCGTTGGGTGCGAACGCCGCCTCGGGCGTCGTGGCGGCGAGCGCGCGGCGGCCCGTGCCCGCCCACTCGAAGCCGATGGTAAGGCCGACCGCCGCGACCGCGCCGGCTGCTTTCAGGAAGGTCCGGCGCGACGGGCGCACGGCGTCCGTGAGATCGAGATCGGTGGTCATGGTCAGGCCTTCAGGGTGGCGGCGGCTTCGTGAATGGCCGCGCGGATGCGGGCGTAGGTCGCGCAGCGGCACAGATTGCCGTTCATCGCGGCGTCGATGTCGGCGTCGGTAGGCGTGGCGTTGCGTTCGAGCAAGGCGGTCGCGGACATGATCTGCCCGGACTGACAGTAACCGCACTGCGGCACCTGCAGCTTGACCCATGCGGCCTGGATGGCTTTGGCGGGCCGGCTTTCGATGCCTTCGATGGTGGTGATGCGCTTGCCCGCGACGGCGGCGAGCGGCAGCACGCACGAACGGGTGGCTTCGCCTTCCAGATGAACCGTGCAGGCGCCGCATTGCGCCATGCCGCAGCCGAACTTCGTGCCGTGCAGGCCCGCGTTCTCGCGGATCGCCCAGAGAAGCGGGGTAGTGGGATCGGCATCGAGCGTAACGTTCTTGCCGTTCAGGACAAACGATGTGGACATGGAACCTCTCCGTGGGGAAAGCCCGAACTTGGCGCCGGGTGTACGCGGCAGTGTGACCGAGCACGCGCCGTTGTGCTTACACGATCCTGCAAAAATATTGAACAATGCTGCAAATCGAGCGGCCCAGCCGTGGCTGCGCGGCAGGCGCCTGGGTATGCTCGATCCCGTCAACGGAGTTCATGCGTATGAAACAGAATTCTTCCTGGCTCGATCCCGCCGAGGCGCGCGAAACGGCTCGCCGCGAACTCGCCGCGCTCGTCAGCCGCTTCGCGCCAACGGACGGCGCGCATCAGACGGCGATTCCCTCGCTGGCCTTCTACCGATACTCGGCGCCCGTCGATCTCGGCTGCGGCGTGGCGAGCTCGGCGTTCGTGTTCGCGGCGCAAGGCGCCAAGCGGGTCGTGGTCGCGGGGCAGGCTTACGACTACGATCATCTGCATTGCCTCGTGACGTCCGTCGATCTGCCGATGACGTCGCGGGTCACGCGAGCGTCGTCCGACGCGCCTTACCTGTGCGTGAAGCTCGCGCTCGATCCGCAGTGCATCGCCGAACTGGCGACGCAACTGCGTCTGCCGGAACCGGGCGCCGTGTCGGCGGGCGAGGGCATTGCCGTGGGCTCGTTGTCGGCGCCGGTCTTCGATGCGGCGCTGCGGCTCGTGCGCTTGCTCGATACTCCGGATGACATACCGGTTCTCGCGCCGCTCATCGAAAAGGAATTGCTCTACCGGCTGATGACGAGCGAGCAGGGCAAGCGGCTGCGGCACATCGCCGTGAACGGGAGTCAGACGTACCGGATCGTGCGCGCGATCGAATGGATCCAGAATCACTACACCGAGCTTTTGCGGGTGGAGATGCTGGCGCAGGAAGTGAATATGAGCGTGTCGTCGTTCCATCATCACTTCAAGAACGTCACGACGCTGAGTCCGCTGCAGTATCAGAAGCAACTGCGGCTGCACGAGGCCCGGAGATTGTTACTGGGGCAGAACGGGGATGTCGGGTCGGTGGCGATCAAGGTCGGGTATGACAGCCCTTCCCAGTTCAGCCGCGAATATAGCCGGCTGTTCGGGGCGCCGCCGCTTCGCGATGTGGTGCAGTTAAGGCGCCGTAACGGCGTGGGGTACGGAGAGTAAAGCCGCGCTTCGATGAAGCGAGCCCGTTTCCGTCCGCGAGAAACGCGTGAGAAGCGGGCGAGAAACGCAAGAAGCGACAGGCCAACAAAAAACCCCGTAAGACTGTGGTCTTACGGGGTTTCTCGATCTACTTCGCAAACTATATCGGCTTACGCCGTAACAACTGTTGGTGCCCAGGAGAGGACTCGAACCTCCACGGTGTTGCCACCGCTAGGACCTGAACCTAGTGCGTCTACCAATTCCGCCACCTGGGCACGTTTTCAAGCTAGACAGCTATTTTATCGGGATGATGCAGCGTGTCAATCCCCGCCAACAAACAACTTGCTTCGTCAATCACCCCGATCGGATCGGGCAACGGCTCGTGCCGCGAAGCGATGCTTCAAGCGTCTCACACAAAAAGTAAAGCCGCCTAAAAATGCCAGGCGGCTTTACTTTGAATCTGGTGCCCAAGAGAGGACTCGAACCTCCACAGTGTTGCCACCGCTAGGACCTGAACCTAGTGCGTCTACCAATTTCGCCACCTGGGCAGGTGATGAACAGCAAAGAACGCCATTATAGCGACAGATTCACCCCTGTCAAGTGTTTCTCAAAAGTCGCTTAAACGACGCGACCGTGCGTCCGCATGCGCCCCGCAGCGACTATTGACGGGCCGCAAGGCGCGCGAGACGGGTGTTAGAATGCCTCGCATAGTTCGTTGGCACGGTGCACACGCCCGTCGGACTCAGCCTTGAACGAGCCGGACCCGAGCAGTCTTTCCAGTGCAATTGCAAGTGCAACTTAAGCGCAATTTCAACGCTTCTTAAGCCGAGCCATATCGCCGACCGACGTCCATGCAACGAGAAAAAACCATCGACAAGCCCTTGAGCAAATTTCCGTATCCGATCCCAAGCCGCGAAGAAATCCTGGGCGTCCTGCGCACGAGCGAAGCGCCGCTTGCCGCGAACGAGATCGCCGAAGCATTGTCGATCAAGCGCCAGGAGCGCGAGGGATTTTTCAAGCGCTTAGGCGCGATGGAGCGCGACGGCCAGATCCGGCTCGATCAGCGCAATCTCTATCAGTTGACCCATCCGTCGAACTTCGTGGCGGGCCGCGTGCAAGGCCATCGCGACGGTTACGGCTTCCTGATTCGCGACGACGGCCAGGACGATCTGTTCCTGCCCACCGGCGAAATGCAGAAGGTCATGCACAACGACCGCGTGCTTGCGCGCATCGTCGGCTACGACCGGCGCGGGCGTCCGGAAGGGCACATCGTCGAGGTGACAGACCGCGCAAACAAGCGCGTGATCGGCCGTCTGCTGAACGAGAACGGCGCGCTGATCGTCGCGCCCGAAGACAAACGTATCGGCCACGACATTCTGATCACGCAGAACACCAAGAAGGCCAAGGTCGGCCAGGTGGTGGTGGTCGAGCTGACCGATTTCCCGAGCCGCCATTCGCAGCCGCTCGGCCGCGTGGCGGAAGTGCTCGGCGATATCGACGACCCCGGCATGGAAATCGAAATCGCGGTGCGCAAATACGGCGTGCCGCACGAGTTCAGCCAGGCCGCGCTCGACGAAGCATCGAAGCTGCCCGACGAAGTCCGTCCGGTCGACGCGCGTCATCGCATCGATCTGCGCGACGTGCCGCTCGTCACGATCGACGGCGAGGACGCCCGCGACTTCGACGACGCGGTGTACTGCGAGCCGGTTCAGGTCGGCCGCGGCGAGGGCTTTCGCCTGATCGTCGCGATCGCGGACGTCTCGCACTACGTGCACCCGAAAAGCGGGCTCGACGCCGACGCGATCGAACGCAGCACCTCGGTGTATTTCCCGCGCCGCGTGATCCCGATGCTGCCGGAGAAGCTCTCCAACGGCCTGTGCTCGCTGAATCCGAACGTCGACCGTTGCGTGCTGGTGTGCGACATGATCGTCACCGCGCGCGGCGAAGTGAAGGCGTATCAGTTCTACCCCGGCGTGATGCATTCGGCCGCGCGACTCACGTACACCGAAGTCGCCGCGGTGCTGAAAAACACCAAGGGTCCCGAGGCCGCGCGCCGGGCCGCCTTGCTGCCGCAACTGCAGAATCTTTACGGCGTATACAAGTCGCTGTTCGCGGCGCGCCAGAAACGCGGCGCGATCGACTTCGATACGACCGAGACCTACATCGTCTGCAATGCGCAGGGCAAGATCGAGCAGATCGTGCCGCGCACCCGCAACGAGGCGCACAAGCTGATCGAGGAATGCATGCTGGCCGCGAACGTTTGCGCGGCCGACTTCCTGAAGCGCAACAAGCATCCGGGGCTGTTCCGCGTGCACGCCGGCCCGACCGCCGAGAAGCTCGAGAACCTGCGCACCTTCCTGCGCGGCATGGGCCTCACGCTCGCCGGCGGCGAGACGCCGCACGCCAGCGACTACGCCGCGCTGATGGCGCAAATCCGCGAGCGGCCGGACGCGCCCATGCTGCAAACCATGTTGCTGCGCTCGATGCAGCAGGCCGTCTACAGCCCGGAGAACATCGGTCACTTCGGCCTCGCGTATGAGGCGTATGCGCACTTCACGAGTCCGATTCGCCGTTATCCCGACCTGCTCACGCACCGCGCGATCTACGCGATCCTGCAGGGCCGCAAGTACCAGCCCGAACCGGCGCAAGGCATCGAGTTGAACACGGCGCTCTCGCCGCGTGCCCGCGCCATGCAAAAGGCCGACGACGAAAAGCGCGGCCGCGTGCGCGGCAACAACGTGGCGATCTGGGAAGAGCTCGGCCTGCATTGCTCGGCCAACGAACGCCGCGCCGACGAAGCCTCGCGCGACGTCGAAGCGTGGCTGAAGTGCTATTTCATGCGCGACAAGCTCGGCGAGGAGTACGGCGGCATGGTGAACGGCGTGACGTCGTTCGGCATCTTCGTGCAGCTCGATTCGCTCTTTATCGAGGGCCTCGTGCATGTCACCGAACTCGGCTCCGACTACTTCCAGTACGACGAGATCAAGAACGAGTTGCGCGGCGAGCGCACCGGCATTCGTTATCGCCTGTCGGATCGCGTGCGCGTGCAGGTGAGCCGCGTCGATCTCGACGCGCGCAAGATCGATTTCCGTCTCGTGCGCGATACGCCGATCAAGCCGCCGGTGAATCGTACGCCGCTCGCCGACAAGTCGTCCGGTGAAAACGGCGGCGCACGCGTGCGCGTGCTGCCGCCGATCGAAGGCGCCGTGCCGGCGCCGGTCGGGCGGCGCAAGAAGGCGGCGCCCGCGCAGTCCGCGGCGGTGCAGGAAGCGCGCGCCGCGCGCGGCGCGGCGAAGAAGCACGGCGCCACGGCCAAGCCGGCATCGAAACCGCAGACGCGCAAGAAGCGCTGAAGCCGCATCACGGCTGACACCGCGCGCATCGGGTGCGTCAAGACGCACCGGTTGCGCGCGGTCTGCATTTCATCGTGGCCGGGCAGCAAGCGCGGCACGCAACTCGTATTCATCACAGCAGCGCGTATTGAAGGCGCGTTCAATCAAAGGTTGTATCAGTCATGGCACGTCTCAAGGTTCTATACGGTTTTCACGCAGTGACCGCGCGCATCCGGCACGATGCGTCGACAGTCGAGGATGTCTATTTCGACGCGACGCGCAAGGACCGTCGCATGACCGAATTCCTGCACGCGGCGAAAGAAGCCGGCGTGCGTCTGATCGCCGCCGACGAAACGCGTCTGTGGGGGCTCTCGCATACCGAGCGCCACCAGGGCGTGGTCGCGCGCGCGAGCGACATGCCGCTCGCGCAGAACCTGGCCGAACTGCTCGACGGCATCAACGGTTCGCCGTTGCTGCTGGTGCTGGACGGCGTGACCGATCCGCACAATCTCGGCGCGTGCCTGCGGGTCGCCGACGCGGCCGGCGCGCACGCGGTGATCGCGCCGCGCGACCGCGCGGTGGGTTTGAACGCAACGGCCGCCAAGGTGGCGAGCGGAGCGGCCGACACCGTGCCGTACATCACCGTCACGAACCTGGCGCGCGCGCTGCGTGAATTGAAGGACGCGGGCGTGTGGATCGTCGGCACGGCCGGCGAGGCCACCAGGAGTCTCTACGACACCGAGTTCGACGGTCCGGTGGCTCTGGTGATGGGCGCCGAAGGCGAGGGCATGCGCCGCCTCACGCGCGATACCTGCGATGTGGTGATGCAGATTCCGATGGCGGGCACCGTCGAAAGCCTGAACGTCTCCGTCGCGAGCGGCGTGTGCCTGTTCGAAGCGGTGCGGCAGCGGTCGGTGAAGAAGTGATTGCAGGCGGCGCTCATGTGCCGCTCCGGTAAACTAGCCGTTTTTACTGCTCGCCAGCATTCCCCATGACCCAAGACGAACTCAAGCAACTGGTCGGCCAGGCCGCCGCCGATTATGTGAACGCCAACGTGCCCGAAGGCGCGGTGATCGGCGTCGGCACCGGCTCCACCGCGAACTGTTTCATCGACGCGCTGGCCGCCAGCAAGGCACGCTATCGCGGCGCGGTGTCGAGTTCGCTCGCCACCACCGCGCGCTTGCAATCGCACGGCATCAAGGTGCTCGATCTCAACGAAATCGACTCGCTGCCGGTCTACGTGGACGGCGCCGACGAAATCGACCACAGCGGCGCGATGATCAAGGGCGGCGGCGGCGCGCTGACGCGCGAGAAAATCGTCGCCTCGGTGTCGGACGTGTTCGTCTGCATCGCGGACGCAAGCAAGCTCGTCGAGACGCTCGGCAATTTTCCGCTGCCGATCGAAGTGGTGCCGATGGCGCGGACCTCCATCGGCCGCCGCGTCACGGCGCTCGGCGGCGTGCCGATCGTGCGCGTCACGAAAGAGGGCGTGCCGTTCATTACCGACAACGGCAACGAGATCATCGACGTGAAGGGATTGCGCATCAGCGATCCGCGCACGCTGGAAATGCATGTGAACGCATGGCCCGGCGTGGTGACGGTGGGGCTCTTCGCGGGCCGTGGCGCGAATCTGTGCCTGCTCGGCTCCGATAGCGGCGTCGAGACGATCGAGTTCAGCAGGACCTGAGCGTACGCGCTCGTCTCTTGTCGCCGCATGCGGGCCGGTTTCGGCAGGCCCGCTTCAACGAGCGGCTTTTGAAGCCGCTTCAAGAGCCGCTTTAAGAGTTCTACCCGCAAGAGTTCTACCCGCACCCCGTTGCAACGACTCGCATTAGCTCGCGGCCAGTCCGATCGCTTGCATCATCCGTTGCAAACACCGATCCACCGAAAATTCCGTTTGCGCGTCCGCAAGCGCCTGCGCGGCGCGCAATGCGCCGATCGCGTCGGCCAGCGCGACCCCATCTCCGGTTTCACCAGCCAGCCATTGCTCCGCCGCCGCGCAATCCCGGTCACGCCTCTGGCGGCGGCGATCACCGGGCGTGCCGCCGCCATTCCTTCGACGATCATTCGCCTGAACGGCTCAGACACGGCAGCGCATGCGCGCGTCGGCGCTGTTGCGCTGGAGATCGGCGAAGGAAAGGCCGCGTTGGATCAATCAGCGCCCGCCGAACCATCAGCGACGAGCGGGCAAATGACGAGGCATCGATCATCGGCCGCATAGGAACGCGAGGAGTGGGATGCAGGTTCGCAAGAGGCTAAGCGCGGGTCTTCATTATTCGCGTGCTGTCGTGCGTTGAATGTGGGCACGCGCACGCACAGCAAACGGTGTGCCCCATACACTCGTTGCAATGGCCATGGGGCGCTTATCTAAAGGTGGGATGTCATGAGAGTGGCGATCGTGCACGACTGGCTGGTCGCACCAGGCGGCGCGGAGAAGGTCCTCGAACAGATCATCGAGTGCTTTCCCGACGCGGATCTTTTCACTCTCGTCGATTTCCTCGAAGACCGCCGGCCGCTCGGCGGCAAAGCTGTCACGACCTCCTTCATCCAACGCCTGCCGTTTGCGCGGCGCCGTTATCGCGCGTATTTACCGTTGATGCCGCTCGCGGTCGAACAGTTCGATTTGTCCGGCTACGATCTCATCATCACGAGTTCCCATGCGGTCGCCAAGGGTGTGCGGGTTCGCCCGCATCAGACGCACGTGAGCTACGTGCATTCGCCGATGCGCTACGCGTGGGATCTGCAACATCAGTATCTGCGCGAGGCCAATCTGACGCGCGGACCGAAGTCCTGGGTCGCGCGCATGCTGCTTCATTATCTGCGCGGCTGGGACGCGAATTCGGCGAACAGCGTCGACCGTCTGATCGCGAACTCGCATTTCGTCGCGCGGTGCATGATGAAAACTTACCGGCGCGATGCGGCCGTGATTCCGCCGCCCGTCGACGCAGGCGAATTCGAACTGTGCACGCACAAGGAAGACTTCTATCTGGCCGCCTCGCGGAACGTGCCGTATCAACGCATCGAACTGATCGTCGAGGCCTTCAACGCGACGCCGCACCGTTCGTTGATCGTGATCGGCGAGGGCCCGGAGATGGCGGCGATTCGTGCCAGGGCCGCTCCGAACGTGACGATCCTCGGCCATCAGCCGTTCGACGTTCTCAAGGATTATCTGCAACGCGCGCGAGCCTTCGTGCTGGCCGCCGAGGAAGACTTCGACCTCCTCGCGCTGCAAGCGCAGGCATGCGGCACGCCGGTCATCGCATTCGGCAAGGGCGGGGCGCTCGAAACGGTAGTGCCGGTGGGCGACGCGCATCCCACGGGCGTCTATTTCGCGCGCCAAACGGTCGTGTCGATGCTCGATGCAATCGGGCGCTTCGAACGGCTGCGCGAACAGATCACACCGGCGGCCTGCCGCGCGAATGCCGAGCGCTTTTCGCCGGCGGTGTTTCGCCGCGCCTTCATGGCGGAAGTCACGCGCACGATCGCGGCGCGCGGCCGGCGTCGGCGGATCGACCTCGTGGAGCGCATCGAACCGGTGGCCATCGGGGATATTGCCTGGCCAGGCGAGCCGGCGCGGGAAAGCAGTTGGGGACGTTGACGCGCTCGACTGCGGTCTCGCGTGGTTTGGCATCAAAAGAAGAAGAGGGAGTTCGTCTCTTTATTCGCGGGTTGCGAACTTCGCAGTTTGCGAATAAAATGGTTTTCGTCATACCGCTGTAGGTCGTATCCGGGTGCCTTGGCTATGCCATCCGGCTAGCTATCGGCACCCCTCCGCTGCGTTTAGCCTTGCAGGCAGATCGCGCATGTTCAGTGCGCGAATACGTGCGAGGAAATACGATGCGGGTCATTTCGAAGAAAGCGTTGCTGGACTTTATAAACAGACATCCGGGGGCGCGCGGTGCGCTATTGACGTGGTACTCACTGGCGCAGGCTTGTCTCGCGTATGGCTATAACGACCTGAAGCAGACGTTCGCCGGCGTGGATTACGTGCCGCCGCAATACACGGTTTTTAACGTAGGCGGCAACCGGTTCCGCATCGTCGCGGCGATTCACTACAACAGGCAGTCGTTATTCGTTCGTCATGTACTGACGCATGCGGAATACGACCTTTGGACGAGGAAGAATCTAAACTCATGAACGCCGATCGCCTCCCGGGAGCTTTTCCCGACATCGCGCAAACCTGGACTGCGCTGCAAACCCAGTTGCCGATCACGCCCATTCGCAACGAAGAGGACTACCAGAAGATGGTGCGGCTCGCCAACTCGCTGGCCGACCATCTGAACGGCAACGAAGAGGATCCGCTTGCCGATCTGTTCGCGATCGTCACCGACCTGATCGAAAGCTGGGAAGCGCACAACGTGACGATTCCGAAAGCGGAGCCGCGCGAGGTGTTGCGGCATCTGCTGGAAACGCATGGCCTCAAGCAGAAGGACCTGATCGGCATCGCGTCGCCCACCGTGGTGAGCGACATTCTCGCAGGCCGGCGCGCCATCAGCAAAAAGGTGGCGAAGGCGTTGGCGCAGCGTTTCCGTACCGACGTCAGCGCGTTTCTGTAAAAGCGGCGCCGCGCGAGCCTTGCGCCGCGCGCAGTGTCGACGGAAAAGAGAGCGGCGCCTGGTTACGGCGCAGCCCCTTTTTTGCGCGGCATGTCGTCGTGATGCGTTGACGCGTTTTATCGCGGCATGGGCGTATCGAACCGGTCGCCGGTGGGATAGGCGTCCACATACGCGCAGCGGCCTTGCCTCTTTTTGTGAGGCCGCGTATGAGGCCGCGCGTCGGTTCGCTCAGCGCGCCGCCTCCTGCCATGCCCCGCGCATTGCGCGTAGGCCCACTCGCCATTTGCGAAGCGCAAGCGCCACTCCGCCGCGCTCGAATGCCAACGACAATGCGCGCAGGAACCCCGGGTCCGCGCGATCGCCGATCAGCGTCGAGTAAACGACGAAGGCCCATCTGCCGTGCGGCGTCAGGTATTCGCACATGATGAGCCGGAGATTGAATGACGCGTTATAGAAAGCCGCGTCGTTGAATGTGAAGTGCTGATCTTCATCGCTGCGCTGCGCGGGAAAATGCTCGACCAGCAGCGACGGGTCGTAGATCAGCGTCCAGCCGCGCCGCTGCACGTCCAGACTGAAGGCCATCTCGCAGTGAGCCTGCGCGCCGGTGCCGCGCAAGCGCGAGTCGAAGCGCAGCGCGCCGATCGCCTCGCGGCGAAACGCCATGTTCACGCCCTTGAGCACCTGAACCTTGCGCGCCTTGCCGTGGCCGATATGGTGATTGCCGATGGTCCGGCCATACCAGCGCACGAGGCCCACGCAGGGCTTCTGCCCCTGCGGAATGCCGTTGCGTTCATGCACGATGTCGCGTCCGCCGAGGCCGCCCAGCGCCGGATCGTTTTCGAAGGCGCGTGCGATGCGCGCGACCCAGTCGGGATGCGGTGCGGCGTCATCGTCGGTGAAGCAGAGCACGTCGCTGCTCGCGCTCTCGATGCCGAGGTTGTACGCGGCGACCACGCCCGGGTTGCGCACCAGCACGATCCAGCGGCGCGGGTCGGGGCGCGTCGCGTCACGCGTGCGCAGCCAGTCGAGCGTCGCGTAATCGTCGTGACGCACGACCACGATCACCTCGTCGGCGCGGCGCTCCTGCGCGTCGAGCGCCGCGAGGCAGCGCGCGAGGTCGGCGGTGCGCCGGTACGTCGGCACGATCACGGAGACTTTCACCAGCGGTTCGCGTAGTGGCATGGTCGGAATGCGTTGTGGCCGGCAAAGCCGCCGCACAGGGTGGCGGGCCTCGCAATGCGCATCGTGGGAGCGAACCCGCCTCGCGCGACCACGAAGCGCGCGTCGAGGCATCGCGCGGTATTCCTGAACCTGGTCGACCCAGCGCGGGAGTCGAATGATTCAACGCTTACTCGACGGCCTCGGCCTGGCGCAAGCGCGGCAAAAGGCGGTCGAATTCGCGCTTGACGAGGCCATAGCATTCGCATGCGCGCGCTTCGAGTCCCTTGCGGTCGAGCACCTTGATATGGCCGCGGCTGTGATGGATCAGCCCTTCGTCGTGCAACTTGCCGGCCGCTTCGGTGATGCCCTCGCGGCGTACGCCGAGCATGTCGGCGATCAGTTGCTGCGTGACCGTCAGATCGTTCGACGCCACCCGGTCCACTTCGATCAGCAGCCAGCGGCACAACTGTTTGTTCAGCGCATGGTGGCGATTGCAGGCCGCGGTCTGCGCGACTTGCGTGAGCAGCGCGTGCATGTACAGCAGCATCAGGCGGCGCAGAAAATCGGAGCGGGCAAATTGCTGCTTGAGCGCCTGCGCGTTCATGCGATACGCGAAGCCGGCGCATTGCACCTGCACGCGGTTCGGCATGGTTTCGCCGCCCGTGAGCACCGGTACGCCGGTCATGCCCTCGCGGCCGACTGCGGCGATTTCCACCGAGCTGCCGTCTTCCATCGTCGAGAGCATGGAGATGATCGCGGTGGTGGGGAAGTAGACGTGATGAATGCGTTGACCGGAGTCGCACAGCAGTTGCTCCGTACGCAGATGAACCAGTTCGAGATGCGGAGCCAGCGCTTGCCATTCGTGCGACGGTAATGCACCGAGCAAATGGTTGCCGTGCAGATCTGATTGGAGTGTCAACATGATCGGTCCTCGCGTGGAAGCCGCGTGCCGCGGCTTCCTTGTTTTTTGATCCGACGCCTGCATCCTTTAAAACAGCGCTGCCCCGCGAGCAACGAAGAGGATGAACAGGATCGGCCCCGTCTTGGCCTGATACGCAGCCGCAGTTGTTGTCGTTCGCGGCATGCTGTGTTGCGCTTTGTTCTTAGCGAGGAGCGTGCCAATGATCGGAAAAGTGAGTGCTGGTGCGGCACAACGAACATAGCCTTAGCGATGCGCGAAGCCAAACGTGTCTTTTTGTTTCAATTCTGTACAGCGCCGACCTCGCGCGCCGACGCCTCGCGGGGCGGGGTTCTTCGAGCCAAGTCCTTGATCGGACTGGCTTAGATGCGCTCGGGCGCGGCTTCAAGCGAGCCGTCTCGCGGCGGCAATGGCCTCTGGATGGGCGTGGTGAAGGCGCGTCCGGGATGTGCCGGAATTGATTCAGATGTGTTCAGTACACTGCGTGCGCTGTCGTACGGATCGTCTTTTTGACGGCTCGGAAGTCGTGAAAAAACCAACAGTGACTCCGCAGTCCAGACAGGGGGCTGCGTGTGGCGCCAGGTATTAGGCAGGTCGCGACCGCATACCCGGATGCGTCGGACATTTAACCCTGAAGCGTGGCGGATAACGCATTGACCGCGCGCACTTCGCCGGGGGCGCCGCGCATGTTGCGTCCGCGTTAAACGCGCGGTCGGTTGCGTGCGCAATGAATCGTTCGGGAACGAGAGGAAATGGAGGAAACAAACGGCACGACGCAGGAGCGATTCGGCGCCGGACACTCCACGCCGCCGTCGCGTAGACAGACGGGTTCGAACCGCGCGTGAAACGTTTGCGCGCGCCTGTCGAGCAGACGAATATCGAGGGCGTTGAGGCCATCGACGGCCCGAATGGCCTGGATGGGTTGCCGCGCTCGCGCGAGGCCGTGCCGCGCGCTTCCAAGTCGGCCCTGTGGCATCGCTCAAGCCCCGAGCGCGAGACGGCGCGTCACAACACCAGCGCGGCGAGCGGCGGCAGCGTCTTTTCATACGCGCTTTCTAGTTCGTCGAAGCAGTCCTCGCACAGGTCGCGGCGTGCGCGTGCGATCGCGCGCAGGAGCCGGAACTGCATCGCCATCGACTCCGACGCGATGCTCTGCGCCGCCGCCGGAATCGATGCCGGAATGTCGAAGCCCTGTGCGGTCAGCCACAGCAGATACTTCGAGAGAAACTCGAAGTTCGCGCCGAGTTGTCGCGTCAGATTGAACGAGTACGGATGGAAGAACGCCTCGCCGCGTTCGAGCAACGTCTCGAGATGCGCGGGAAACGCGGCACGCCATTGCGAAATCGGATTGGCGAGCGGCCGGCGGCGCAGATGGGCGCACAACGATTCCGCCGACGCGTCCGCGAGCGCGGTGCCTTCCAGTGCGGGGCGCGCCTGCTTGGCGAACTCCACATAAGGAAGCAGCAGATCGGGCTGCTGCGCGAATTGCGGCAGCTTGCGGAACACGCCGTCGTAGTCGTCGCCGTCCAGCCGGTGATAGCCGGTGTTGTGAAAATAGCCGAGGCGGCGCGCGGCGGGGTCGACGAAATCGATGCCCACGATGGTTTTCGAATGCTCGCGCCGGTACGACGTGGCGCGCGTGTTCGGCAGGTAGTAGCCGTCCACGTCCACGAGCACCGTATGGCCGCGCGAGGTTTGCGCGAGCACGCGCGCCTCGAGCGAATCGTAGATGGCCAGCTCCTGTACCTGGGTGCCGTAGAGCCGGTCGAGATCATCGAGCGGAAATTTGATGAACGTGAACTGGTCGCCTTCGAAATCCTGCGTGACGGTGAAGCCGAACGCCGCGCGCGGCTCGAGTCCGAAGCCGTGCAGCAGTTCGATCCACAAATCGACGTAGCAATGGGTCTCCTGCCATACGCGCTCGCCTTGATGCAATGCGTGCGGCGCGTGCTGGCGCGGCCGGGTTTCAGGCGCGGGCGTGCCGCGTTGAGCGGGCGCCGTCGCGAGCGAGGATAAACCGGCCGGTTCGAAAAGGATGCGTCGCGATGCGTTATTCATGGCGGGTGGCCCGTGTCGTTTTCAACGGCCTCGAATCGGGCAGGCGTCTAACGAACACATCGGATCGTTTCTGACGCCTGGGCGTGCATGGGTGCTTATCGAGGCGGCTGACGCCATTACTGCGCATCGCTCGGACAAGGCGCGCCTCGTCGCCGCGTTTTGCTGTGCGTGGAGTCCGGTGCCGAGGCTGTCGCGAGGCCGCGCACGATGCCTTGTATTAGACGAAGTGTCGAAGCCGAACGTCGGTGCGATGCCGCACGGAAACACGCCTATGGCGGACGTACCGTGTAGCCATGACAACGGACCGACGCGCGAAGGCCCGTGTCGCTGAACTCATTGACCGCAAGGGAACGTGATGAACTGGAAAACGCTGGAATTCGAGCAGCTTTCGGCACGCGAGTTGTATCTCATCCTGCGGGCGCGTAGCGCGGTGTTCGTCGTCGAACAGGCGCACGTTTGTCTCGACGCCGACGCTCGTGACGAACACGCGTTGCATGTGTTCGCGGCGGACGACATGACGCGATCCATGCCGATCCTCGCCTATGCACGCCTGCAACCAGGCGACGCCGAAGATCCGGACATCACCATCGACAAAGTACTGACGAGCCCGCTGCGGCGTGGCGACGGCACCGCCGAACGGCTGATGGAGCGCGTGCTGCAGACGATCGCCGAGCGTTGGCCCGGCCACGCCGCGCGCGTGAAGGCGCCGCTCGGCTTGCGCGACTTCTATGAGCAATTCGGCTTTCGCAAGACCGAGGGGCCGTACCTCGCGCATGGCGTGCCGTTCATCGTTCTGACGCGCCAGTTGCGCGGCAACCCGCTGCGCTTCGGCACGCGGCCGCGCGAGCGCGGCGGCGCGGCGGACATCGACACCGTCGAACTGTTGTGATGGGGCGAAGGCCGATCACACCTTCCACCACACGATCTGAATCATGGGGATCGACAGAACTCAGCGCCGCGCGCTGTCCGATCCGTAAGTCTTTTTCGGCCTGCCCCTAGCCGCCATTCGCTCATGGGTCAGACAATTCATCCGATTGCGTGCGTCTTCGCACGATGCAAGTAGTTCGAAGCAGGCACGCTTGATACGCAAGCTTAAGGTCCGTCAAAAGGTCCGGCGTTACACAGAAGAAACAATTCTTCAGAGGGATAACCCTGTCAGGAAGTCCCCCAACTGGCGCAACCGTTTTGAAGCTAGCAACGTATCGAAAGAGCATAACGATGTCGATATAGAAGAAACATAAGGGCCGTTTTATCAACAGGCTACGCGGGGATCAACACCGCTTCGGGGAGAGTCGTCATGGATCAGGCAAACAAGGATCGATCGTTGGTCAGCAAGGTGATGGATGGACTCGTCACAGGGATCGTCGAGGAGAAATACGGCGCCATTCTGCCGCCGCAGGATGTGCTGTCGAAAGAGTTCGACGTCAGCCGCACCGTCATGCGCGAGGCGCTGTCGATGCTGCTCGCGCGCGACATGCTGGACGTGCGGCCGAAGATCGGCACGCGCATCCGGCCGATGAGCGACTGGCGCATGATCGACGAGGACGTCGTGAGCTGGCGTTTTCGCGCGAAGCCCGATCCGCTGTTCGTGCGCGACGTGATCGAGTTTCGCAGCCTGATCGAACCGCGTGCGTCGGCGCAGGCGGCCGCGCGCGGCAGCGCGGCGGACATCGCGGCGCTGCGCGAGGCGTTCGAGGCGTTCCGCGCGATCCGCCCGAACGAGCCCGGCTATCAGGAAGCCGACGAGCTGTTCCACACCCGCATCGTGATCGCGAGCGGCAATCAGTTCTTCAAGCAGATGGCCGCGATCATTCGCGGCGCGCTGTCGACGGTCAATCCGATCGTCAACCAGAAGGAAGGCGCATGGGAAGGCGCGGTGAGTGCGCGTCAACGCGTGGTCGAGGCGATCGAACGGCGCGATCCCAAAGCAGCGGAAGCCGCGTCGCTCGCCATGATCGACCACACCGCGGAAGAGATGGGCAGCACGCTTTCCGAACCACCGCCGGTGCGTGGCTGAACGCCGCGGCACGCCGGCTTCTTTCCTAAGAGACCTTGCATGACGGACGGTGCGCTCATGGGCGCGCGCGAAAGTGCGCGACGTGGGCGACGTGCGCGACAATAGCGCCTGTTCTGAACTGCACGGATTCGAAGGAACGATGACAAACCCACCGCAGGAAACCCTCGCGAACGACGTGATTCGCTGGGGAATCGTCGGCACGGGCCGCATTGCCCGCCGTTTTGCTCAAAGCCTCGCTCATGTGCCGCAGGCGTCGCTCACCGCGCTGTGGTCGCGCCGCGCCGAACCGGCCGCGGCCTTCGCCGCGGAATTCGGCGGCGAGGCGTGCGCGAGTTTCGACGCGCTGCTCGCGAGCGGTATCGACGCGCTCTATATCGCCACCATCCAGGACAGCCACGCCGACTACGCGGTCGCCGCGCTCGAAGCGGGCCTGCATGTGCTGTGCGAGAAACCCGCCGCCATCAATCAGCCGCAACTCGAGCGCGTGCTCGATGCCGCGCGCGCCGCGCAACGGCTCTTCATGGAAGCCATGAAGCCGCCGTTCTATCCGCTCTACCAAAAGCTGCGCGCGCAGCTCGCCGCCGAACCGATCGGCGAGGTGGGGCTCGTGCGCGCCGGCTGTTCGGTGCCGGGCGTGCCGGACGATCATCCGTCGCTGTCGTTCGAGCATGCGGGCGGCGCGCTGCTCGACATCGGCGTCTACGAAATGTTTCTCGCCGTCGACTGGCTCGGCGCGCCTCATGAGGTGCAGACGCTCGGACGGCTCGGCCCGACCGGCGTCGATACCTTCGCGAGCCTGAACAGCCGGCATGAGCGCGGCATCGCGCAACTGTTCTGCGGCCTCGATCTGCACGGCAAGGGCGATGCGCTGTTGATGGCGAAAGGCGGGCATGTGACGATTCACGAGCCCTGGTGGAATCCGTCGCGCGCGACGATCCGTTACGCCGACGCTCATGTGGTCGAACTCGACGAGCCGTTCGAAGGCGGCGGCCTGAACTATGAGACCGCGCATTTCTGCGAGCTGATTCGTGCCGGGCAACTGGAGAGTCCGGTGATGCCGCATGCCACCTCGCTGCGGATGATCGCCATGGCCGATGCCGCGCGCGCCGCGCTGGGGCTCAGGTTCGCGGGAGAGTGAGGGGCGCGTTAAGGGCAAGTGAAGGGCAAGTGAAGGTTAGCGGTGATACGATTTGCGCGCGCATGCGAGGCGCAAGAATCGTCCGCATGTCCGCAGCTTTCGAACCTCTTCCATGGGAGCCGTCCACGATGCGCATGCTCGGAAAACTTTGGCGCGACAACAAGAGTCCTGTCGCGTTTCTCTTCCTGATGGTGCTGTTTCGCAGCGCCGTGGCCGACTGGAATAGCGTGCCGAGCGGCTCGATGCTGCCGACGATCCGCGAAGGCGACCGGATCTTCGTCGACAAGATGGCCTACGATCTGCGCGTGCCGCTCACGCATATCGCGATCGCGCATCTGCACGAGCCGCAGCGCGGCGATATCGTCACGATCGATTCGTCGGCGGCGCATGACTTGATCGTCAAGCGACTGATCGGCTTGCCCGGCGACAGCGTCGCGATGCGCGACAACGTGCTGTATGTGAACGGCGTGCGCGCCGATTATCAGCCGCTGAAACTAAAGCCGTTGCCTGGCGACACCGCTTCGCCCGGCGACTATCTGCCCGAACGCTTCGAGGGCGTCGCGCATACCGTGCGGCTCGCGCCGAATGCGCCGAGTCCGCGCGACTCGTTCGGGCCGGTGATCGTGCCGCCGGGCGAATATCTGATGCTCGGCGACAATCGCGACAACAGCGCCGATTCGCGTTACTTCGGTTTCTTTCCGCGCAAGGAGTTGATGGGCCGCACGCGCCGCGTGGCGTTCTCGCTCGACCCGGATCGCTACTACGCGCCGCGCTTCGAGCGCTTCGGCGCGCCGCTGGACCCGGTGTCGCCCATGGCGAGCCGTTAGCGAAGCATGAGTGAGCCGCTAGCCGACGCGAGCCTCGCTCAGTGGCGCGAGGGCAGCGCGAGGCGCCGCTCGTACCAGCGCTGCACCCATTCGAGTAGCTGGCACAACACCCAATAAATCGCGGCGGCCGCAAGATACAGCGGCAGCGGCTGATAGGTCGACGCGATGATTTCCTGCGCGCTGCGCAGCAGTTCGGTCACGGTAATCACCGATACCAGCGAGGTGTCCTTGATCAGGCTGATCAAGCTGTTCGACAAACTCGGCACGGCAATGCGCAAGGCTTGCGGCGCGACCACATAGCGCAGCGTCTGACGGCGCGAGAGTCCGAGGCTGTAGGCGGCGAGCCACTGGCCGTTGTGAATGCCGAGGATCGCACCGCGCATGCTCTCCGACAGATACGCCGCCACGTTCGCCGACAATGCGATCACGCCGGCCGGCGTGGGGTCGAGTGAAATGCCGAAACTCGGCAAGCCGTAATAGATCACGAAAATCTGCACGAGCAGCGGCGTGCCGCGCATCACGCTCACGTAGAGGCGCGCGAGCCAGTTGAGCACGCGGTTGTGGCTCACGCCCATCAAGGCGAGCACGGCGCCGGCAAGCAGGCCGAAGAACATCGACAGAACCGCGAACTTGACCGTCAGGACAGCGCCCTGCGCGAGCACGGGAAGCGATTGGACCAGCAGGGAAGTGATGGACATGAGCGGAAGTCGGGTTGGCGCGCAAAGCGCACATCATAAACTTGGGCAGGGGGCGAAGCGCCGTTGATACGCAACGTGGACCGCAAGCAAAACCACACGACACAAAAGCGAAGGGCGGCACCATCGCCGATGCCGCCCTTCGGTTTACCTCGCGCCCGTTACTTGATCGGCTTGCTGACGTCGATGCCGAACCACTTGTCCGAGATCTTCGAGAACGTGCCGTCCGCTTCGAGCTGGATCATTGCTTCGTCGATCGCCTTGGCGAACTTCGGATTGCCCTTTTTGAACGGAATGCCCGACGGGTTGCCCGCGCCGAGGGTTGCGCCCGTGCGCAGCGGCAGTTGCGAGTTCTTCAGCAGATACGCGAGCATCAGGCGGTCGTTGAGCGCCGCGTCCAGCCGGCCGGCGGCCAGATCACGCAGGTATTCGGGCGCGCCCGGGTACGTCTTCACGTCGATGCCCGGCACCGACTTCGCCATGTCCATGTAGTTGGTGCCCAGACCGACGCCGAGCTTCTTGCCCTTCAGTTCGTCGAGCGATTTGAACTGGCGCGAGTCGTCCTTGCGCTGGATCAGTTGCGCGGCCGAGTACGTGTAGGCCGGCGAAAAGTCGAGCGCCTGCTTGCGCGGGTCGGTAATGCCGACCTGGTTGACGATCACGTCGAACTTGCCCGCCTGCAGACCGGCGATGATGCCGCTCCATTCGGTCGTGACGAATTCCGGCTTCACGCCGAGTTTCGCCGCCACCGCCCTGGCGATATCGACGTCGTAGCCGACCAGTTCGCCCGACGGCGCCTTTGAATTGAACGGCGGGAAGGTGCCCTCGAGACCGACGCGCAGCGTGCCGCGTTGCTTGACCTGATCGAACAGATCCTCCGCGTGCGCGGTGACGGAAGTGACGGCGGTGAACGACGCGCCGATCAGACCGGCGACGACAACCTTTTTCAGCAAGCCAAATTTCATCGTGTTCCTTTTTTGTTCGCCTGGCGTTTTAGCAGACGAAAGCTTAACAAAGCAGACTATCGAAACCAAAATACCGTTTGTTCATGCCTATATTACTGACGCAGCGCACGCACGCATTCGCCCACCAGCGCCGGCCCGCGATAGATGAAGCCGGTATAGAGCTGCACCAGCGAGGCTCCCGCCGCGATCTTCGCGCGCGCGTCGTCGCCCGAGAAAATTCCGCCGACGCCGATGATCGGCACGGTCTCGCCGAGTTCGGCGCGCAGCTTGCGGATCACTTCGTTCGACGCGTCGAACACCGGCTTGCCCGACAGGCCGCCGGCCTCGTCGCCGTATTGCATGCCGGCGACCGCCGTGCGCGAGAGCGTGGTGTTGGTCGCGATCACGCCTTCGAAGCGGTGGCGCAAGAGCGTGTCGGCGATCGACTTCACCTGTTCGTCGTCGAGGTCCGGCGCGATCTTCAGCGCGAGCGGCACGAGCTTGCCGTGCATGTCGGCGAGACGCTGCTGCTTGTCCTTGAGCGCCGCGAGCAGCGCGTCGAGTTCGCCCGCGCCTTGCAACTGGCGCAGGTTCTTCGTGTTCGGCGACGAGATGTTGACCGTCACGTAGCTCGCGAACGGGTACACGCGTTCGAGGCAGTACAGATAGTCGTCGGCGGCGCGCTCGATCGGCGTGTCGGCGTTCTTGCCGATGTTCAGCCCGAGAATGCCGCGATAGCGCGCGGCCTGCAGGTTCTTCACGAACTGGTCGACGCCCGCGTTGTTGAAACCCATCCGGTTGATCACGGCGTTCGCCTGCGGTAGACGAAACATGCGCGGACGCGGATTGCCCGGCTGCGCGCGCGGCGTCACCGTGCCGACCTCGATGAAGCCGAAGCCGAGCGCGGCCAGGCCGTCGATGCACGCGCCGTCCTTGTCGAGCCCCGCGGCGAGCCCGACCGGATTGCGGAACGTCAGGCCCATCACGGTGCGCGGCGCATCCGGCACGTGCGGCGCGAGGACGCCGGCGAGGCCGGCGCGGCCGGCCGCGCCGAGCATACGCAAGGTGAGGTGATGAGCGTCTTCCGCGTCCATGCGAAAGAGTTGGGCGCGTACGAGCGGGTAGAGGGAACTGAACACGGGACGAAGCCGGGCGGCCGGAAAATGGGAACCCGCTATTTTACCGGCTTTGGGGTTTCAGGGAGACGCGTTGGAAAGCGGGCGCGCGCCGTTTCATTGCCTGGCCGGTGGGTGGCGAAAGTAGTGCGGTAGCCGTCGCTCGCATGGCGCAGGGGCCGGGCGGCTTGCGAACGTATTCGCGAGCCCGGCGTGCCACCAGACGGTCAAGGCCTGAGCGGTCCGCCGCGCCTGCCGTGAATCGCCAGATCGACCGGCGGCAGATCGACGCCGTTCGGGTCGAGCACTCGCCACGCGCCGTCGATCAAGCCTTCGAGCGGCCGGAAATTCGCTTTGTACGCCATCTTCGGACTCTCGCGAATCCAGTAGCCGAGGTACACGTAGGGCAGCTTCAGGCTGCGCGCCTGCTCGATCTGCCAGTAGATGTTGTAGGTGCCGAAGCTGGTGTGCGGCAGTCCCGGCTCGAAGAACGTGTACACGGACGAGAGTCCGTCGCCGAGAATGTCGATCATGCTGATCATGCGCAGGATGCCGGGCGCGTCCGGTTGATTCGGCAGCGGCTCGCGGAATTCGACCAGCCGCGAGTTGATCCGGCTTTGCAGCAGGAACTGCTCGTATTGATCGCGGCTGTCGCGATCCATGCCGCCGCCCGCATGCCGCGCCGACTGATAGCGCATATAGAGCGCGTAATGCTCTTCGTCGTAATGGAGCGGCGCGACGGTGGCGACCATCTCGCCATGCTTTTTCCAGACCCGCCGTTGCGTGCGGTTCGGCTCGAACCGGTCGACCGGCACGCGCACCGGCACGCATGCGCGGCAACCGTCGCAATAGGGGCGGTAGGTGAACACGCCCGAGCGCCGGAAGCCCGCCTTGACGAGGTCGGTGTAGACGTCGGAGTTGATCAGGTGACTGGGCGTGGCGACTTGCGAGCGCGCGATGCGCCCATCCAGATAACTGCAGGGATAAGGCGCCGTTGCATAAAATTGCAGCGCCGAAAGCGGGGAAAGAGGCAGCTCGTTGGGATGAGTCACGTTGGCAGCTCTCGAAGCGTCTCTGTGATGCAAACCCGGCGCCTTGCGGTTGACGACCCGCGGCTCGTGACCCGCGGCTCGATGGGCGGCGAATCCGGATTCGGCCTGATCTTCCTACGCCGCTCGCGCGAGCACATCGAGCAGCGCGGTCTTGTCGAAACGCCATGGAATCGGCGGTGCCTCAACAGCCGCGCGAACATGCGCGATGAACGCCTTGCGCGCTATCTCGCGACCGCCGAGCGACGCCAGATGCGACGTGTTCTGCTGGCAGTCTATCATTTCTATTTCGTGACGGCGCAAGTGCCCGACAAGCGCGGCCAGCGCCATTTTCGACGCATCGGTGACGTCCGCGAACATCGATTCGCCGAAGAACATCTTGCCGAACGACACGCCGTACAAACCACCCACGCGCTTGCCCTCGAACCACGTTTCGATGCTGTGCGCATCACCGATCCGATGCAGCGACGAATACGCCTCGACCACGTCCGCGGTGATCCAGGTGCCGCGCTGTCCGCGTCGCGGCGCCTGCGCGCACGCGCGCATGACGGCGGCGAAATCATGGTCGACGCGAATCTCCCAGGCGTCGTCGCGCAACACCCGCTTGAGCGTCTTGCGCAGCGACGGCGATACCTTGAATTCGGCGGGGACGAGCACCATGCGGGGATCGGGGCTCCACCACAACACGGGTTGACCGTCGGAGTACCAAGGGAAGATGCCGCGCCGGTAGGCGTCGATGAGGCGCGACGGCAGCAGGTCGCCGCTCGCGGCAAGCAGGCCCGGTGCGCCGCTCGACGCGCCGAGCGCGCGCTCGACGGGCGGGAACGGATCGTCAGGTCCGAGCCAGGGAACCATGCGCGCCGCTCAACCTTCGCGCAGCGAGCGGAAGATGTCGCCCGTGTGCAGGCCGAAGCTGCCGGCGGCGCGGTCGGCGAAGAAGAAACGCAGGGTCTGGCCGACGGTGGGAAAGGCGATCTCGTCCCACGGAATTTCGTGTTCCTCGAAGAGTTGCACTTCGAGACTTTCCTCGCCGGCGGCGATGTCGAGGTCGAGCAGCCGCGCCATGTAGAACAGATGCACCTGATGCACGTGCGGCACGTTCAGCAGCGAGAACAGGTTCTGCACCTCGACGCGCGCGCCGGCTTCTTCCAGCGTTTCGCGCGAGGCGGCCTCGGCCGTGGTTTCACCCATTTCCATGAAGCCTGCCGGCAGCGTCCAGTAGCCGTAGCGCGGTTCGATCGCGCGACGGCACAGCAGCACCTTGTCGTCCCACACCGGGACGGTGCCGACCACGTTGCGCGGATTCTGATAGTGCACCGTGCCGCAACTGCCGCAGACGAAGCGCTCGCGGTTGTCGCCCGGCGGAATGCTCAGGCTGACGCCCTGGCCGCAGACAGAACAGAATTTCATAGGAAGGGGACGAGAAAGGGTGATAGGAGTTTATCACCGGGACGGGGGTTTTCTGACCTCGGCGATGGCCGGGTTGGCGATGCGGTGCCGAGCGCGGCACCGTGAAGAAACATCGGGACGAAACGCGACGAAGTGGCGGGGGAAAACAAAAAAGGCCTGCCGGTTGGGCAAGCCTTCAATGTTGTTTTCGACGTTTCGAGACACTTGGTTGCGGGGGTAGGATTTGAACCTACGACCTTCGGGTTATGAGCCCGACGAGCTGCCAGACTGCTCCACCCCGCGTCCGTCGAAGAAAAGATTATAGAACAATGCGGATGGCCGTGCAATAGCTATTTAAGAGCCGGCTTCAATCGTGCGTGCGCGCCGCTGGCGGCCAGTCTGTGGCGCGCTTCGAAGTCGCGGTGCGCACGGGTGGCGTCGCATGCGGGCAGGCCGTCGCAAGGGGCTGCGCTAGAATCGGGTTCTCTTTCGCGCGGCGCCGCCCAGGCCTTCATCGCCGGCGCACGCTCCAACTCTTTCCTTGCTCGAACCTCATGGACATCGCTCACGATCTGCAGGTGATTACCGCTCAGGAACACGCGCTGGTGTTCCCACGATTCGACGCCGACCGGGCATGGCAGGTCGGCGCCTATCTGCACGAAGTCGCCAAGGCGCGCGGCATCGCGGCCGCCATCGACGTGCGCACCTTCGGTCAGCCGCTGTTCTTCAGTCTGCTCGAGGGCGCGACGCCGGACAACGTCGACTGGGCGCGCCGCAAGGGCAATACGGTTGCGCATTTCCGGCGCAGTTCGTACGCGATCGGCCTGAAGATGCAGCTGGCGGGCAGCACGCTCGCCGACAAGCACGGCTTGCCGGCCGCCGAATACGCGTCGCACGGCGGCGCGTTTCCCTTGACGGTGGCGGGCGCCGGCGTGATCGGCTCGATCACGGTGTCCGGCCTGCCGCAGCGCGCCGATCACGAACTGGTCGTGGAAGCGTTGTGCGCGCACCTCGGCGTCGACTACGGCAAGCTCGCGCTTGCAAAGGCCTGAGGCGATGCGCGTGCCTCCTTATGCGTTGCTCGGCATCGCCATCGTTGCCGAAGTGATTGCCACCTCGGCGATGCGGGCGTCGGAGGGTTTCTCGCGGTTCGTGCCGTCGGCGGTGGTCGTGCTCGGCTACGGCGTCGCGTTCTATTGCCTGTCGCTCACGTTCAAGAGCATTCCGGTCGGCATCGTCTACGCGGTGTGGTCGGGCGCCGGCATCGTGCTGATCACGCTGGTCGCGCTGCTGCTGTACCGCCAGGTGCCCGACGTGCCGGCCGTGATCGGACTCGGACTGATCATTTCGGGCGTCGCGGTGCTGAACATGTTTTCAAAGATGCAGGCGCATTGAATCGTCGCCTGCATGAACGCGCCCGGCGTTATTTGCAGCGCACGATCATCGAACGGTTCTTCACGTTGGCCGAGACGACGTTAGTGATGCTGCCGCCCGCCATGCCGCCTTCGTCGTTGTCTTTCGACACGATGTCGTAGCCGGTCGCGCCGCAGGCGTTGCCGGCTTGCACGTAGCACGAGGCCCAACTGGAAGCGGCGTCGGCGCCGCTGCAGTTCACGGCGAATCCTGTCTGGCCGTTCGGCAGGTTGATCAGCGAAGTGGTGTTCGACGATGCGCAGCCGCCAAGCCCCGTTGCCAGCAATACAGCGGCGGGCAGGGCGGCGAACCGGGACGCCCGGCGGACCCGAGCGAGCGCTACGCTGGCTCGCAGTCGCTGCAAGCGGCCGGCGCGGACAACGAGGCCCAAGTGCGTCATGAAATGCATCGTGATGTTTTCCTTTCAAAGAGAGATCGCGGCCCGCCAGGTACACAGAGAGTGCGCCTGCCCGGCTAGGGCATGTCGATCGTAATGCCCGCCGCGCCGACCAGCCGGCGGCTTTACGTGCCGTTTTCGGTGGCGGCGTCTTCGCAGATGCCGATGGCTTTCGACATGTCGATGCCGTGGCTTTCCGCATAAGCAAACCATGCGTTCGCCGCCTCCGGCTCCGGTAATTCGTAGTTCCGCGGAAAATATTTTCCCATATTGCGCTCGCTGGACTCGAAACCGGGTGACTGCTTCAGCATGGACCATGCCGACGGTCCGTTCGACCGGCGCATGCCGAACAAGTGCGAATCGGCGTCTCGCGCCGCCCGCAACGGGTCATCGGCTCGCAGACGCCGTCACCGCATGCAGGCCGCAGAACTTATCGCCTTGAGGCGCGCCTTACTGATTGACCTGCCGCGAGCGCATGCATGCAACGGCCCGTTCAGATTCACGCGGGCTCGATGCGCTACGGCGGCAGCGTCCGCTTATCACACACAAACCGATACACACAACGAGGAGAGCGAATATGGCTGAACGGGTCAGTGGCCCTTATCGCGGCTACTACATCAGCGCCGCCGCGCGTCTCGTGCCCGCGGCCGATGCGCCGGCCACGGGCGCTGGCACCGGCGTCGGCGTTGACGCAAAGGGCACCGCCAGGAGCGGCACCTACGTCGGCACGGTGAGTCTCGCCGAACTCGGTCCGGACGATCCGCATCGCATCGAAACCCTGCTCGAACTCGGCGACGCACAGCGCTTCGGCAGCGAGGAAGAAGCGCTTGCGTTCGTCGAACAGGCCGCGCGCGATTACGTCGACCGTCTGCTCGGAGGCCATTGATGGCGGCGCGTGAGGTCGAGCAGGACGCCCCGCCAGGCTGGACCGAGGTCCGGCCGCGCGAGTACCATATCGGGGTTGTCCGGAGCCGGCCGGTTCTCGCCGGCGCCGGTTTCCTGCCGGATACTTCTGATGAGGCGACCATGGAAATTCGGTTTCCCGCGGACGCACCTGCTTACCGCGACTCCAATCTGACCGTTGTGTTTCCCGCGCTGGTGGACGGCGAAACGGTGCCGTGCGCCATTTCGGTCGAAGCGCTCGAAGATCACTTCGGCGCCTACTCCGAGGATCCCGAAGGCTGGATGCGTGCGTTCGACGCCGGGCGTCGGCGCATCGAGGCAGTGGCGCGCGAGCACTTGCAGATCAGCAACGGCACGCCCGTGCTGCTCAAGAGCGGCCACTTTCCACCGGGTAACGCGGCGGGTTGAGCGGGCCCGATGCGATTTCATGCGTCGCATCGAACGCCTGGTGGGACGTTGTTGGCAGGTCGTTGGCGGCAAGCATGTCGGCCGAGCAAACGGGCGGCGCACGGGCAACAACTCCGCTGACCCAGCCGTCGATCCAAAGTCCGCGTGGAAGGCCGGCAAGAACCGACATCGGGACGGATGCAGCGCGGCATACCTGCATAACCGCCGAGCCGCCGAACCCGCCGCCAAGGTCAAATCATCGAGTGCGTGATAACGTTCAATCCCAATTCACTTCGCGCCAGCCCGCCTAGCACTCCATGTCCATTTCCACCTCGCCCGCCGTCAGCGACGAAATCGCGACTTACGTAGCCAACCGCATCGGCTTCATCGAACTGGAGAGGCCGAAGGCGCTCAACGCGCTCTCCACCGGCATGATTCGCGCGATGCACGCGGCGCTCGACCAATGGCGCGAGGATCCCGACGTGCTCGCCGTGGTGGTGCGCAGCCAGCACCCGCGCGCGTTCTGCGCGGGCGGCGACGTGCGCTTCCTGTACGAGTCGGCGCAGCGCGGCGAGCAGGACCCGCGCGACACGTTTTTCATCGAGGAATACCGCCTGAATCACGCGATTTTCACGTATCCGAAGCCGTATATCGCGTTGATGAACGGCGTCGTGATGGGCGGCGGCATGGGCATTTCGCAAGGCGCGCACCGCACGGGCGGCCTGCGCGTCGTCACCGATTCGACGAAGATGGCGATGCCCGAGACCCGCATCGGGCTCTTTCCCGATGTCGGCGCGAGCTGGTTTCTGGCCCGCACGCCGGGTGCGATCGGCCGTTATCTCGCGGTAACCGGCGAGGCGATCGGCGCGGCCGACGCGCTTTACGCGGGTCTCGCCGACACCTACATCGAGGACGCGGCGTTGCCCGCGCTAGTCGACACCTTGCGCGGCGAACTGTTCGAGCGAGGCGCGGACGTGGTGGCGTGCGTCGAGCGTGAGACGGCCGCGCATCGGGTCGTGCCGGAGCCCGACGCGTCGCCGCTCGCCAACGCGCGCGCGTTGATCGACCGGCATTTCGCGTTGCCCGAACTCGCGCGGATTCTCGCTTCGCTCGAACGGGCGCGCGACGGCGACGCCGATCCCGACGCCGCCGAATGGGCCGAGCAAACGATCGCCGTGTTGCGCGAACGCTCGCCGTTGTCGATGGCGGTATCGCTGGAAGTGGTGACGCGCGCCGAGGGCTCGATGGCCGACGTGCTGCGCGGCGATCTCGATCTGACGCGCTCATGCTTCTTGCATGGCGATACGATCGAAGGGATTCGCGCGCGCATCATCGACAAGGACAACGCGCCGCGTTGGCGTTTCGATCGCATCGAAGACGTGAGCGCCGCCGAGGTGGAGAAAATGTTCGAAAGCCCGTGGCCGGCCAACGAACATCCGCTGCGCGAATTGCGCGGTTAGGTGTCGGCGTTATTTCGGCGTTATTTCGACATTGACGTTCGGTTCGCTCGGCCCGCTCAGTCGTCGTACTCGCTTGCCATGAACGCGCGCATGAACACCAGCGCGCCCCAGCCCCACATCGCATTCGCCGCGAAACCCACCGCGAGGCGCGGCAGCATGTTGCCGCTCGGCCAGATGCCGCGCAGCGGATCGACCACGAACACGCTCGCCGCCGTCAGCGCGACGCCGCCGAACACGAAGGCCGGCACCCACGGCGCGCGCCTCTCCGGCGCGATGCGCAAGAGCCACGCCATCAGCACGGCCCAGAACGCGCTCCAGATCGCGTTGGCGATGAATTCGGGCAAACCGAGCGGCAAAAACGGCGCGGTCGAAAACCCGGTCGGATCGATTAGCCCGGCTGCGTGCAGCAGCGCCAGCGTCGATTCATGAAAGAAGAGGGATGCCAGAAAACCGGCGACGAACGGCAGGATGAGTTTTTGCATGCATTGCACCGCCAGGGTACAAGCGGTGCGGTTCGCATGGCCTGTACCGGATTATTGGAAACGTGCGCCATTATATCTATGGGTACCCGCTTTCCCGCGTGCATCGAGCGCAACATCCGTATGCTTTAGCGTCGGGCTAATCACGGAAGTGGAAAACCTAAGCTAAAAAAAATCGTTCAAAAGCCGCGGCCCGATCCATAGACTGTTTCTCCATGCAGACGGCGTTTGCCGCCGTCGCCCGTTTAATCGCGCGCATGACGCGCACGTCTCTGTCGAGGGAAGCCGTCGCGATGTCCTGTCTGATGCCGATCTTCAGCCGCGCCACGGCGCACGCGCGTTCGCGGTCGCGCCGCCGATACTAAGCCGCAATACCAAGCCGCCAAGCCGCCAAGCCGCGCCAGGCGCGGCACTTCCGTCTCCCTTGCGCCTGCTTCACCCGGCCGCGCGCCGGCGGGATGCGCGCGGCCGGCGTGTGCGCGGGCGCTTCACGCACCGTCTCCAATCAACGCAGTTTCGAACAGGCAGGAGCAGCAAATGAATGTGTTCTGGTTCATTCCGACTCACGGCGACAGTCGCTATCTCGGTACGTCCCAAGGCGCACGCGCAGCCGATTACGACTACTTCCGGCAGATCGCGATCGCCGCCGATACGCTCGGCTACGAAGGCGTGCTGCTGCCGACGGGCCGCTCGTGCGAGGACGCATGGGTCGTCGCGTCGAGCCTGATCGCCGCGACCCAACGCCTGAAGTTCCTGGTGGCGATCCGTCCGGGCCTTTCGTCGCCGGGTCTCGCCGCGCGCATGGCGGCGACCTTCGACCGGTTGTCGAACGGGCGTCTGCTGATCAACGTCGTGACCGGCGGCGATGCGGCGGAACTGGAAGGCGACGGCGTGTTCGTCGATCACGACACGCGCTATGAAATCACCGACGAATTCCTGCACATCTGGCGCAAGCTGCTCGCCGCTTCGCATACCAACGACGCGATCGCGTTCGACGGCAAGCATCTGAGTTCGAAGGGCGGCAAGGCGTTGTATCCGCCGGTGCAGAAGCCGCATCCGCCGCTGTGGTTCGGCGGTTCGTCGGCGGCGGCGCACGACATCGCGGGCGACCATATCGACACCTATCTGACGTGGGGCGAACCGCCCGCGGCCGTCGCGAGGAAAATCGCCGACATTCGCGCGCGCGCCGCGGCACGCGGCCGCACGATCCGGTTCGGGATTCGTCTGCACGTGATCGTGCGCGAGACCGAGGAAGAAGCATGGGCCGCCGCGGACCAACTGATCAGCAAGCTCGACGACGACACCATCGCACGCGCGCAGGCCTCGTTCTCGAAGATGGATTCCGAAGGACAGCGCCGCATGGCCGCGTTGCACGGCGGCAAGCGCGGCGGGCGCGCCGAGCTCGAGGTGTATCCGAATCTGTGGGCGGGCGTGGGGCTGGTGCGCGGCGGCGCGGGCACGGCGCTGGTCGGCAATCCCGAGCAGGTGGCCGCGCGCATGAAGGAATACGCGGACCTCGGCATCGAGACGTTCATTCTGTCCGGCTATCCGCATCTGGAAGAGTCGTATCGCTTCGCCGAGCTGGTGTTTCCGCTGCTGCCGAACCGGCAGAGCAAGACTTCGAATGGACCGCTGTCGGGGCCGTTCGGCGAGATCGTCGGCAACAACTATCTGCCGAAGGCGGCGAGTTCCAGTTGAGCGCGCGTGCCGCCGACGGCGGCGATGCTCATCGATAAGCAATGAGGAAAGTGATCATGGCTCAATCCAGTTTGAATGCCGATGCAGGCGGCGGCGTTGGCGCGAATGCGCGTGCCAATGCGGACCCAAGCTCGGCCGCGAATGCCCGCGGGATTCTCGACGTCTTGCGCCGCGCCGGCGCGCATCTCGCGCCCTGGCTCGCGCCGCTCGCGATTCTGCTCGCGTGGGAATTCGCCGCGCGCAGCGGGATTCTGTCGACACGCGTTCTGCCCGAACCGCTCGCGGTCGTGAAGGCCGCGTGGTCGTTGGTTCAGTCAGGTGAAATGTGGGCCGACGTGAAGGTCAGCACGTGGCGCGCGGTATCGGGCTTCGCGGTCGGCGGCGGAATCGGACTCGTGCTCGGCCTCGCAACGGGGCTCTTCAAGCCCGCCGAGATCGCGCTCGATTCGACCGTGCAGATGGTGCGCAACATCCCCGCGCTCGCGATGATTCCGCTCGTGATTCTGTGGTTCGGCATCGAGGAAGAAGCCAAGCTGTTCCTGGTTGCGCTCGGCGTGTTCTTTCCGATCTACGTGAATACCTTTCACGGCATCCGCTCGGTGGACGCCAATCTGATCGAAATGGCGCGCAGTTACGGCGTGAGAGGTTTCGCGCTGTACCGGCACGTGATTCTGCCGGGCGCGTTGCCGTCGATTCTGGTTGGCGTGCGCTTCGCGTTCGGGCTCATGTGGGTCACGCTGATCGTCGCGGAAACCATCTCCGCGCAGTCGGGCATCGGCTACATGACGATGAACGCGCGCGAATTCCTGCAAACCGATGTGGTGGTGGTCGGCATTCTGCTGTACGCGGCGCTCGGCAAGCTCGCCGACGTGCTGGCGAAGAGCCTCGAGCGCGTCTCGCTGCGCTGGCACCCGGCTTATCAACGAGGAGCGAAAGTATGAGCGCAACGACATTGTCGGCGTCGTTCGGCGGCATCGCGGGCAGTGATCTGGAAGCCGAACTGGAACAGCCGCGCACCGTCGATCACGACGCCGGCGAAGCCGCGGGCTTCGAGCGCGCGGATCAGGTGCGCGATCTCAAGCAGGGTCGCGAGCACGCGGGCCGGCTGCCCCCGGCGGGCGCGCTCGCCCGCGACGACGCGCGCCGTCGCGCCGACTATTCAGTGCAATTGCGCGGCGTCGGCAAGCAGTATGGCGAGCGCAAGGTGTTGTCCGATCTGGATCTGTCGATCGAGCGCGGCAGTTTCGTCGCGATCGTCGGCCGCAGCGGCTGCGGAAAATCGACCTTGCTGCGGCTCGTCGCCGGTCTGGAAAAGTCCACCTCGGGCGTGCTGGAAAAGCGCACTGAAGATGGCCGTCCGCTCGACACGCGCATCATGTTTCAGGACGCGCGCCTGTTGCCCTGGAAGACCGTGCTGCAAAACGTGATGCTCGGCCTCGGCCGCGGCGCGCGTGAGGATGCGCGCGCTGTGCTCGCCGAAGTCGGCTTGCTCGAACGCGCCGACGATTGGCCCGCGCGGCTTTCGGGCGGCCAGCGGCAGCGCGTGGCGTTGGCGCGGGCGCTCGTGCATCGGCCGCAATTGCTGCTGCTCGACGAGCCGCTCGGAGCGCTCGACGCGTTGACGCGCATCGAAATGCACGCGCTGATCGAACGCTTGTGGCGTGAGCATCGATTCACCGCGCTGCTGGTGACGCATGACGTGCATGAAGCGGTGGCGCTCGGCGACCGGATTTTGCTGATCGAGGACGGGCGCATCGCGCTCGATCAGCCGGTGCCGCTCGCGCGTCCGCGGGCGAGCGCATCGGCGGGCTTCGCCGCGCTCGAAGACCATGTGTTGCAACGGGTATTGAAGACCGCGCCGAACGACGACGCGCTGTCTTATCGTGCGTACGACGCAGTTAACGAAGGCCGTCTCACGCGGCCGACAGACGTCCGTTGGGCCGTCTGACCTTCCTTGATCGACCGTTTCGATCGCTTTCCTGGAGTCACTCGATATGAGCATTTCCGCTATCAACGTACGCAATCAGTTCAAAGGCAAGGTCAAGGAAATCATCCGCGGACCGGTGGTGTCCGAAGTCGATGTGGATACGCCGTTCGGTATCGTCACCTCGGTCATCACCACCCGCTCGATCGACGAACTCGAACTCAAGGTCGGCTCGGAAGTGGTCGCGCTGGTGAAGTCGACGGAGGTGTCGATCGCACGTTTGTAGAACCGCTGACGAAAGCCGCTCCCGCGCGCCGGCGCTACTTCGCGTTTGCGCCGCTGGCGGGCGGCTCGTGCATCATTTTGTCGTTGGTCGGATGGCGCGGGCGCTTGATCGGCATATTGTCCGGATTGCTCGAACCGCCCGACCCCGAGGCCGATTCAGGCGGCTTCACCATCGAGGCGGTGTCGCTCTGCGTCGGTTGCTTTGGTTGCGTCGGTTGCTTTGATTGTGTCGTTTGCGCGAACGCCGTCGTGCCGCTCGCTACGAACACCGCGAGCGCGACGCCCGCGGTCAGCGCTGTCAATCTGCTTCGCTCCATTTCGTCCTCCATTGCGATGCCGCCTGCTGGATTTGACGCGGCCACGTTCGTGCGACTCGCGCTCGCGAGGAAAATTCGCGCGGGCCGCATCGCGTTGCGGTTTTCATGCGGCCACGACTTCAAACGCGGGGCGTAACGCGGGACACACGCCGTAGAGCGCGTCGCCGGCCAAGCGATAACAGGCACGCAATGCGTATGCCCATCGCGCTGCGTCGACGCATCCGCACCTGCATACGCCCTCGAAACTTGCTAGGATGAATTGAACAAGTCGACGGAGACGGCCATGTCGAAGTCATTGAGTCCTGAAGCGGTCGAAGCGTTGCGGCGCCTGAACGACGTCGGCGTCGGACAGCACGCGCCAAAGTTCGCGCAGTCGGTCAAGGCGGAATTGCTGGCAAGCGGCCTGGTCGCCGAGGCGGGCGACGACGAGGTCGAGATCACCTGCAACGGCCGGCAGTATCTGTCAGGCGATTGCGATTGATCCGTCGGCGATAAGCGGACGCGGGCCGGTGCAAGTCGCGAGCCGTGCGCTCGCCGGCTGGACGGGCTTGGCCGCCGTCACGTCGCCTGCAATCACAAGGAGGCGGGCATGGAGCCGAAAGGCATCGACATGGGCGATTACCAGGAGCGCTATCAGGACTACGACATCGAGGTCGCGGTCGAGCAGGTGCTCACCGGTGTCAAGGCGCATTTCAGGGTGCTGCGGGGCGACGCGGTGGTGGTCGACTGGCGGCTCGTCCATATCGACAGCCTATGGTCCACCGAGCACGCCGCCGCCGAAGCGGGTTTCCAGGCCGCGCGCGAAGTGATCGACGCGGGCCTCGCGACCTGAGCACGGGTGCGTGAAATCGCGGGCGCGTTCGATTAAGCTGGCTGTCTCGTCGTCATTTGCAGGAGAGCGCTGTGCATCTCGCGCGTGCCATCCCGATCATTCGTATCTTCTCCGAGGCAAAAGCGAGAGAGTTCTATGTGGACTTTCTGGGCTTCACCGTCGAATGGGAACATCGGTTCGAAGACAATTTTCCGCTCTATGCCCAGGTGCGCCGCTCCGACCTGGTTCTGCATCTGAGCGAGCATCATGGCGACGCGACGCCGGGTTCGACGATTTTCGTTCCCGTGCAGGACATCGACGCGTTGCACGCGGAACTTCAGGGCAAGAACTACAAGTACGCGAAACCGGGCGTCGAGGCGCTGCCGTGGGGAAGGGTGCTGGAGACGGTCGATCCGTTCGGTAACCGGATCAGGTTCTGCGAGTAGCCAACACAGCCACGAGCGGAATCAGGCTGCGTAGTAACGATGCCGCTCGCCGGTATTGCGGGCGCAATGCCGCGTAAACGGAAGCGGGCGCCGGCATTCATCATGCGCGGCGCCCGCTTCAGTCACTGCCCGTGACGGGCAGTGATCGGCCAGGCGTGCTTAGTGGCCGAAGAAAACCGATTGCGGGCCCGACACCGGTTCACGCGTACCCGATTGCGACGACACGTTTTGCACGCCGCCGTAAGCATTGGATTCAGCGTTAGCGCGTTCAGCCGCAACGGTCTGCGCGTTCTGGCCTTGTTGCGAGGCCGGTGCGCCGACCGACGGACGGTAGAACGGCGCCGGGCCGTAGCCGCTCGCGAAAGCGGGGGCGGCGATCGAGGCGGAAACAGCAACCAACAGGGCGGCGATGAGCTTGGTCTTCATGGTATGACTCCGATAACGTTTCGACTTCAGTTCAGGAAGACGTCGCGACAGAGGCCGGGAGGTGTGTCTGCAACGTCGATGTGAAGCAGTGTATACCCCTACTATCGAAGATTTGTGCCGATAATCTGAAATTACTATTCTCGATACTGGAATAATCTGTCAGACGCAGAGGCGACAAGCCTGCGCGGCGTTTCGACCCCGGTTGGCAAGGCTTTTCGTAACTGAAAAACCAGATTGGGAGCGCGGTTTATCGGAGGACTTCGCGTCAACGTTACTGATGCCCAAGACATATATCGGGCTGTCGTTCCGGATCACCTAACAATAAAAATGGGTCGACGGGTTTTCACAGTGCCGTTCGCGAATTTCCGCTGTTTGCGTTTTTCGGCGCGACGGTGACAAACGATTAAACAGGTGCAACGCTCAATAAAAAACAAAAAATCACAACTCATGTGCCGCACTGCTTTTCGCCATTTTCCTGGTGGATGCCTGGGAAGTCGGAAATCGCTCATCATTTGTCGCGCGCGGTTTCGCGCAGTGAACTAGACTTGCCGCTAGAACAAAATCTAAGGGGATCGGGCATGCAGAGGCGGGAGAAACTGCTTTTTAATCTCGATGTTTCGAAATTGGTGGGCATTGAAATCGGCGCGCTCGACAAACCGTTCATCCAGCGAAATGACGGGAATATCCTCTACGTCGACTATACCGACCGTGAGGGCCTCGTCGAAAAATACAGGCAGGACCCCAACGTTAATGTCGAAAATATCGTCCGCGTTGACGCGATATGGGGCGAAAACACCCTGGCTGACGCCGTCGATCATCGAAAAGTTGATTATGTGATCGCCTCGCACGTCATTGAGCACGTGCCCGACCTCATTACGTGGCTCGCCGAACTTCGCAGCATTCTGAAAGACACCGGCGAAGTCCGTCTGATGATCCCAGACAGACGGTTCACGTTCGATTATTTGCGCGAGGAAACGCGCTTCGCGGATGTCGTGAACAGCTTCCTGTTGCGAGCCCGTGTTCCGCAGCCTCATTCCGTGCTGGACTTCCTGTTGAACGCAGTTCGGCTAGACTGCGCCGCCGCATGGGACGGGAAAATTGAAACTGGCGAACTCGTAAAATTTCAGACGTTCGAGAATGCAGTAAAGATCGCGCGGGACGTCCTCGATAACGGTACATACCATGACGTGCACTGTTGGGTCTTTACGCCAAAATCGTTCGGCGGTTTAATGGCGCAAATGGCGGATGTCGGATTGCTCGATTTTGCGTGCGACCGCTTCCACGACACGGAGAAGTACACGTTCGAGTTCTTTGTATCGCTGCGCCCGTCAAGTGACCGGCGTCTTATTGCCAGGTCATGGCGACGCATGGCTGAGATGGCGAAAGACATGCCGGATTCCGCAACGCACGCGTGCAGAGATGCCACGCCTCAAAAGCGAGATCCCACGAACTGCACTTATACGATGGACGAAATCCGCGCGATGAAAACTACCGTGGAACCATTGGATCTCGACCACGGCATCAGTGCCGAATGGGCATATAGCCGTGATCCGTTAGGGTGGGCGCATGCCACCCGCTCCTCACATATGACGCGAAACGATGTATCCGGCGACACGTGAGGGTAGGCCACTTCGCGAGCCGGGCGAAACCAGAAACACAAAAGCCCCGGAGTAGATTTCCGAAAACAAAAAGCCGTTCCGAATATTCCGGAACGGCTTTTGAATGCCTAACTTTTGAAGCGTCTGAATTCTTTGGGGTGGCTGATGGGGCTCGAACCCACGACAACAGGAATCACAATCCTGGACTCTACCAACTGAGCTACAGCCACCACTGACATCTGCTTGGCTTGCCTAAAAAACATGGCTCGCCGACGAAGAAACGAGATTATACGAACAAGAATCCGACTTGCCTAGTCCTTTATTCAAAAATTTCGACTGGCTCGCGCAGTTGCTGTCTTGCCTCGTCGAAAATCGACAGGTCGCGTGCAGCCAGCCGTTTGCTGTCGGATAACACACGACGCCATCCGCGTGCGCCCGCCTCGCCGCGATAGAGGCCGAGCGCGTGGCGCGTGATTGCACCGAGATACGTGCCGCGCGCCATTTCAGCCGCGCAATAGTCGATCAGCTTCGCTTCGACCTGCTCGCGCGTGAGCGGCGTTTGCGCCGAGCCATAAAAGCGTGCATCGACGTCGGCCAGCACATAGGGATTGTGATAAGCCTCGCGTCCAAGCATCACGCCGTCGACGTGTTGAAGATGCGTTTCTACTTCGTCGAGCGTCTTGATGCCGCCGTTGATGATGATCTCCAGCTGCGGGAAATCGCGCTTCAGTCGATACGCGTAGTCGTATTTGAGCGGCGGGATCTCGCGGTTCTCCTTCGGGCTCAAGCCCTTGAGAATCGCGTTGCGCGCATGCACGACAAAGACGTTGCAGCCGGCGTCCGCGATCGTGCCGACGAAATCGCGCACGAAGCCATACTCCTCGACCGCGTCGACGCCGATCCGGTGCTTGACCGTTACCGGCACCGACACGGCATCGCGCATTGCCTTCACGCAGTCGGCGACGAGTTGCGGCTCGTTCATCAGACACGCGCCGAACGCACCGCGCTGCACGCGCTCGGACGGACAGCCGCAGTTCAGATTGATCTCGTCGTAGCCCCATTGCTCGCCCAGCTTGGCCGAACGGGCGAGGTCGTCAGGCTCGCTGCCGCCGAGTTGCAACGCGACCGGCGCTTCTTCGGGCGCAAACGCTAGATGACGCGGCACGTCGCCGTGGAGCAGCGCACCGGTCGTGACCATCTCCGTGTAAAGCCACGTATGGCGCGAAATCATGCGATGCAGCGAGCGGCAGTGACGATCCGTCCAGTCCATCATGGGTGCGACCGAAACGCGGCGCGGACTGGGAGTTTGAACTGAAGACATGGCGGCCAGGCGGCTTGAATCAAAATGCGATTTTACCGCAAGGCACCCGATGTCCTGGCTCGCTTACCGATCCGTTTATCGCGCTGGCGGAGCGACCCAGATGCGCGACCCGGAATGCGCGACCCAGCCGCGTCAATGCCAACGACCCCCACGCCCGCCGCCGCTCCATGAACTTCCGCCGTGGGAGCCGCCATATCCACCGCCGTGCCAGCCGTTCCCACCGTGCCAGCCGCCACCACCGTGGCCGCCATGCCAGCGCCCACCGTCGCCGCGGTAATAACAGCAGGACGAGCCGCCCCAGATGCCTATCGTGCCGTACACCGGTTGGTACGGTGGTCCGTATGCGTAACCGTAGCCGGGGTAATAGGATTGACCGTAGGCGTAGTCGTATCCCGGCGCGACCGCGCATCCCGCGAGACTCGCCACTACAGCCAATAGAGCCGTCGATGCAATCAGCTTGCTCACGATCTTCTCCTTCGTGGATAAGGATCAGAAAGATCGCGCGTAAGAGAGTTCAGCGGCGGTTGTGTCCGCAAGTTACCGCCGTCGCGTGTCATTGGGCGTGCGCTATCGCTGCACCCCGGTTCAATGCCATGACAGCAAGGCAAGGCCGCGAACTTTTCGCGCCTCAGCGGTTCTCCGCGTCGTAACAGTTAGTTAAATTTTTCGAGCCGCAACCCTAGGCGCGCTGTCACGTTGCCATCAGACGAAAGCTTCGCCTCAGCGCTTGCGCAAAGGCTCGATGAGCGAGGACAAACCGTTGTGATCGATCTCGTGCATCAAGGCGAGCAGCCGGCCGATTTCGCCCGGCGGAAAGCCCTGGCTCGCGAACCAGTTCAGATAGTGGCCGGGCAGGTCCGCGATCAGACGGCCTTTGTATTTCCCGTACGGCATCACGCGCGTGACCAGCAGTTCGAGGTGTTCGGGATTCATCGTGGAGAGATCGACGCAAAAATTATTGAGCGCGGCTGAGTCGACAGAGCCGGTTGGCGCCGTTCGAACGGCATTTTAGCCGTGCTGCACGCATGACGCCGGCGTGGTAACGTCAGCGCTTTCCGTTCATACAAATCAACAGGACAAGTTCGATGGAATACCGCAGACTCGGCGACTCCGACGTGCAGGTCAGCCTGATCGGCCTCGGCACCATGACATGGGGCGAGCAGAACACCGAGCAGGAAGCGCATGCGCAGATCGACTATGCGCTCGACCACGGCGTCAACCTGATCGACACCGCTGAAATGTACCCGGTGCCGCCGCGCGCCGAAACGCAAGGCTCGACGGAGCGCTTCATCGGCACGTGGCTCGCGCGGCATCGCGGCGCGCGCGAGAAGATCGTGCTCGCCACCAAGATCGCCGGCCCCGCGCGTCAACCGCACAACCCGCGACATATTCGCGGCGAGGGCAATCAGTTCGACCGTAAGAATCTGACGGAAGCGCTCAACGACAGCCTCACGCGCTTGCAAACGGATTACGTCGATCTGTATCAGTTGCACTGGCCGGATCGCAGCACGATGACGTTCGGCCGCACGGCGTACCCTTGGGTCGACGACGCGTACACGGTGCCGATCGAAGAGACGTTGTCGGTGCTCGCCGAGTTCGTGAAGGCGGGCAAGGTGCGGCACATCGGCGTGTCGAACGAAACGCCGTGGGGCGTCGCGCAGTTTCTGCGCGCGGCCGAAAAGCTCGGCTTGCCGCGTATCGTCAGCATCCAGAATCCGTACAGCCTGCTCAATCGCACCTACGAGGTGGGGCTCTCGGAATACGCGCATCGCGACAACATCGGCTTGCTCGCGTATTCGCCGCTGGCCTTCGGCTGGCTGTCGGGCAAGTATGAAGGCGGCGCGCGGCCGGCGGGCGCCCGCATCTCGCTGTTCGAGCGCTTTCAACGCTACAGCAAGCCGCAATCGATCCAGGCGACCACGCGTTATGTGGAACTGGCGAAACGTCACGGCTTGTCGCCCGCGCAATTCGCGCTCGCGTTCGTCAACAGCCGGCCGTTTTTGACCAGTAATCTGATCGGCGCCACGTCGCTCGATCAGTTGAGGGAAAACATCGCGAGCGCGGACGTCGAGCTTCCGGTTGAGGCGCTTGCGGAAATCGATGCGCTGCATGAGTTGCAGCCGAACCCGGCGCCTTGATGGAGCGGCCTGGGCGCGTTGCCTCGTGATCGATTCGAGCGACGCGCTGAACGTCGTCGGAACGTCGTCTGAACGTGCCCCGGCTTCGTTGCCGGGATGGTGACCTGGCGTGGGGTTGCGTGAAGTTGGTTGCGCCTTGCTTCATCGCCATCGCGTTCGGCGAATCTTTCGCTTCGCGAGCCACCGCATACAGCTTCGGACGGACGGCGGCAATCAAGCCTCGCCAGCACCGTTTCAAACAATGCGAAGCACGCGGCAAACCGTCGGAATTGCTGCAAGCGCCGCGCTCGACCGGCGCTTCAAAACCAAATCTCCCAAGCCGGAACACGAATCACGACCTAAACTGTGGTGGACGGGGCGGGCTGTCGGACCGGGCCGCGCGGATCGCCATGCCGGGATGCACGCCAATGGTAGGATTCAGCCCGAAAAACGGCGAGCGGCGGCGGATCAATGCAGCGTGCCGCCTACAACAGAGCGATAGGACTCAGGACATCGAATGGCGCAACAAAAAACAAACCCAAAACTCGAGCAGGCGCTGACGCGCGGGGACCTTGCAATTCGTCAGGCGAACTCGGCGCGCGCGACCGCATTGCTGCGTGCATTGGCCAAGATGATCGTCGACGCTTCCGCGACGATCGGCGTGGAGGCGTTCACGCTGATACCCGACGGCGACAAGATTTATGATCCCGCCGACGGACTATGGCCGCAGGAATTGCTGATCTCGCTCGACGGTCCTGTCGAAGAGGCGGATCCCGATGAGCTTCGCACGGTCAGGCTGATCGCCGACGACCCAGGCACGGTGTTTCGCGTTGAATGGCAGCGCGCCGACGGCAAGATCGGCCGCCAGGATGGCGGACCGTTCGCAACGGTCGCGTTCATCTCCGACGTGGATATTCCGTGGACGGACGACGAGGACTGACACCGGTCCATTCACGGCGGGCGACGCGTGCGCGCTGCCTGCCGCCGCCGTGTTCGATATAACCTCGCGTTACTTCATCATCCGGCGCCGGAACAGCACCGCCGAGACGACGAACCCACCCACCGCATACACCGCCAGCACCGCGACATGCAAAACCGCGTCCTCGACGGGCCGCCCGAGCATCGCCGGGCGAATCAGATCGACGGCGTGCGCGAGAGGCAACACCTGGGTCGCGGCACGCGCGGCGGCGGGCAGTTGCGAAGCCGGGAAGAACACGCCGGAGAGCAACAGCATCGGCGTCAACACCAGCGTCTGATAAAACATAAAGAAGTCATACGATGGCGCGAGTGCCGTCACCACCATCGCGATACTGGCGAACGCGAGCCCGGTCAGCACGATGACGGGCAACGCCAGCAGCATCGACGGGAAGTTCGCGTAGCCGAGCGCGCCGGCCACCAGCATGATCGCCGTGCCCGACAGCACCGACTTACTGCCCGCCCAGATCACTTCACCGAGCACGATGTCGCCGAGCGTGAGCGGCGTGTGCATGATCGCCTCCCAGGTGCGCTGCACGTGCATGCGCGAGAAGCCCGAGTACATCGACTCGAAACTCGCGGACATCATCACGCTCGACGCGACCGTGCCGGCCGCCAGAAACGCGATGTACGACACGCCGTCGACGTGTCCGACCATCAGGCCGAGCCCGAAGCCGAGCCCGAACAGATAGATCATCGGATCGGCGAGATTGCCGAACATCGAGGCGATCGCGAGCTTCCTCCACACCAGATAGTTGCGGCGCCACACCGCAATCCAGTTCACGGCGTTCGCGGGCAACGCGGCGAACGGTTCCTGCCTCGACGGTGCGTCGCCGTTGCCGTGTGTTTCGTAAGTGCGTGCGTCCATTGCGTGTCTCGTGCAGTGTCGTTGTAGCTGTAACGGATGCGGCCGGCGTCAGTCCTGCATCTCGCGGCCGGTGAGCCGCAGGAACACATCTTCCAGATTCGCCGGACGATGCAGATAGCGCAGGTCGGCGCGTTGCTTGAGCCGCGCATGCACCGGCTGCGCGTCGTTCACATAGCAGAAGAGCGTCTCACCGCTGATCTCGGTTCGCTCGACAAGCGGCGCCAGTTCGTCGCGCAACGCGACCGGGTCGGGACCGAAGATCTCGATCACGTCGCAGCCGATCTCCGAGGCGATCAACGTGCTCGGCGCGCCCTCGGCGATCTTGCGTCCTTCCTCGATCACGCACAGCCGGTTGCAAAGCCGTTCGGCTTCTTCCATGAAATGCGTGGTCAGCAGGATCGTCTTGCCGCGCGCGAGCAACGAGCGCAGCCGCTCCCAGATCAGATGCCGCGCCTGGGGATCGAGGCCGGTGGTCGGCTCGTCCATGATCAGCACGTCGGGATCGTTGACGAGCGCCCGGGCGAGCGTCAGGCGCCGCTTCATGCCGCCCGATAGCTCGCTCACGCGCGCATCCGCCTTGCTTTCGAGGCGCGCGAATTCGAGCAGCGACGGCACCATCGCGCGGCATTGCGCGGCGCTCAGCCCGAAGTAACGGCCGAACACCAGCAGGTTCTCGCGCACCGTGAAGTCGGGATCGAGATTGTCGAACTGCGGCACCACGCCGACGCGCGCCCGCGCCATCCGCGCGCGGCGCGGAATCGGCTCGCCGCACAGGCGGATCACGCCGGCATCGGGTGCGGCGATGCCGAGCAGCATGCGCAGCGTGGTGGTCTTGCCCGCGCCGTTGGGGCCGAGCAAGCCGAAGCATTCGCCGGCATCGACGTGAAACGAGAGCCCGTCGACGACTGTTTTGTCGCCGTAGCTTTTCTTGACCTGCTGGAATTCAATGGGGGCTTCAGGCATGGGATCGATGGAGGTTCTGGGAAAAACTCGCCGATGATGCTAATGGCCGGGAAGGCCGTCTATTCTAGGGCATCGGCGAGTTGCCGTCGGCGAGCCCGCAGCCGTTCCGAGCGTGTTTCTTGCACTGCCGCAAACCTCGCAAGACAGCCTCGATCCCGATCAAAACCCCGCACGCTCCCGATCAGTGCACACCTAGCGTTTTCCATCCCTTGCAAGCTGAATTGCGGCGCACCATGATTCATGAAGACCGCGCTTTTCGCGGCTAGGGAGAAAATCATGGCGAGCTACAAGAAAATCCTGCTGTGCTACGACGGCTCGCGCGAAGGCCGCAAGGCGTTGCGTTGCGGCGCCGACCTGGCGTTGGATCTGAAGGCGGAAACGCATCTGCTGTCCGTGGTCGACATGCGTTCGAGCATTGCGCAAAGCGCGGGCCTGCTGACCGATGTGGCCTGCGGCAGTTTCGAGAAGACCGCCCGCGACATTCTGCAGGAAGGGGTGGACTGGCTCACCGAGCGTGGCGTGACCGCGCAAGGGCACTTTGCGTTTGGCCATCCAATTGACGAGATCGCGAATCTCGCCAACGACTTGAACGTGGACCTCGTGGTGGTCGGCCACCGTTGCCGCACCGGTTTGTCGCGATGGTGGATGGGCGCGGGCAATACGCCGTTGCTCGACCGCGTATCGTGCAGCATCCTGGTGGCGTGTTCTTCCGCGCAGGAGCAGCAGCAAGCGGCGGCTTGATGCGCAGGAAGCCTGGCAGGAAAACGGTTGCTCTTCCAGCTCCGTTCACGCGACCAGACAATCACTCGTTTAAATTGACGGCGCTCAGCTTCCATGTGAGCAAGCCTTCGCGCTGGAAGATCGCCGAATAACGTGCGTCGCCGGCGCCATGCCGGTAAGTAACGGCGAACTGGTTGAGGCCGCGATAGCTCGCCGTGGTTTCCGGCGGCTGCGGCGGCGCGGCGTTATTGTTTGCCGCGCTGTTGGCTGAGCCTCCCGCGGTGGGCGATGCAGGCACGGGCGCCGGCGCGGGTGTTGCGGGCGGATTGTTGGCCGCGGGCGGAGCAGGCGGCCGCTCGCCAGGATTGCCGCGCGGCGGCATGCCGTTCAGCAATGCCGCCACGCCGTCCGGCGTCGCATAAGCGTCTACCAGCGGCCCGATCAATGCCACGCCGATCATCGCGCCGATCGCGGCTAATGGATTGCCGTTGCCCTGCGCGTCGAGCCGGCGTGTCAGCAAGCCTGTGACCTGCTGCTTCAGGCTTTCGCGCAATGCGGGAAAGTCGACGTACTGATTGACGGTTTGCGCGTCGCGCGCGTCCGCCGCGCGCTTGAGATTATTCAGCGCGATATACGGCGACGCGTAGACGAACCCCAGCGCGGCGATCAACACGATCACAACCAGAGTGACGATCAGCGGCCGGCTGGCGCCGTGGTTCTTGCGTGTCGAAACTGCCATCGGGTGGGACTCTCCATCACGTTTGATCTAACGTGGACCGCGGCCACGCAAAAACGATCCCACGCGACAACAATATTGAAAGCCGATCAGGACTCGAATACCGCGCCGTGCACGTTGGCCTCGTCGGCGATGCAACGATCGATCATGCGGCATACGGCCTCCATGGTGCCGACCATGATGAGCCGCGACGGCCCGTGATAAACCCGAACCGGTGCGCGCCGCTCCGGCTCCGCCATATTCAACCCGGCATTCAACGACACGCGGGCAAAGGCGGGCAACGACGACGGCAAGCTCGATACCCCGTCGGGCGAGTCGAACAGCGATGGCGTGCTGACCGCGGGCGCTCCGCTCACTGAGCAGGGCACCAGCTTGCGCAGACGGCGCAGACGACCGAACTGGCGAAAGGGCAGCAGGCGGGCAAGGCGTTCCATGAGTCTCTCCAGGCGATTCAACGTTGGGGCGGCTGCGATCCGGCGAACCGGCGAGCGGGCGGGTTAAAACTCTCCGGGGCGGATCAGCCCCACGGCGATACCCTCCAGCGCGAAATCCGCGCTGCCGGTTTCAACGAAGATGTTGTCGTAATCGGGATTCTCGGCGATCAGCTCGATACCGTTCGGCCGGCGCTTCAGGCGCTTGACCGTGACGTCGTCGCCGAGCCGGGCGATGATGATCTGGCCGTCTTTCGCCTCGCTGCGTTTTTGCACCGCGAGCAGGTCGCCGTCGAAGATGCCGGCGTCGCGCATGGACAGCCCGCGCACTTTCAGCAGGTAATCGGGCTTGCTCGAGAAGAGCGCCGGGTCGCATGCGTAATGCTGCGAGATATGTTCCTGCGCGAGTATCGGGCTACCCGCGGCGACCCGGCCGATCAGCGGCAACGACAGTTGCATGATGCTCGCGTGCGGCAGCGTGAACTGGTGCGGCGAGTCTTCGGGGCTGGTGAGAAGGCGTATGCCGCGCGATGCGCCGGCCGCCAGCTCGATGACACCCTTGCGAGCGAGCGCGCGCAGATGTTCTTCTGCCGAGTTGGCCGAGCTGAAGCCCAGTTCCGCGGCGATCTCCGCGCGGGTGGGCGGAAAGCCGGTGCGTTCGATGGCCCGGCGGATCAGATCGAAAACCTGCTGCTGTCGTGCGGTGAGTTTTGTCATGGCGCCACTGTATGTATGAACAGGTGGCTGTATTTTTATACAGTATCCGGCGCAATTCAAGCTTTACTTTAAGTTCGTGCGGGCAGGCGACGAAGTGGGGTCGTGGAAACGTCCAAACCGGACGCTCCAACACCCGTTTTCGTGCTGCAACGCCTTATCTGGCTGTCATTACCACTTTTGCGTATTAAAGAATGAAGAAACATTATTTTTAATGATGAAAGCCCTTCGATAGACTGGCCTCCAGTTGGCGCCACGCACACGTGGCCGCACGCAGACGACGCAAAACAACATCACACGCCGTTTCAACGGACCACAACGCGGAGAAAGTTGGCATGAACCATCGACACACGGGGCTGGCAGGCAAGACGAAGAAACTGATCGCGGCGCTCGCCTTCGGCGCGGCAGCCGCGCTCGGCGTCGCGGGGCAGGCGCACGCCGCCGACACGACGCTGCTGAACGTGTCCTACGACCCGACGCGCGAGCTCTACCAGGACGTCAACCAGGCGTTCGGCAAGGAGTGGAAGGCAAAAACCGGCGAAACGATCACCTTCAAGCAGTCGCACGGCGGCTCGGGCGCGCAGGCGCGCTCCGTGCTCGACGGCCTGCAGGCGGACGTCGTGACCCTCGCGCTCGCCTACGACATCGACGCCCTCGCTAACAAGGGCCTGCTCGACAAGGGCTGGCAAAAGCGTCTGCCCGACAACGCATCGCCGTACACGTCGACGATCGTGTTTCTGGTGCGCAAGGGCAACCCGAAGCACATCAAGGACTGGGACGATCTGATCAAACCGGGCGTGTCGATCGTCACGCCGAACCCGAAAACCTCGGGCGGCGCGCGCTGGAACTACCTCGCGGCGTGGTCGTATGCCGCGCATCAGCCGGGCGGCAACGACCAGAAGGCGAAGGAGTTCGTCGGCAAGCTCTATAAGAATGCCGGCGTGCTCGATTCGGGCGCGCGCGGCGCGACCACCAGCTTCGTGCAACGCGGCATCGGCGACGTGCTGATCGCGTGGGAAAACGAAGCGTTCCTGTCGCTGAAGGAGTTCGGCACGGACAAGTTCGAAATCGTCGTGCCGTCCGTGAGCATCCTGGCCGAGCCGCCGGTTGCCGTGGTCGACAAGGTCGTCGACAAGCGCGGCACGCGCAAGCTGGCCGAGGCGTATCTGAACTTCCTGTACAGCGAGCAGGGCCAGGAGATCGCCGCGAAGAACTTCTACCGGCCGCGTTCGAACAAGGTGCCGGCGGAGTTGACCTCGAAGTTTCCGAAGCTGAAGCTGTACACGGTGGACGACTCGTTCGGCGGCTGGACGAACGCGCAGAAAACGCACTTCGCGGACGGCGGCGTATTCGATTCGATCTATCAGCCGCAGTAAGACCGCCGGTGCCGGCAACGGCATCGACCGAGCGACGCGGCAACGCGTCCAATCCGGGCGCGCCCCAGTGGCGCGCTTTGGCCAGCCAGGGCCCGGCGGCCAGAACACGCAGGCGTGAATCCTGAAAGAGCATTGAGCATGACGACGTTGACCTTCCGAAAACCGAGCGCCTTGCCCGGTTTTGGCCTGACACTCGGCATCACGGTGGCTTATCTGAGCCTCGTGGTGCTGATTCCGCTTGCCGCAACCTTCCTCAAGACCGCGACGCTCGACTGGGCGCAGTTCGTGCGCGCGGTGAGTTCGCCGCGCGTGCTCGCGTCGTATCGCCTGACGTTCTTCTCGGCGTTGGGCGGCGCGCTGATCAACGCGGTGTTCGGCTTTCTGGTGGCGTGGGTGCTGGTGCGCTACACGTTTCCGTTCAAGCGCATCGTCGATGCGGTGGTCGATCTGCCGTTCGCTTTGCCGACCTCCGTGGCCGGCATTTCGCTCGCGGCCGTGTACGCGGGCAACGGCTGGATCGGGCAGTTTCTCGAACCGCTCGGCATCAAGATCGCATTCACGCCGGCGGGTGTGCTGGTTGCGCTGACGTTCATCGGTTTGCCGTTCGTCGTGCGGACCGTGCAGCCGGTGCTCGAGGAGTTCGAGCGCGAACAGGAAGAGGCGGCCGCGTGCCTCGGCGCGTCGCGCTGGCTGACGTTTCGCCGCGTGGTGTTGCCGTCGGTGTTTCCGGCCTTGCTGACGGGCTTCGCGCTGGCGTTCGCGCGTGCGCTCGGCGAATACGGCTCGGTGATTTTCATCGCCGGCAATGTGCCGATGAAGTCTGAAATCACCTCGCTGCTGATCATCACCAAGCTCGAGCAATACGACTACGCGGGCGCCACGGCATTGGCCGTGGTGATGCTGGTCGTGTCCTTCCTGATGCTGCTGTTCATCAATACCTTGCAGTGGTACTTGCAGCGCCGCACCGGGCGCGGCGGCGCGGGCCCGGCGCCGGCCTCGGCAAGCGTCGCGGCGATCGGCGGAGGTGTGCGATGAGCCGCCATTCCGCCGACGGCGCGCATCGTGTGAAGCGCGCGGATGGGACGGATCGGGCCGCCGTCGCCGTCGCGCCGCGCGCGCCGCTCAACGTCGCGCGCCGGCCCGATCCGGTGACCGAACCGCCGGTGGTGCGCTGGATCCTGACCGGCGTCGCACTGCTGTTTCTCGCGCTGTTTCTCGTCGTGCCGCTCGTCGCCGTGTTCTATCAGGCGTTGAACAAGGGGCTCGGCTTCTATCTGGAATCGCTCGCCGATCCCGATGCGCTGTCGGCGATCAAGCTCACCGTGATCACCGCGGCGATTGCCGTGCCGCTGAACCTCGTGTTCGGTCTCGCGGCTTCCTGGTGCATCGCCAAGTTCGAATTCCGCGGCAAGGCGCTGTTGACCACGCTGATCGATCTGCCGTTCTCGGTTTCGCCGGTGATCTCGGGCTTGATCTACGTGCTGCTGTTCGGCGCGCAAGGCTGGTTCGGCCCGTGGCTGCAAGCCCATGACGTGCAGATCATCTTCGCGGTGCCGGGCATCGTGCTGGCGACGATCTTCGTCACGTTCCCGTTCGTCGCGCGCGAACTGATTCCGCTGATGCAGGCGCAAGGCAACGACGAGGAAGAAGCCGCTCACGTGCTCGGCGCCTCGGGCTGGCAGATTTTCCGCCGCGTCACGCTGCCGAACGTCAAATGGGGTCTGCTGTACGGCGTGATCCTGTGCAACGCGCGGGCGATGGGCGAGTTCGGCGCGGTGTCGGTGGTGTCGGGCCATATTCGCGGCCAGACCGATACGATGCCGCTGCACGTCGAAATTCTCTACAACGAATACAACTTCTCGGCGGCGTTCGCGGTGGCGTCGGTGCTCGCGTTGCTCGCGCTCGTCACGCTGGCGCTCAAGCTGCTCGCCGAGCGGCATATGTCGGCGGAACTGTCGGCGGCGCGCGACGTGCCCGCGTATGCGGGGCCCGTCACGCCGGCGCCGGCTTCACAGCCTGCTTCACAGCCTGGTCCACAGCCTGGTTCACAGCCTGGTGCTGAGCCTGGCTCGCGGACCGCTTCACAGACCACCTCGCAATCCGTCAATGCATCGCAGCCACACCCGCTCAAGCAAGGAGAGCTGTAATGGGTATCACCGTTCGTAACCTGCAGAAGCGCTTCGGCGATTTCGTCGCGCTCGATAACGTCTCGCTCGATTTCCCGCCGGGCGAACTGGTTGCGCTGCTCGGGCCCTCGGGTTGCGGCAAGACGACCTTGTTGCGGGTGATCGCCGGGCTCGAATACGCGGACGGCGGCCAGGTGATGCTGCAAGGCCAGGACGTCGCGACGGTCGGCGCGCGCGAACGCGAAGTCGGCTTCGTGTTCCAGCATTACGCGCTGTTCCGTCACATGACGGTGTTCGAGAACGTCGCGTTCGGTCTGCGCGTGAAACCGCGCAAGGAGCGTCCCTCGGAAGCGGTGATTCGCGAGAAGGTGCACGAACTGCTGAAGCTCGTGCAACTCGACTGGCTCGCGCAACGGTATCCGTCGGAGCTGTCGGGCGGCCAGCGGCAGCGGATCGCGCTGGCGCGCGCGTTGGCCGTCGAGCCGAAGGTGCTGCTGCTCGACGAACCGTTCGGCGCGCTCGATGCGAAGGTGCGCAAGGAATTGCGTAGCTGGCTGCGGCGTCTGCATGACGATCTGCATATCTCGACCATTTTCGTCACGCACGATCAGGAAGAGGCGCTCGAAGTGGCCGACCGCATCGTCGTGCTCAATCGCGGGCACGTGGAGCAGGTGGGCAGTCCGCAGGACGTGTACGACCATCCGCAAACCTCGTTCGTCTACGAGTTTCTCGGCGCGGCGAACCGCCTGCACGGCAACGTCGATTCGAGCGGCTTCGTGGTCGACGGCGCGGCGCTGCCGGTCGCGATCACCGCGGGATTCAGCGGGCCGGCCTTCGCTTATGTGCGTCCGCACGATCTGCAGTTGTACCCGCAGGCGGCCGGTCATCGCGAAGGCATCGTCGTCGACGTGCGGCGCGTGGTGACGCTGGGCGGCTCGGTGCGGGTCGAACTCGCGGGCCGCGAAGGCAACCTGCTCGAAGCCGAACTCGATCGCGAAGCGTGGCGCGATCTGCAACTGGCGGTCGGCGATGGCGTGACCGCCGTGCCGCGCGCATTGCGCGTGTTTCCGGCGCAGTGAATGACGCCGTGAAGCCCGCGGTGAAGCGGGCAACGACCCCAGGCGTTTCGATCGAACTCAAATAGCTCACTCTGGCTGAACCGGAGACATACAGATGAACTTCCAGCAATTGCGCTTCGTGCGCGAGGCCGTGCGTCAGAACATGAATCTGACCGAGGTGGCGAACGTGTTGTACACGTCGCAGTCGGGCGTATCGAAACAGATCAAGGATCTCGAGGACGAACTCGGCGTCGACATTTTCATTCGGCGCGGCAAGCGTCTGACGGGGCTCACGGAGCCGGGCAAGGCGGTGCATCAACTGATCGAGCGGATGTTGCTCGACGCGGAGAATCTGCGCCGCGTCGCGCGCCAGTTCGCCGATCAGGACAGCGGCCACCTGGTCGTGGCGACCACGCACACGCAGGCGCGCTATGCGCTGCCGAAGGTGATCCGTCAATTCACCGAGGTGTTCCCGAAAGTGCACCTGGCGCTGCGCCAGGGCAGCCCGCAGCAGATCGCGCAGATGATCATCAACGGCGAGGCGGATATCGGCATCTCGACCGAGGCGCTCGACCGCTTTCCGGACATCGTCACGTTTCCGTGCTACTCGTGGCATCACGTGGTGGTCGTGCCGAAGGATCATCCGCTCGTGGGCCGTGAAAATCTGACGCTCGACGAAATCGCCGAATTCCCGATCGTCACGTATGACCAGGACTTCACGGGCCGCTCGCACATCGACCAGGCGTTCGCCAAGGCAGGCGCGTTGCCCGACGTCGTGCTGACCGCGATCGACGCGGACGTGATCAAGACCTACGTCGAACTCGGCATGGGCATCGGCGTGGTGGCGGCGATGGCCTACGATCCCAGGCGCGATACCGAACTGGTGGCGCTGGATACCCAGCATTTGTTCGAGGCGAGCACGACGCGGGTCGGTCTGCGCAAGGGTGCGTTCCTGCGCGCGTATGCGTATCGGCTGATCGAGATGTTCGCGCCGCAGTTGAACGAAGCGGAGATCGCCGCGCAATTGCGCGAGGCGGTGTGAGGTTGGCGCCGGATCCTTGAGGTCCGGCGCGAAGTGGCGCTGAATCGTTCGCGGGCGATGCGCGAGCGTTGGCGCCCAGCATCGCTAATCCAAAACGAACGGCCATCCGTTTTTTCACGCATCGCGGCGCGCGGCGCATCGCTTACAATCGCCGCCATGAATACTCCGACTTCCTCTTCCGCGACGCCTTCAAACCAGGGCGTCACACCGACGCTGCCGCGCATCGCCGTGCTCGCCACCGGCGGCACGATCGCCGGGGCCGCGGCGGACGCCGCCAACACTTCCGGCTACCAGGCGGGCGTGGTCGGCGTCGATCAATTGCTGGCGGCGGTGCCGGCTTTGTCCACGGTGGCGCGCATCGCGCCCGAGCAGATTGCCAGCATCGACAGCAAGGACATGGCGCTGCCGCTCTGGACCACGCTCGCGCAACGCATCAACGCGCTCCTCGCCGAAGACGACATCGACGGCATAGTCGTCACGCACGGCACCGACACACTCGAGGAAACCGCCTATCTGCTGCATCTGACCGTCAAGTCGGACAAGCCGGTCGTGCTGAGCGCGGCGATGCGTCCGGCGTCCGCGCTCTCCGCCGATGGTCCGCTGAATCTGCTGAACGCCGTGACGGTCGCGGCGCACGCGGGCTCGCGCGGGCAGGGTGTGCTGGTGGCCTTCAACAACAAGATTCACAGCGCGCGCGACGTGGTGAAGACGAGCACGTATGCCGTCGACGCATTCCACTCGCCGGAGATCGGCGCGCTCGGCTGGGTGCAGGACGGGCGGGTCGAATTCCAGCGCGGCGTGGTGCGTCCGCATACGCTCGCGACCGAGTTCGTGATCGGCGCGAAGTGGCCGCATGTGGAGGTCGTCGCGAGCTATGCCGGCGTCTCACGGATTGCCGTGGATGCGCTCGTTGCCGCCGGCGTGCGCGGCATCGTGGTGGCCGGCACGGGCAACGGCTCGATCCACGCGTCGCTGCAACAGGCGTTGGCCGATGCGGTCTCGCAAGGCGTCGCAGTGGTGCGCTCCTCGCGGGTGGGTTCGGGGCACGTGATGCGCAACGGCGCCGCCGCCGACGACGCGCTTGGTTTCGTCAGCGCGGGCTCGCTGAACCCGTACAAGGCCCGTGTGCTGCTGATGCTGGCATTGGCCGCGGGTGGCACGGGGCCGGTTGCGCTGCAAAAGGTCTTCGATACGTATTGATGCGGTAACGGTCACGGCCACACGCATGATCGTCCAATGAAAACGCGGCGCTCGAGTTGATGACTCGAGCGCCGCGTTTTTCGTTTTTACCGCTGCTTTTACCGCTGTTATTACCGCTTGCTGCAATGCTTACCGCAACCGCGGGTTACTGCGGCGGAATCACCAATACCTGACCCGGATAGATCTTGTCCGGGCTCTTCAGCATCGGCGTGTTGGCCTGGAAGATCACGTCGTTCTTCGCGCCGCTGCCGTAGTACTTCTCGGCGATCTTCCACAGATTGTCGCCGGGCACGACGGTATGAAACTGCGTGGGCGCCGCCGCGGGCGTGGTGACGGTCAGTTGGTCGTCCACCTTGTCGACGTTCTGCACGTTGCCGGCCGCGACGAGAATCTTGTCCTTGGTCGGCTGGTCGGCCGCCTCGCCGGATACGGTGACGGTGTGGCTCGTGCCGTCGTATGCGACTTGCAGGTTGGTGGCGTCCAGACCCTGGGTGCGGATATACGCGGCGATCGCGTCGCCCGCTGTTTTATTCAACGCCGCAAGGTCGGGCGCGGCAGGCGCGGCTTGTGCCGAGGTCGAGGCGGCGCCGAACAGTTTTTCGCCGGCTTCCTTGATGAAACTGAGAATACCCATGGATCACACTCCTAACGTGGCGGCGCAAGAATACTTTGCGCACGGGTTGTGCACTGGTTGCGAATCGGGCGAATGAAGCGGAAGACGCGCGCTGCGAAGAGCGGCACGGGATGCCTGAAACGCAAGCAGGCGGACTCAAGGAGTGTAGGAGAAAAGCGCGAAGCGATGTGTCAAAAAAGGTGCGCCGGGGTGCTTGCAGTTGCAAGCAAATGCAAGCAAGCGTGCAAGCGAATGCACAAGCGAGCGCACAAGCGGACGTGCAGCAAGCGGCGTGCATGATGCACCCCGCCGCGAGACATTGGCGGAAAAAGCATGACGATGATCCGACAGCCGGACACCCGACGACGACGTCTGACCGACCAAGGCTTCCCCGGCGCCGCCGGGTGCCGCTGCGGACCCCACTGTGCCGCTCTCAGCCCAGAGCGACACGCTTTGTCCGCTGCGCCGCGCATGTCGCGCGACGCAACGGACGCCCCACCTGCGATTGCCGTGACGACGAAGGCCAAGCCGACGAAGCCGCGGTCAAGGCAACCCGCGTGACGACTCAAGCAGCCTTCGCCGCGCTATCCGGCGCTTGCGCGACTTCGTAGTTCGCCATGATTTCCAGAGCGCGCACCATCGCCGAGTGATCCCATGCCTTGCCGCCGTTCGCCGCGCACACGCTGAAGAGTTGCTGCGCGCTCGCCGTATGCGGCAAGGCGATGCCGAGCTTGCGCGCGCCGTCGAGCGCGAGGTTCAAGTCCTTCTGATGCAGTTCGATGCGAAAGCCGGGATTGAACGTGCGTTTGGTCATGCGTTCGCCATGCACTTCGAGAATGCGCGACGAAGCGAAGCCGCCCATCAACGCCTTGCGCACGCGTTCCGGATCGGCGCCCGAGCGCGATGCGAACAGCAGCGCTTCGGCCACCGCTTCGATGTTCAGCGCGACGATGATCTGATTGGCGACCTTGCAGGTTTGACCCGCGCCGTTCTCGCCGATCAGCGAAATGTTCTTGCCCATCAGTTCGAACAAGGGCTTGGCCTGCGCGAACGCTTGTTCCGGACCGCCCACCATGATCGTCAGCGTTGCTTCGCGCGCGCCGACTTCGCCGCCGGACACCGGGGCGTCGAGGTAATCGACGCCGAGCGCATTGATCTTCTTCGCGAACGCCTGCGTATCGAGCGGGGAGATCGAGCTCATGTCGATCACCAGCTTGCCCTTCGTGAGACCGGCGGCGACGCCGTCGTCGGCGAACAGCACGTTGGCGACGTCAGGCGTGTCCGGCACCATGATGATGACGATGTCGGCGGCTTGCGCGACAGCGGTCGAATCGGCGACCACGGTGGTCGTTTTGCCCAGATCTTCCGGCACCGGGTACGCGCCGTTCACGAACAGCGAATGACCGCCCTTGATGAGGTTGCGCGCCATGTGCGCGCCCATGATGCCGAGGCCGATGAAACCGATCTTTGCCATGTGTCTGAATCTCCAGTGTTGTTGGGTCGCCCGGGGACTTCCTTCCGGGCGCGACGCGCCTGATCGTTCGATCAGACAGCGGCGTGGGCCGCGCCGCGCGCCTGCCCGGCCACGCTGCGCACCCAGCCGAGGCCGGCCGCCGTGGTGGTGCGCGGCTTGTATTCGCAACCGACGTAGCCGTCGTAGCCGAGCGAATCGAGCAGATCGAACAGGAACGGGTAGTTGATTTCGCCGGTGCCCGGTTCGTTGCGCCCCGGGTTGTCGGCGAGCTGGATGTGCGCGATGCGCGCCAGGTTCTTCGTGATCGTCGCCGCGAGTTCGCCTTCCATCCGTTGCATGTGATAGATGTCGTATTGCAGGAACAGATTGTCCGAAGCCACGGCGTGGATCACGTCGAGGCCTTCGGCGGAACGGTTCAACGCGAAGCCGGGGATGTCGTAGGAATTGCACGGCTCGACCAGCAGCCTGATGCCGGCCTTCTTCAATTCACCCGCGGCAAAGCGCAGGTTCTCGACGATGGTCGAGCGCGCCTTGTCCGCGTCCACGCCGGCGCTCGGAATGCCGACGAGGCAGTTCAGTTGCGGCACCTTCAAGGCACGTGCGTATTCGATCGCGCGGCCGACGCCTTCCTGGAACTCGCTCACGCGATCCGGCAGACACGCAATGCCGCGTTCGCCGGCTTCCCAGTTGCCCGCGGGCAGGTTGTGCAAGACGAGTTTCAGGCTGTTCTGCTGTAGACGTTCGCTCAGCTCAGCGATCTGATACGGATAGGGGAACAGGAATTCGACGGCGTCAAAGCCCGCGTCCGCGGCGGCCGCGAAGCGGTCGAGGAACGGGACTTCGTTGAAGAGCATGGTTAGATTCGCTGCGAATTTCGGCATGATGCGGGGGTCTCGCTGGTCGGTCAGTGGAATGACTTCGTGAGGCGCTTTCACAGCGTCGGGTCGCTACGCTGCGAAAGCCCTCATGTGATGCAAAGTCGGGAAACTCAGTCGGCGATGCTGATCGCGGTCGGTGCGTCCTCGCGCGTCGCGGCCAGTTCCTCGAACTCGTTGATCGCGTCGATCTCGGTGCCCATCGAAATGTTGGTCACGCGTTCCAGAATCACTTCGACGATTACCGGCACGTTGAACTCGGAGAGCATCGCCTGGGCCCTTTGCAAGGCGGGCTTCAGTTCTTCGGGCTTGAACACGCGGATCGCCTTGCAACCCAGGCCTTCGGCCACCGCGACGTGGTCCACGCCGTAGCCGTTGGTCTCTGGCGAATTGATGTTCTCGAAACCGAGCTGCACGCAGAAATCCATGTCGAATGCGCGCTGCGCCTGGCGGATCAGGCCGAGGTAGGAGTTGTTCACCACCACGTGTACATAGGGCAGATTGAATTGCGCGCCGGCGGCCAGTTCCTCGATCATGAACTGGAAGTCGTAGTCGCCCGAGAGCGCGACGATCGGACGTTGCGGGTCCGCCGCGCGCACGCCGAGCGCGGCCGGAATCGTCCAGCCGAGCGGACCGGCCTGGCCGCAGTTGATCCAGTTGCGCGCCTTGTAGACGTGCAGGAATTGCGCGCCCGCAATCTGCGACAAACCGATCGTGCTCACGTAGCAGGTGTCGCGGCCGAACACCTGGTTCATCTCTTCGTACACGCGCTGCGGTTTCATCGGCACGTTGTCGAAGTGGGTCTTGCGATGCATCGTGCGCTTGCGTTGCTGGCAATCGGCAACCCACGCGCCGCGGTCCTTCAGTTTGCCGGCCGCCTTCCATTCCTTCGCGACTTCGACGAACAGTTCGAGCGCGGCCTTCGCGTCCGACACGATGCCGAGGTCCGGGCCGAATACGCGGCCGATCTGCGTCGGCTCGATATCCACGTGCACGAACTTGCGGCCTTTCGTATAGACCTCGATGCTGCCGGTGTGACGATTCGCCCAGCGGTTGCCGATGCCGAGCACGAAGTCGGAGGCGAGCATGGTCGCGTTGCCGTAGCGGTGCGAGGTTTGCAGGCCGACCATGCCGGCCATCAGCGGATGATCGTCGGGTATCGCGCCCCACGACATCAGCGTGGGGATCACCGGCACGCCGATGGTTTCGGCGAACTCGACCAGCAGATCCTCGGCGGCCGCGTTCAGCACGCCGCCGCCCGAGACGATCAGCGGCTTGTCCGAGTCGTTCAGCAAGGTGAGGGCGGCTTCGATCTGCTTGCGCGTCGCCTTGGGCTTGTAGACCGGCAGCGGCTCGTAGGTGTCGATGTCGAATTCGATTTCGGCGAGCTGCACGTCGATCGGCAGATCGACCAGCACCGGGCCGGGACGGCCCGAGCGCATCAGGTGAAACGCCTGCTGGAACACGCGCGGCACCAGCGCCGGCTCGCGCACGGTGACGGCCCATTTGGTGACGGGCTTGGCGATCGATTCGATGTCGACGGCCTGAAAATCTTCCTTGTACAGACGCGCGCGCGGCGCCTGGCCGGTGATGGCCAGGATAGGAATGGAGTCGGCCTGAGCGGAGTACAAACCGGTGATCATGTCGGTGCCGGCGGGGCCCGACGTGCCGATGCACACGCCGATGTTGCCGGGCTGGGCGCGCGTATAGCCCTCGGCCATGTGCGACGCGCCTTCGACGTGACGCGCCAGCACGTGGCTGATATTGCCTGCCTTGCGCATGGCCGAGTAGAACGGGTTGATCGCAGCGCCCGGAACGCCGAATGCGGTGTCGATGCCTTCTTTCTCGAGCACCAGCACGGCTGCGTCGACGGCTCTCATCTTGGCCATGAATGTCTCCTGAATGTCTGTGGTCTGTGGCGGGCGCAATTCGCGGATGAAGCTGCAACGAATTTGCGAATCAAGCGTTGTCGAATGCACTTTAGGCCTGACCAAAAGGTTTGATAAGATCAGTTCGGGTCGCTTATTTCGAAACAAAAAGTATGGAATGGCGCGAGGCCGGCAGGAGACAGACATGGACCGCTTCAAGCAGATCGAAACCTTCGTGCGCGTGGCGGATGCGGGCAGCCTGGCCGCCGCCGCGCTGGAAGAGGGCGTGTCGCCGGTGATTCTCGGCCGCCGGATCGACGCGTTGGAAAAGCGCCTCGGCGTGAAGCTGATGTACCGCTCGACGCGCCGTCTGGTGGTCAGCGAGGAAGGCGCCGCGTTTCTGGAGCGCTGCCGCGGCCTTCTCACCGAATGGGACCAGGCGGAAAACGAGCTGAGCGCCGGACGGCGCGCGGTGAACGGCCATCTGATCGTGTCGGCGCCGGCCGCGTTCGGGCGCAAGCACGTCGCGCCGCTCGCCCCGGCCTTTATCGCCGACAAGCCGGAATTGCAGGTGTCGTTCAACCTGACCGACCGTGTCGTGGATCTGGTGCGCGAGGGCTACGACCTGTCGATCCGGATCGGCGGGGCGGTGGATCCGAACTTCGTCGCGGTGAAGCTGGCGTCGAACCGGCGCGTGGTGTGCGGCACGCCGGAATATTTCCGCCAGCACGGCAAGCCGAAAACGCTCGAGGATCTGCCGCGCCACAACTGCCTCGCCTTCAATCTGCAAGGGGGACAGAACCGCGGCTGGTACTTTCGCCGCAACGGCAAGCTGGTGACCGTGCGGGTAGGCGGCTCGCTCGACTGTAACGACGGCGAGCTGCTGCATCGCTGGGTCTCGGAAGGGCTCGGGCTCGGCTGGCGCTCGACGTGGGAGATCCAGCAGCAACTCGCGCGCGGCGAACTGGAAACCGTGCTGGACGAATTCGCGCTGCCCGATTACGACATCCTCGCGGTGTATCCGCAGCAGCGTTATGTGCCGGCGAGGGTGCGCTATTTCATCGATTATCTGAAAGAGGTGTACGCGAGCGAGGATTACTGGAACCGTCCGGCCTATTGACGGATGGCTCCTGCCTCGGGTTTGCGGCGCTAAACCGTTGAAAACACACCTGATTCGCGCGCCACAATAACGGGATATCTTGCAGCCCGGCCCCATTCGGGTTACACTCTTCGGCTTCTCACTTGCCACACCGGTTCCGACGCCCGGGTGGCTTTAATCCACAAGTCCACAGGAGTGTGTATGCGTCATTATGAAATCGTCTTTATCGTGCACCCCGATCAGAGCGAGCAAGTGCCCGCCATGATCGAGCGCTACAAGACCACGATCACCTCGCACGGTGGCCAGATCCACCGTATCGAAGACTGGGGCCGTCGCCAACTGGCCTACATGATCGAGAAACTCGCGAAGGCTCACTACGTCTGCATGAACATCGAATGCGACCAAACCACGCTCGACGAGCTGGAGCACGCATTCAAGTTCAACGACGCCGTTCTGCGTCACCTGATCGTCAAGATGAAGAAGGCCGAAACCGGCCCGTCGCCGATGATGAAGGAAGTGCAGCGCGAAGAAGCCAAGAAGTCGGCTGCCACGCAACCGTCCGAAGCGCAGGCTTAAGACACACTATTTAAGCTACCAGAACAAGCGTCGCTCTCGTCAAAGGGCTCATGAACCGGCTGCAACTCACGGCCAGCGTCGTCGAACGCGAACCGGTGCGGTACACCCCCGCCGGCGTTCCGATTGCAGGCTGCACGTTGCACCACCGCGCGGAAGTCGTCGAAGCCGGCATCACCCGGCAAGTCGAACTGACCATGCAGGCGGTAGCCGCGGGCGAGGCGAGCGGTAAGCTGGAAAGCTGCCAGATGGGCGTGGAAACGCTCTTCACAGGCTTTCTGGCGAAAAAGCACCGCAACGCAAGAACTCTGGTATTTCACATCACAGCATTACAGGACATTGGAAAGGACTGAACATGGCCCGCCCGACTGGTAAGAAATTCGACAAACGTCGTCAGCAACAAAATCCGCTCTTCAAGCGCAAGAAGTTCTGCCGTTTCACGGCAGCCGGTGTCGATCACATCGACTACAAGGACCTCGAAACGCTGAAGGACTTCATCGGCGAAAACGGCAAGATCACGCCGGCGCGTCTCACGGGTACGAAGTCGCACTATCAACGCCAGCTGGACACGGCAATCAAGCGCGCACGTTTTCTCGCGCTGGTGCCGTACACCGACCAGCACAAGGCCTAACCCGACGACGCGATAAGGAGCATCCGCATGCAAATCATTCTTCTGGAAAAAGTCGTCAATCTGGGCAACCTGGGCGATATCGTGAAGGTCAAGGACGGTTACGCACGTAACTTCCTGATCCCGAACAAGCAAGCTCGCCGTGCAACGAAGGAAGCCCTGGCTGAATTCGAAGTGCGCCGCGCCGAACTGGAAAAGACCGCCGCTGAAAAGCTGGCTGCCGCTCAGGCTCAAGGCGAAAAGCTGGCAGGCTCGACGATCCAGATCGGCCAGAAAGCCGGCGTGGACGGCCGTCTGTTCGGCTCGGTGACGAACGCGGACATCGCCGAGGCGCTCGGCAAGCAAGGCTTCGCGGTGGAAAAGGCGCAAGTGCGTCTGCCGGAAGGCCCGCTGAAGATGGTCGGCGACCATCCGGTCCAGATCTCGCTGCACACCGACGTTGTCGTCGATGTGACGGTGTCGGTTCTGGGCGAGCACGTCTAAGCATCGTCTGACATCTGCCAGGACGTTGTGCTGGCAAATGGGATAGGAGGCAGGGGCCGGGTGACCGGCCCCTGCCTTTTTTATGCCCGTTTTTCGATGTCTCGAAGTATCGGTTTTTAGATTTCCCTCGGCACGCATTTACCCGATAATTCCTCTCCATGAACGCACCGTCCAAAGATCCCCAACTCGAGTCGCTGAAAGTCCCGCCGCATTCGATCGAGGCCGAGCAATCGGTGCTGGGCGGCCTGCTGCTCGACAACGCGGCTTGGGACCGCATCGCCGACTTCTTGTCGCAGAGTGATTTTTACCGCTACGACCACCGCCTCATTTTCGAGCACATCGGCAAGCTGATCGCAGCGACGCGGCCGGCCGACGTGATTACCGTCTATGAAGCGCTCGGCACCGCGGGTAAAGCTGAGGAGGTCGGCGGTCTCGCGTACCTGAACGCGTTGGCGCAGAACACGCCGAGCGCGGCCAATATTCGCCGTTACGCGGAAATCGTGCGCGATCGCGCCGTGCTGCGCCGGCTCGTTTCGGTGGCCGACGAAATCTCGGCCGACGCATTCAACCCCCAGGGTAAGGAAGTCCGGCAATTGCTGGACGAGGCCGAATCGAAGGTGTTTTCGATCGCCGAGGACGGCGCGCGCGGCACGCAGGGTTTCCTCGAAATCGGACCGCTGCTGACGCAGGTGGTCGAGCGGATCGACACGCTCTATCACACCGCCAATCCGAGCGACGTGACCGGCACGCCAACCGGCTTCGTCGACCTGGACCGCATGACCTCGGGCATGCACGGCGGTGAGCTGATCATCGTCGCGGGTCGTCCGTCGATGGGTAAAACGGCGTTTTCGATGAATATCGGCGAATACGTGGCGGTCGAATACGGCTTGCCGGTCGCGGTGTTCTCGATGGAAATGCCGGGCTCGCAACTCACCATGCGTATGCTGGGTTCGGTCGGCCGGCTGGATCAGCACCGCATGCGAACCGGGCGCCTGACCGACGAGGATTGGCCGAAGCTCACGCACGCGGTGCAGAAAATGAGCGAGGCGCAGATTTTCATCGACGAAACCGGCGGCCTGAACCCGATGGAACTGCGTTCGCGCGCGCGCCGGCTGTCGCGCCAATGCGGCAAACTCGGCCTGATCATCATCGACTATTTGCAACTGATGAGCGGCTCTTCGACCGGCGAAAACCGCGCGACCGAGATTTCCGAAATCTCGCGTTCGCTCAAGAGTCTCGCCAAGGAACTCGACGTGCCCGTGATCGCACTGTCGCAGCTCAACCGCGGTCTCGAGCAGCGCCCGAACAAGCGGCCGATCATGTCGGACCTGCGCGAATCCGGCGCCATCGAGCAGGACGCGGACGTGATCCTGTTCATTTACCGGGACGAGGTTTACAACCCCGACAGTCCCGACAAGGGCACGGCGGAGATCATCATCGGCAAGCAGCGGAACGGTCCGATCGGTCCGGTGCGCCTCACGTTCCACGGCCAATATACGAAGTTCGATAACTTTGCGGGTGCGCAAAATTTCTACGGCGAGTGACGCCCAGGAAGTAAAGCGACAACTCACGCGCCTGTTGTAACGGCGCTTTCACAAGTGCGGCATCCACCCCGGAACGGTACAATATGGCGGTTTTATGTCAGCCATTACGTGACCAATTTCCGGGATCCCAATGTTCGGTCGATTCATGCCCACCGAGGGCAAGTTCTTTGAAATTTTCAATGCGCACGCAAAGTGCATCGTCTCGGCGAGCCACGAACTCGAGCTGCTGATCGACAATCTGCAAGACGCCGAGACCCATAAGCAAAACGTGCAGAAAGCCGAGAAGGCTGCCGACAAGCTCACGCACGAAACCATCGACCTGCTGCACAAGACCTTCATCACGCCGCTCGACCGCGACGAGATCCACAAGCTGATCACCACGATGGACGACATCCTCGATCTGATGGAGGACGTCGCCACCGCCATTTCGCTGTACGACGTGCAGGCGGTGACCTCGGAAGCGAGCCAACTGGCGCACATCTGCACGGCGACCTCCGAGCGCGTGCAGTTCGCCGTCAGCCTGCTGTCGGACATGAAGCAGGCGAGCCAGATTCTGAAGGCGTGCGAGGAAATCGACCGTCTGGAATCGGAAGCCGACCGCGTGCTGCGCTCGGCCATGTCGAAACTCTTCCGCGAAGAAGACAACGTCAAGACCCTGATCAAGCTGAAAGCGATTTACGAATTGCTCGAAACGATCACGGACAAGTGTGAGGACGTAGCGAACATCATCGAAGGCATCGTGCTGGAAAACGCATAATGCAATCGATACAACTCGCTATCTGGGTCGTCGCCGGCCTGGTCGCCGTCGCACTGATTTTCGACTTCATGAACGGCTTTCACGACGCGGCGAATTCGATCGCCACGGTCGTCTCCACCGGCGTGCTGAAGCCGCAGCAGGCGGTGGCCTTCGCGGCGGCATTCAACGTCGTCGCGTATTTCGTGTTCCATCTGAAAGTGGCGGCCACCGTCGGCAAGGGCACGATCGATCCGAATATCGTCGACCATTACGTGATTTTCGGCGCGCTGGTCGGCGCGATCGGCTGGAACGTCATCACCTGGCATTACGGCATTCCGTCGAGCTCCTCGCATGCGCTGATCGGCGGGCTGGTGGGCGCGGCGCTCGCCAAGTCGGGCTGGGACTCGCTCAATTTCGACGGCTTGATGAAGACGGTGACTTTCATCTTTATCTCGCCGCTGCTCGGTTTCGTGCTGGGATCGTTCTTCATGCTGGCGGTGTCGTGGCTGTATTTCCGCACGCCGCCGAGCAAGGTCGACCGGCGTTTCCGGCGCCTGCAACTGCTGTCAGCGGGCTTATACAGCCTCGGCCACGGCGGCAACGACGCGCAGAAAACCATCGGCATCATCTGGATGCTGCTGATTGCAACCGGCTATGCGTCGTCGATCGCGGAAGCGCCGCCGCTATGGGTGATCGGCGGCTGTTATCTGTCGATGGGCCTCGGCACGCTGTTCGGCGGCTGGCGGATCGTCCGCACAATGGGCCAGAAAATCACCAAGCTCAAGCCGGTCGGCGGTTTTTGCGCGGAGGCGGGTGGGGCGATCACGCTGTTTACCGCCTCGGCACTCGGCATTCCGGTGTCCACCACGCATACGATCACCGGCGCGATCGTCGGTGTGGGCGCCACGCAGAAGTTGAGCGCGGTGCGGTGGGGCGTGGCCGGCAACATCGTCTGGGCGTGGATTTTGACGATTCCGGCTTCCGCTGCCCTTGCCGCAGCCGGCTGGTGGCTCGGCCACCACTTTCTGTAAGCGCGGGGCGGTCTCGCCGCCTTCCGCGCAATTCACATACAGCGCTTTGAAGCGCGCCGTTCAGATCAGCGGCGCGCTGGCTCCGTCCATCGGGACGATCGCGCCTGTCACATAGCTCGCGCGGCGGCTCGCCAGAAACAGCGCGACGTCGGCGATTTCTTCCGGCTTCGCAAAGCGTCCGAGCGGCACTTTCGCCTGGCCGCGCGCGAGCGCCTCCGTGTTCTCGATGCCTTGCTGCGTCGCTTCCAGGTTGACCGCTTCCTCGACGCGTTCGGTCAGCGTGGAACCGGGGTTGATCGCGTTGATGCGGATGCCGTAGCGCGCGTAATAGTGAGCGAGGCCGACGGTCGCGAGCATCAGCGCGGCATTCGCGGCGCCGCCGGCGATATGGATATCGCTGGGAACCTTGCCGCCCATGCCGATGATGTTGACGATCGTGCCGGGCGCCGCGCCGCTGCCGGTTTTCACGCGCTCGGCCATGCGGCGCAACACTTCCTGCTGCGGATAGATGTAGGGGAAATACTTCGCTTCCATGGTGGCGCGGAACGCGTCGGCGTCGAGCGTTTCCGGGTCATAGCGGCGGGCGGCGCCCGCGCTGTTGATCAGCACGTCGATCGGGCCAACCGCGGCGCTGACTTCCTCGACGATATCGGCGGCGCTGTGCGGCTCGTGCAGATCGGCGCGGGTGCGGTGCACGTGCAGACCCTCCTGTTTCAACTGCTCGTAAGCGCGCGCCAGATTGGCGGGGTCGCGCGAGACGATCGCGACCCTGGCGCCCTCCAACGCGAATGCGCGGGCGCAGGCAAGCCCGATTCCCTTGCTGCCGCCCGTGATCAACACCACCTTGTCTTTCAGCCCGAGGTCCATTGTTACCACCCGCTGTCGGAAGAAATATCGGTGACGATAGCAGATCGGCGGGCGAGGCGTGATGCGTTGGCTCGTGGTGCGGCGCGCTGTGCATGGTACTCGGCTCTCCTCCGGTTGCGCGATGCACAGCCGAGTTGCGTTGCCGCCTTTAGAAGTTGCCGTTGGCGAAACGGGCGATGGGGTCGTCGTTGGTTTGCGAAGGAGCGGGGGTGCCGCGCGAGGCCGTCGAGGCGCGCATGATCTGTACGTCGCCGCCATTGGCACCCGCTTGCTGGGCCTGGCGGGCGGCCACCGAAGCGGGCGGCGGCGGTTCGAACGCATCGGCGGCGGCGTCGATCGGGTCAGGCGTCCGGCTGCCCGATGTCTGCTGGCCAGTGCTTGCGGTGCTTGCAGTGGTCGCCGGTTGCGTCGCCGAGCCCCCGGCGGCGTCGTAGACACCGGCTTGAGCCGCGGGAACAGCCGCCGGGGATACCGCGCCTGCCGCTCGCGCCTGGATCTGCGCGGCGCTCATGCCGGGCGGCGGCGGTTCGAACGCGTCAGCTTGCGGCGCTGGCGCTGCTGTCACGACTGCGGCGGCCGATTGAGCGCCCGCGCTCGATGGAGCACGAGACGCCGTCGCGATGCGGCTCGCCTGTTGCGGCGCGGTGGCGCCGGCCGCGTAAGCCGGTGAAGTCTGCGTTGCCTTCGCCGGCGCGGCCGCCGGGCCCGTCGACGCCATCGACTCGCCCGGCATGACGCGCTCGGGCTGCGGCGCCGAGGCTTGATAGTTCGGCGTATCGAACGGGGTCGGTTTCGCGGCCGGCGCGGCCACGCGACGAATACCGTCGAAGCGCTTGGCCCAATACGGATTGGTCAGGTAATCGAGCCGCACGGTGCCGCCCGTCGACGGCGCATTGACGAAGCGCAGCTTGCCGACGTAGATGCCGACGTGCGAGTGCGCGCGCCCCGTCGTATTGAAGAAAATCAGGTCCCCCGGCGCGATTCCGTCCGGCTCGATCGATTCGCCGCGCCCGCTCATGTCGGCGGTGGTCCGCGGCAGATTCACCGATGCGGCACGCGCGACCACGTAGCGAACCAGGCCGCTGCAATCGAAGCCGCTATCCGGCGTATTGCCGCCCCAACGGTAGGGGATGCCGACGAGACTCATCGCCTGGATCGAGATTTCCTCGCGGCCCACGCTGTGATCGACGAAATTCGGGAAGCCCGCGGGCGGCGCGCGATAAGCGCCATTCGCGACCGCCACCGACGAACCCGACCCGCGCGACGTCTTCTGCGGCGCGCCGGCACAGGCGGCGAGCAGCACAACGGTCAGCAGCGAAAAGGCGAGTCGGCGCATGAGGACGACCGAGCGGTAAACGCTCGTTTAATGGCAAACGATGTCGGGATGGTAGCCCGCACTGCATGGCTGCGGCAAGAATTCCTGATGAATTACTTGAAGTTCGTGCGCTAAGTGTGGCCAGAACCGAACGCGCGGCGCATGAAAAAGCCGCGTCCGGAATGCTCCGGACGCGGCTTGGATGTCACGCCAATGCGCTGAAACTTAAAGAATTTCCGACGCGTAGTCGGCGAGACGGGAGCGTTCGCCGCGCGCCAGCGTCACGTGGCCGCTGTGCGCCCAGCCCTTGAAGCGGTCGACCACATAGGTCAACCCCGAACTGCCTTCCGTCAGGTAAGGCGTGTCGATCTGCGCGATATTGCCGAGACAGATGATCTTGGTGCCCGGACCCGCGCGCGTGACCAGCGTCTTCATCTGCTTCGGCGTCAGGTTCTGCGCCTCGTCGATGATCAGATACTTGTCCACGAACGTGCGGCCGCGCATGAAGTTCATGCTCTTGACCTTCAGGCGCGAGCGGATCAGTTCCTGAGTCGCGGCGCGGCCCCATTCGCCGGCGGCATCGTCGGTTTTCTGCAGGACTTCGAGGTTGTCGTCGAATGCGCCCATCCACGGCTGCATCTTTTCCTCTTCCGTACCCGGCAGAAAGCCGATGTCTTCGCCGACCGGCACCGTCGCGCGCGTCACGATGATCTCGTTGTAGCGCTTGTCGTCGAGCACCTGCGCGAGACCGGCCGCGAGCGCGACCAGCGTCTTGCCGGTGCCCGCCTGACCCAGCAGCGTGACGAAGTCGATTTCCGGATTCATCAACAGGTTGAGTGCGAAGTTCTGCTCGCGGTTGCGCGCGGTGATGCCCCACACGTTGTTCTTATGATGACCGTAATCGCGCAGGGTCTGCAGCAGCGCCGTCTTGCCGTTCAGTTCGCGCACCAGCGCATGAAACGTCGGCTCGCCGTTCTGCGGTTCCAGATAAACGAACTCGTTGACCAGCATCGAGGCGCACAGCGGCCCCGTCACACGGTAATAGGTGGTGCCGGTTTTCGTGTCCTGCCAGCTCTCCATGCCCTTCGCGTGCCTGGTCCAGAAATCCTGCGGCAGCGCACGGATGCCGGAGTACAGCAGATCGCTGTCCTCGAGCACCTGGTCGTTGAAGTAATCCTCGGCGGGCAGGCCGAGCGCATGCGCCTTGATGCGCATGTTGATGTCTTTCGACACCAGCACGACCTGACGGTCCATCCGGTCGCGCTGCAACGCTCGCACGACGCCGAGAATCTGATTGTCGGCCTTGCCTTCCGGCAGGCCTTCGACCGGCTCGATGGCGGTGAGCTTGGTCTGGAAATACAGACGCCCGGACGCCTCGCGGCTGCCCAGACGCGCCAGCGAAATGCCGTCGGACATGTTGCCGGCGTTCGCGACCAGCGCGTCCAGCGTGCGGCTCACCTGGCGAGCGTTGCGCGCGACTTCCGACATGCCCTTTTTGTGGTTGTCGAGCTCTTCCAACGTCATCATCGGCAGATAGACGTCGTGCTCCTCGAAACGGAACAGGCAGCTTGGATCGTGCATCAGCACGTTCGTGTCGAGCACGAAGAGCTTCTGCATTTCGAGCGTGCCGGTGGCGGCGCCGCGCTTCTTGCCGGTGCCGCGCGTGCCTGGCGCCGTGACGGCGGGCGCGCTCGCGGCAGGCTGTTTCGCGCTCGGCGCGCGCGCGACGACCGGCTGTGCTTCGGCCGCGGGTGCAGCCGGCTCCGCCTGCGGACGAGCGGCGGGAACCGGTTGCAGCAACGCGGCCTTCTGCCGCGATTTCCGGCCGGGCGCCGGCGCGGCTTGCGCGGCTGCGGCGGACGAAGCAGGGGCAGCCGGCGACGCCGGCACGGGCCGCAAGGTGGTCGCGGCATTGGCGGCATGCGCCATCGGCGTGGCGACATTGGCGCGGCCGTAATCGGCCGGCTCCGCGTTGTCCCCGTCGCCAGCCTGTTTCTTCGCGGCGGAGCGCGCCGGCGTGGCGGCCTTGGCCTTGTATTCGTCAGGCGGCAGGAGATTGCCGAGCTTGCTGGGGGGGGTAGGCAAAGGCATGGTTTCCCTCGAAAAAGTCGGGTCACATATCGTGCGCCGCCTGTCGCATTCTGCCGGTGCGCGTGAGTGCGCACGCAGTTTGCGCCCGGAGGCGCGCATTCGGTCTAGAGATGCCGGTTCGCCTGGTCTTCGATCGGCTCCTTAACGGAAACGCGCGGCCGAGTGAACGAACGGCCGCGCGCAATTAAAAAAGCCGCCGCCCCGGCGTACGGGGCAAGCGGCTCGCCTACGGTCATCGCGTTGCGCCTCACGACTTCGACAAGACCACTGTCAAGTCCGGCACAGCCGCGGAAGGAATGGGGTGGACAGGCACTCATTGCGGCCCAATATAACGCGCCTCACAGCGCTTGTACAGCTTCCAGAATGTCGTCGACATGCCCTGGCACCTTCACGCCGCGCCACTCCTGGCGCAGCACGCCTTCAGCGTCGATCAGGAACGTCGAGCGCTCGATTCCCCGTACTTCCTTGCCATACATTTTCTTCATTTTGATGACGTTGAAGAGCGCGCACAGCGTTTCTTCAGGGTCCGAGATCAGCGGGAAGGGCAGTTCGAGCTTGGCCTTGAAGTTGTCATGCGAGCGCAGGCTGTCGCGCGACACGCCGAGAATTTCGGCGCCGGCCTTCTTGAACTTCGGATACAGATCGCGGAATTGCAGACCTTCGGTCGTGCAGCCCGGCGTGTTGTCCTTCGGATAAAAATACAGCACCACCTTCTTGCCCCGCAGCTTGGACAGCGTGATCTCGCCGCCGGTAGCGGGGGCGGTGAAGTCGGGGATGGGTTGGTCGACTGCGATGGGCACGAGGTTCTCCGGTTGTTATGGCCGGCGCCGAATGGATGATTGCTGGCGGCGTCGGCCTGGCATCGATGCTTGTGGGGGAAAGTGAACCGCGGCGCGGGCACGTTTTCGCGCGGCGCTCAGGGTCGTCGGAGCCGGCTGCTGGTCGGCCAGTCAGGAGGGCTGGACGATCAACTCGCCGGAGCGGCCTGGAATTTCGCCCCACGTGACAGGGTACGTGGGCAGCGTGCCGCGGTCTAGCGTGGCGTGGTAATCACCCATGGTCGCAAAGGTATGGCCTTGCGCGCGCCAGCCGTCCAGCAGCTGCTCGAAAATCGGGGCGAGCTTTTGCCCTTCGAGTTCCGCGTGCAGCGTGAACACCTGATCGTGCGGATTGTTCTCGGTATGCTTCAACATCCATGCGGCGACGTTGTGCTCGTCGACGCCGTCCACGCCGAGCACTTCGTCGAGCGTGGGCAGCGTGGTGGGCATCTGCACGTGTGCAAGCGTCTTGCCGCCCACCACCGGCAGATACGGCGAATGGCCGCGACCGTCGGACGCGTAGCGCATGCCCCAGGCGTCGATCTGTTCGAATGCGTGGCCGTTCATTTGCCAGCCGGCCGCGCCGTGCGTGACGGGCGGCGTGCCGAACACCTCGATGAAACGGTCGTGGCTTTTCTGCATTTGCGCCGCGGTCCACGCGCGGTCTTTCGAACGCACGTTGTCCTGCCAGTACACGTGATCCCACGTATGAATGCCGCATTCGAAGCCGGCTTCATGAATCGCGCGCATTTCCGCCGACGCCCGCGCGCCGATGTCGGGACCGGGCAGCAGCACGCCGTACATCAGTTGCCGGATGCCGTAGTGCTCGACCACCGAGGTGCGCGACACCTTCTTCAGAAAGCCCGGCCGCAACACGCGGCGCATCGCCCAACCGGTGTGATCGGGCCCGAGGCTGAAGAGGAACGTGGCGCGCGCCTTGAAGCGGTCGAAGATGCGCGCGAGATTCGGCACGCCTTCGCGAGTGCCGCGCAGCGTGTCGACGTCGATCTTCAGGACGATACGAGCCAAGGATCGGCCTTATTGCTGTTCGACGAGCGCGCGTGCTTCCGCGACGTGGCCGCGATACGCTTCGAAAATCTTGCGCAGCGCTTCGTCGAAGGTCGACTTGGGCGCCCAGTTGAGTTCCTGCATCGTGTTGTCGATCTTCGGCACGCGGTTCTGCACGTCCTGGTAGCCCGCGCCGTAGTACGCGCCCGACGATGTCTCGACCAGTTGCACTTTCTTCGCGGTCTCGGCGTACTCCGGGAATTCGGCGGCCAGCGTCAGCATCTTGTGCGCGAGTTCGCGCACGGAGAAGTTGTTGGTCGGGTTGCCGATGTTGTAGATCTTGCCCGTCGCCACCCGGTTCTTGTTCTCGATGATCTTCATCAGCGCGCCGATGCCGTCGTCGATATCCGTGAACGCGCGCTTTTGCGCGCCGCCGTCCACGAGACTGATGTTCTCGCCGCGCACGATATGGCCGAGGAACTGCGTGACCACGCGCGAGCTGCCTTCCTTCGGCGTGTAGATCGAGTCGAGTCCCGGGCCGATCCAGTTGAACGGACGGAACAGCGTGAAGTTGAGGCCCTCCATGCCGTAACCCCAGATCACGCGGTCCATCAACTGCTTCGAGCACGCGTAGATCCAGCGCGGCTTGTTGATCGGGCCATACGACAGTTGCGATTCTTCGGGATCGAACTGCTCGTCCGCGCACATGCCGTAGACCTCGGACGTGGACGGAAACACGAGGTGCTTGCCGTACTTGACGGCCGAACGCACGATCGGCAGGTTCGCCTCGAAATCGAGCTCGAACACGCGCAGCGGCTGCTTCACGTAGGTGGCGGGCGTGGCGATCGCGACCAGCGGCAGGATCACATCGCACTTCTTGATGTGATACTCGACCCACTCCTTGTTGATCGTGATGTCGCCTTCGAAGAAGTGCATCCGCTCATGATTGAGGAGGTCGCCCAGACGCTCGGTTTGCATGTCCATCCCGAAGACTTCCCAATCGGTGGTTTCGAGAATGCGTTTGGACAGGTGATGGCCGATGAAGCCGTTCACACCCAGAATCAGGACTTTTTTGGCGAAACCTTCGGTTTTCATGAGTGACGGGGAGTTTGGATGAGCTGGGCGAATTCGGCCGGCGTGAGAACGGTTTCGTGGCCGTCGTGCTGGTGCCGCAATTCGTGGATGGCGATTGCGCGACCGTCGCCGCATATCGCGAAAACGGCATTATCGCTTACGTGCAGGCCAGGGGGCAAATCCGAGCGGAGCGCGCCCGGCACGGCCAGACGCGCGCGAGCGACGATGAAACGCCGCCCGCCGAGGTCGGTGAAAGCGCCGGGATAGGGCGGCGCGACCGCGCGGATCAGGTTGTAGACCTGCTGCGCGGGCTGCGTCCAGTCGATGCGGCCGTCTTCCGGCTTGCGTCCGCCGTAATAACTGCCTTGCGACAGATCGTTCGGCAGATGCGGCGCTTCCCCCGCCAGCAGCGCCGGCAGTACACGCCACAGCGTTTGCTCGGCGGCGACCGTGACCTTGTCGAATACTTGCGCGGCGGTGTCGTCGGGCAGGATCGGCACGGGCGTTTGCGCAATGATCGCGCCGGCGTCGGGCTTCGCGGCCATTTCGTGCAGCGTCGCGCCGGTCTCGGTTTCACCGTGGATCACCGCCCAGTTGGTCGGCACGCGGCCGCGGTATTTCGGCAACAGCGAGCCGTGCATGTTGTAGGCGCCGCGCGCGGCGAGCGCGAGCAGGTCGACCGGCAACATGTGGCGATAGTAGAACGAGAAGATGAAGTCCGGCCGCGCGGCGCTCACCGCGGCGCGCAGTTCCGGGCTCTTCGGATCCGCCGGCGTCACGACCGGAATGCCGTGCTCGGCCGCCACCGTTGCGACGCTGCCGAACCAGATGTTTTCGCTCGGGCTGTCTTCGTGCGTGACGACCAGCGCCACTTCGACGCCGCGCGCGAGCAGCACCTGCAGGCAGCGCACGCCGACGTTGTGATACGCGAATACGACGGCGCGCGGTTTCATGGATTGGGTCCCTGATTGACTGGCGCCGATTGCACGGCCTGCACGACCGTTTGACGCGGCGCCTCGCTCACGGCGGCGCCGTCGCGCTGCTCGAGAATGGTCTGCACCAGATAGCGCGGACGCGCGCGCACCTGCTGATAGATCCGGCCGATGTATTCGCCGAGCAGCCCCAGCGCGAAGATGATCACGCCGAGCAGGAAGAAGGTGATGGCGAACAGCGTGAACACACCTTGCACTTCCGCGCCGATGATGAAGCGGCGAATCAGCAGCAGCACGAAGAGCGCCGCGGACCCGAGCGACAGGATCACGCCGATGAACGACAGCCACTGCAGCGGCACCACCGAAAAGCCGGTGACGAGGTCGAAATTCAGGCGGATCAGCGAATACAGCGAGTACTTCGATTCGCCGGCGAAACGCTCTTCGTGCGCGACTTCGATTTCCACCGGATTCTGCGCGAAGGTATACGCGAGCGCCGGAATGAACGTGTTGATCTCGCCGCAGCGATTGATCGTGTCGATGATGTGACGGCTGTACGCGCGCAGCATGCAGCCCTGGTCGGTCATCTTGATGCGCGTGATGCGCTCGCGCAGGCGGTTCATCGCGCGCGAGGCCTTGCGGCGCCACAAACTGTCCTGGCGTTGCAGGCGAATCGTGCCGACGTAGTCGAAGCCTTCGCGCATCTTGTTGACCAGCTTGCCGATTTCCTCGGGCGGGTTTTGCAGGTCGGCGTCGAGCGTGATGACGATCTCGCCGCGCGACTGCTCGAAGCCCGCCAGAATCGCCATGTGCTGACCGTAGTTGCCGTTCAGCAGGATCACGCGGCTCGTGTCGGGCCGCGCGCGGAACTGCTCGGCGAGGAGAGCAGCGGATTTGTCGCGGCTGCCGTCGTTGATGAAGATCACTTCATACGACGTGCCGAGCGCATCGAGCGCCGGGTAGAGGCGCGCGAATAGCGCGGCCAGCCCGGCTTCCTCGTTGTACACCGGAATGATGATCGACACTTCCGGCGTGACGGCGCGTTGTTCCGTATAAATCATTTCCGCTTATTTTCCGTATTGTTCGCAAATTTCATTGACCGCGCGGCAGACCCGCGCCACGTCGCCTTCGTTCATCAGCGTGAAGAGCGGCAGCGTGACGTTGGTCGCGCCGAAGCGCTCCGCGTGCGGGAACATCCCTTCCTTGAAGCCGCGCGCCCGGTACAGCGAGAACAGGTGGATCGCCGGATAGTGCACGCCCGAGCCGATGCCGCGCTCCTTCAACTGTCCCATGAAACCGGCGCGGTCGATCGAGAGTTGGTCGAGCGGCAGCGTGATCTGGAACATGTGCCAGTTGCTGTTCTCGAAGTCCGCGAACGGCAGGCCGACGCCGAGCTTGACCGCCGCGCCGCCTTCGAACCCGGCGAAATACGCGCGGACGAGTTTGCGGCGCTGCGCGAGAAAGCGCTCCAGATGCGGCAACTGCCCGAGGCCGACGCGCGCGGCGACGTCGGTCAGGTTGTACTTGCCGCCCAGCACGTCGCAATCCATGCCGTCGAAGCCGGTGCGGGTGATGCCTTGCAGACGGTACTTTTGCGCGAGGACCGCTTCTTCCTCGTTGTTCAGCACGAGCGCGCCGCCTTCGATGGTGGTCAGGTTCTTGTTCGCGTGAAAGCTGAACGAGACCATGTCGCCGAGCTTGCCGATGCGCTCGCCTTTCCACGTCGAGCCGAATGCCTGGGCCGCGTCCTCGACCACGCGCAGCTTGTGGGCGCGCGCGATGCCGTAGAGGCGGTCCATGTCGACCGGCAGGCCCGACAGATACACCGGAATGATCGCCTTGGTGCGCGGCGTGATGGCCTTTTCCAGCAAATCGAGGTCGATGTTGCGCGTGATCGGATCGATGTCGGCGAACACCGGCGTCGCGCCGGTTTCGTAGATCACGTTGCTGGTCGAGACCCACGAGGCGGGCGTGGTGATGACTTCGTCGCCTTCGCCCACGCCGGCGATGCGCAGCCCGATTTCGAGCGTCGCCGTGCCCGAGTTGAACGTGCGCACCGGACGGCCGCCGCAAAATTCGGAAAGCGCCGCCTCGAACTTCTGATTCTGCGGACCGGTGGTGATCCAGCCGGAGCGGAGCACGTCGGCGACGCCCTGGATCGTTTCTTCATCGATCTCGGGTTTGACGAACGGCAGGAACGGGAGTGTTGACTGGGTCATGAATGCATGGCTCGATGAAAGGGCGCAGCCTGAAACGCGAAAAGCACGACTGCGCAAATCCAGGGTGGCGGCTAAAAAGGGCGGTAACCGCACAGCATAACGCGGTCAACCTTACATTTTTCTTGGCCGACGTGACGCCCGGCTTACGGTATTTTGTGCCACGCATTCCCGCCACGGCAGCGCCGCGAGTTCGCGGAGCCCGGCCGGGCCGCGTTGCCGGCAACCTAGCTGCGCGCCAGCACCACCACACCGATCAGAATGATGCCGATGCCCACCAGCTTTTGCACCGACATCACCTCGCCGAACAGATACCACGCCGCGAACGCGTTGACGACGTAGCCGAGCGACAGCATCGGATAGGCGATCGACACGTCCACCCGCGACAGTCCCACCACCCAGACGACCACGCTGATCACATAGCAGGCGAGCCCGCCGATGATCGGCGGCTGGGTCGCGAGACGAAAGGCGATGGGCAGGATGTTCGCACGGCTGAATTCGAAGTGTCCAACGGCATTGGTTCCGGCTTTGAGCAGCAATTGCGCGCCGGCGTTCAACGTCACGCCGGCAAGGATGCAAAAGAGGGAAATCGGGTTCATCGAACGGTCTGATCCTGATATGGGGTCATTGTTGCGGTTTTTCCACCGGCGCCGCGGCATTCGGCGCCGGGGTGGGCGCCGCTCCAGCGGACGCCGCCGGCGGCTTCGCCACCACCACCCGGCGCGAATCGCGGGCGATCACCTGCATCGGCAGGCCTTGCTTCAGAAGCCGGTCGTAGATCGGCGGCGGGATCAGCGCGAGCGCGTAGCGCTCGGCCTTCCAGCGCTCGATCCAGGCGTCGATCGACGGCAGCCACTTGTGCGGCTCGACGGATATCCCGAACGCCAGTTCGTCGGGATGCTCGACCATGATCGTGGTGTGCCCGATGTAGAACGGCAACGTGTGATCGAGCACGCCGACCGAATAGAACGGCGTATCCGCCGGCAACTTCGCCATCTCGGCCTTGATCGCGGGCGCGAGCTGCGCGCCGGAACTCAGCCGGCCGAACACGTCGTGACCGGTGCCGGCGATCGTGCCGAGCAACAGCCACGCCGTGGCGAAGGTCACGATCGTGCCAAGGCTGCCGGCCCGGCTGCGGCGGTTCAGCCACAGCGCGGCGAGCGTCAACACGAACGCGACGGCGAGCGCCGCCAGCACCCAGCCGCGGTATTCGGCGTACAGCTCGGCCGGATTGCGCTCGCTGCCGAAGCGCGACAAAAACAGCGCGGCAAACGCGGCCGCCACAAGAAAGAGCGCATAGCCGGCCAGATGGCGGCGCAACTGGTCACGCGTGACGAGCGGCAGATACATGCCGATCACCAGCGCGATCGGCGGGGCGATCGGCAGCGTGTAGGACAGCAGTTTGGAATGCGACGCGCTGAAGAACAGGAAGATGAACGCTGTCCACACCAGCATCATCGTCACCGGGGCGAAGCCGTTCGGCTGGCGCGGCAGGCGCCATGCGTGGCGCACGCTCTGCACCGTGATCGAAAGCCACGGCAGAAAGCCCACCAGCAGCACCGGCACGAAGTAGTAGAAGGCTCCGGGGCGGTTCTGTTCGGGCGTCAGGTAGCGCCTGAACTGCTGAACGATGAAAAAGAAGTTGAGGAATTCCGGATTGCGCTGCTGCACCAGCACGAACCACGGCGCGACGATCGCGAAGAACACGATCAGGCCGCCGATCAGGTGCAGGCGCTTCCACATCGCCCAGTCGCGGGCGATCAGCGTATACAGCACGAGCACCGCGCCCGGCAGGATCACGCCGACAAGACCCTTGGAGAGCACGGCGAGCGCCATCGCGCCCCAGCAGACCCACATCCATGCCCGCGTGTGCGCGGTCGGCAGATTGGGGCGCTGCGCGAGCAGCAGCGCGCACAGCGTCAGCTCCATCCAGAACGACAGGCCCATGTCGAGCGTGTTGAAGTGGCCCATCAGGTTCCAGTACGGCGAAGTCGCCAGCACGATCGCCGCGAACACGCCGGTCGCCGCGTTGAACACCCGCGCGCCGGTGAAGCCGATCAGCAGCACGCCGGCGAAGCCGGTCAGCGCGGTATAGAGCCGCGCCTGCCATTCGCCGACGCCGAACCACGCGAACGTGAGCGCGTTCATCCAGGTTTGCAGCGGCGGCTTCTCGAAGTATTTGTAGCCGTTGTAGCGCGGCGTGATCCAGTCGCCGGTGACGAACATCTCGCGCGCCATTTCGGCGTAGCGGCCTTCGTCGCTCGGCAGCAGATGGCGCCAGCCGAGCGGCACGAACCAGATCACGGCGAGGGTCAGCACCAGCAGCAGGATCGTGGTGCGATTGAGCGCTAGCCTCGACGGCGTATCGTTCATGGATTCTCAACCTTTTTGGCGACGCCGCATGCGCGGCGACGCGATGTTGTTTGGAAATGGCGATCGGCGATGCCGGGGCCGACTGTCCGCGAGACGGCTGCGGGAGCGGCTGCATGACCGGCTGCATGAAGCGCCGCGGGCCGCCTGGGCGGCTCGCCGGCTACCGGCGAAGCGCCGGGTTCCCGCGGCGGTCGGCGCATCATCGGCTGTGCCAGTGCAAGGCGCTCACGCGGGCCAGGGCCCTGTTCTGGGCGCCGGTACGCCACCGATGGCGCAGCAGTGTACGTTATCGGCCGTGACGCGGCCAGGGCGACGAGGCCGTTCGGCCGCCCGGAACGCGTTGGATATCGCGCATGGCGGCGCGTGCCGGCATCACGATGCCACGAACGACGAGGCGCTGACGCAGGCGTCGCTAAGCTTCGATCAGCAACGCCGCCGCGACTTTGCGGCCTTCGGCCATCAGGATGTTGTAGGTGCGGCAGGCGGCCTTGAAGTCCATCGTTTCCACGCCGATGCGTTTGGCGGTCAGCGCGGCGGTCAGGCGCGGATGCGGGAAGCGCAGCCGCTCGCCGCTGCCGAACACCACCACTTCGGGCGCGGAATCCACCAGCATGGCGAAGTGCTCGGCGCTCAACTGGTCGAACGAGGACACGGGCCAGGGGATGACAGGCGCCTCCGGCAGCACGAGAAGGCTGCCCGAATGGCGCACCAGATTGATTTCGACATAGTCGGCGCCGTAACCGGTGACGGTGTTGAGGGCGCCGCTTGCGTCCTGATGTAATTTCAAATCGGTTTTCCGAAGTCGTCGTGAGACATCATGCGTGTTAGCGGCCTGACCGGACGCAGCCGGGCGAGGGCGAGTCGACGCGAATGGAAGATGCGAACGTGACAGAAGCGGCCGAAAAGCCTTGCCGTTGCGCCTGGCGCATTGCGGAAGTCGGCCCAAATCCGCTAAATTATAACTTTTTAGCCGCCTGGCGGCGCCCCCGCTCAAGTGCCGTCTCAGGCGCCGTCACAAGCTGCGCTGAGCACACGGGCGCGGCCAACCGGCTACCTGCCTCGGTTTTTGCTCCGCTGTTCGTCCGTATTTCGTCGGGTTCTCGTCTGTTTGCCGGTGTTTTGCCGGCGCATCGGCGCAATCCCCGCGGGCGCCACCCGGTCGAAAAGGCGGCCGATCCGCGTCTGACGGTCGTCGTCGGGCGCGCCGCGCCCGACGTCCCATATCGGCGAACTTGCCCGGCCCGGCGTCGCCGCCTCCGCTTGTTCGCCCCCAGGCTCATTAACCAGGATGAAGTGCCCGCCGTGAAACCGATTCTCAAATCCAACAAGTTGTTGAATGTCTGCTACGACATTCGCGGGCCCGTCCTCGAACATGCGAAGCGGCTCGAAGAAGAGGGCCACCGCATCATCAAGCTGAACATCGGCAATCTCGCGCCGTTCGGCTTCGAGGCGCCCGATGAAATCATTCAGGACATGATCCTGAACCTGCCGGGCTCGTCCGGGTATTCGGACTCCAAGGGTGTGTTCGCCGCGCGCAAGGCGATCATGCATTACACGCAGCAAAAGGGCGTGCACGGCGTCGAGCTGGACGACATCTACATCGGCAATGGCGCCTCCGAACTGATCGTGATGGCGCTGCAGGGGCTGCTGAACGACGGCGACGAAGTGCTGCTGCCCGCGCCCGACTATCCGCTGTGGACCGCCGGCGTGAGCCTGTCGGGCGGCACGCCGGTGCATTACATCTGCGACGAGTCGAACGGCTGGATGCCCGACCTCGACGACATCCGCGCGAAGATTACGCCGAACACGCGCGCGCTCGTCGTCATCAACCCGAACAACCCCACCGGCGCGCTGTATTCGGACGAACTGCTGCTCGGCCTGATCGAGATCGCCCGCCAGCACGGCCTCGTCATCTTCGCCGACGAGGTCTACGACAAGATCGTCTACGACGGCAAGGTGCATACGTCGGTCGCGGCGCTTTCCGAAGACGTGCTCACCGTCACGTTCAACAGCCTCTCGAAGAGCTACCGCTCCTGCGGCTACCGCGCCGGCTGGATGTTCATCTCGGGCCTGACCGGCGAGAACCGCCGCCACGCGAAAGACTACTTCGAAGGGCTCGGCATTCTCGCGTCCATGCGCCTGTGCCCGAACGTGCCCGGCCAGTACGCGATCCAGACCGCGCTCGGCGGCTATCAGAGCATCAACGACCTGATCGTGCCGAGCGGGCGCCTGTACAAACAGCGCCAACTCGCGTATGACATGTTGACGGCGATTCCCGGCGTGAGCTGCGTGAAGCCCGAAGCGGCGCTGTACATGTTCCCGCGCCTCGACCCGAAGATCTATCCGATCCAGGACGACCAGCAGTTCATCCTCGATCTTCTGCTGGAAGAGCGCGTGCTGCTCGTGCAGGGCACCGGCTTCAACTGGAAAACGCCGGATCACTTCCGCGTCGTGTTCCTGCCGAACGTCGACGATCTCGCGGACTCGATCAACCGGATCGCGCGCTTTCTCGACGGTTACCGCAAACGTCACACGGCCTAGCGCACAATAACGCGCATGGCGCGCCGCGCCGGCACCCGTTTCCTTTTAATCACCTACTCGAAAACACACGCTGCATGGAACCGATCAAAGTTGGACTGCTGGGCTTCGGCACGGTAGGCAGCGGCACCTTCACGGTACTGCGCCGCAATCAGGAAGAAATCAAACGCCGCGCGGGCCGCGGCATCGAGATCGCGCGCATTGCCGTGCGCAATCCCGCCAAGGCGAGCGCGGCGCTCGGCGGCGCGGCCGGCACGGTGGCGTTGACCGACGACTTCAACGCGGTGGTGGACGATCCCTCGATCGCCATCGTGGCGGAAATGATCGGCGGCACGGGCGTCGCGCGCGACCTCGTGCTGCGCGCGATCAACAACGGCAAGCACGTGGTCACGGCCAACAAGGCGCTGCTCGCGGTGCACGGCACGGAGATTTTCGAGGCGGCGCGCGCCAACGGCGTGATGGTGGCGTTCGAGGCGGCGGTGGCGGGCGGCATTCCGATCATCAAGGCGCTGCGCGAAGGGCTCACGGCCAATCGCATCCAGTACATCGCGGGCATCATCAACGGTACGACGAATTACATCCTCTCGGAAATGCGCGACCGCGGCCTCGACTTCGCGACCGCGCTGAAGGCCGCGCAGGAACTGGGCTATGCCGAAGCCGATCCGACCTTCGACATCGAAGGCGTGGACGCCGCGCACAAGGCGACGATCATGAGCGCGATCGCGTTCGGCGTGCCCGTGCAGTTCGACAAGGCTTATGTGGAAGGCATCAGCAAGCTCGCCGCAATTGACATCAAATACGCCGAGGAACTCGGCTACCGCATCAAGCTGCTCGGCATCGCGCGCCGCACGGATAAAGGCATCGAATTGCGCGTGCATCCCACGCTGATTCCCGAGAAGCGTCTGCTGGCGAATGTGGAAGGCGCGATGAACGCGGTCGTCGTGCATGGCGACGCGGTCGGCGCGACGCTCTATTACGGCAAGGGCGCGGGCGCGGAGCCGACGGCGTCCGCGGTGGTTGCCGATCTGGTCGACGTGACGCGCCTGCACACGGCGGACCCCGAGCATCGCGTGCCGCATCTGGCGTTCCAGCCGGACAGCCTGTCGAGCACCCCGATCCTGCCGATCGACGAAGTGACGAGCGGCTACTACCTGCGCCTGCGGGTCGCGGACGTGACCGGCGTGCTGGCCGACATCACGCGCATTCTGGCCGACACGGGCATTTCGATCGACGCGCTGCTGCAGAAGGAATCGGAGCAGGTCGACGCGAACGGCAAGGGCGAAACCGACATCATCCTGATCACGCACGAGACGGTCGAAAAGAACGTCAACGCCGCGATCAAGACCATCGAAGCGTTGAAGACCGTCGTCTCCCAAGTCACGAAGCTGCGCATGGAAGCGCTGAACTAGGCCGAACTATGAACTACCTCTCTACGCGCGGCGTCGGAGCCGGCGAGCGCCATACCTTTTCCGACATCCTGCTGGGCGGTCTCGCGAAAGACGGCGGCCTGTACCTGCCCGCCGAATACCCGCGCGTGACCGGCGACGAACTCACGCGCTGGCGTACGCTGCCGTATGCCGATCTCGCGTTCGAGATCCTGTCGAAATTCAGCGACGACATTCCCGCCGAAGACCTGCGCGCGCTCACGCGCAAGACGTACACGGGCGAAACGTACTGCCACGTGCGCGACGACGAAAGCGCCGCGCAGATCACGCCGTTGAAGACGCTCGGCGTCGAGAACGGTGCGCCGCTGTCGCTGCTGGAACTGTCGAACGGTCCGACGCTCGCGTTCAAGGACATGGCGATGCAGTTGATCGGCAACCTGTTCGAGTACGCGTTGGCGAAGCACGGCGAGACGCTGAACATTCTCGGCGCGACCTCGGGCGACACCGGCAGCGCCGCTGAATACGCGATGCGCGGCAAGCAGGGCATTCGCGTGTTCATGCTGTCGCCGCATAAGAAAATGAGCGCGTTCCAGACCGCGCAGATGTACAGCCTGCAAGACCCGAACATCTTCAACCTCGCGGTCGAAGGCGTGTTCGACGATTGCCAGGACATCGTGAAAGCGGTCTCGAACGATCATGCGTTCAAGGCGAAGCACAAGATCGGCACGGTCAACTCGATCAACTGGGCGCGCGTCGTCGCGCAAGTCGTGTACTACTTCAAGGGCTACTTTGCCGCGACGAAGTCGAACGACGAACGCGTGTCGTTCACGGTGCCGTCGGGTAATTTCGGCAACGTCTGCGCGGGTCACATCGCGCGCATGATGGGTTTGCCGATCGAAAAGCTGGTGGTCGCCACGAACGAAAACGACGTGCTCGATGAATTCTTCCGCACCGGCATCTACCGCGTGCGCAAGGCGGTGGAGACGTATCACACCAGCAGCCCGAGCATGGATATTTCGAAGGCGTCGAACTTCGAGCGCTTCGTCTTCGATCTGCTGGGCCGCGATCCGGCGCGCGTGCTGCAACTGTTCCGCGACGTCGAGGAGAAGGGTGGTTTCGACCTCGCGGCGAGCGGCGACTTCGCGCGCGTGAAGGAATTCGGTTTCGTGTCGGGCCGCAGCAGCCACGACGATCGCGTGGAAGCGATCCGCGACGTGTTCGAGCGTTACGACACGATGATCGACACGCATACGGCCGACGGCCTGAAGGTGGCGCGCGAGCATTTGCAGCCCGGCATTCCGATGATCGTGCTGGAAACCGCGCAGCCGATCAAGTTCGGCGAGACGATCCGCGAAGCGCTGCTGCGCGAGCCGGAGCGTCCGGCCGCGTTCTCGGGCCTGGAGGCGCTGCCGCAGCGTTTCGAGGTGCTGCCGGCGGACGCGCAGCGCGTGAAGGACTACATCGTGGCGAACACGGGCGAGTAAGCACGGGCGAGCGTGAGCTTCGCGGCTCACGCAGCTTCGTCCGATGCTGGCACGGCGCTCGTCGCGAATCGTCGCGGCGGACGCCGACCACCGAACAACCCCGCCATCGCGCCAAGGCGCCCATGCCGCCGCCATCGACCGCTACAATATTCTTTTCACCCGCGGCTTCGAAACCACCGATGTCCACCACCACGCCCCGCGCGCCGATGCTCGCCACCGCCGAAGCGTTGGCGACCTTGCTTGGCGCCGCCAGCCCGATCGCGGGCACCGAGACGATCCCCACGCTCGAAGCGCTCAACCGCGTGCTGTCCGCCGACGTCACCTCGCCGCTGGACGTGCCGCCGATGAACACCAGCGCAATGGACGGCTACGCGGTCCATGCCGCGGATCTGACGGCGCACGGCAACCGCCGCTTGCCGGTGTCCCAACGCATCCCGGCCGGGCACGCGCCACAGCCGTTAAAACCGGGCACGGCGGCGCGCATCTTCACGGGCGCAACGGTGCCGCCGGGCGCCGACGCCATCGTGATGCAGGAACAGGCTGAAGCCGCCGGCGAGGAAGTCACGCTCCTGCACAGCCCCCAACCCGGCGAATGGATCACGGCTCAAGGCGCGGACATCCGCAGCGGTTCCATCATTCTCCCGGCAGGCACGCGGCTCACGCCGCAGGCCTTGGGGCTCGCGGCGTCGGTAGGCTGCGCCGAACTCCAGGTGCGCCGCCGCGTGAAGGTCGCTGTTTTTTTCACCGGCGACGAGCTCACCATGCCGGGCGAGCCGCTCAAGCCGGGCGCGATCTACAACTCGAATCGCTTCACGCTGCGCGCGTTGCTGGAAAAGCTAGGCTGTGAAGTGACCGACTACGGCATCGTCGCCGATCGGCTCGACGCCACGCGGGCCACGCTGCGCGAAGCCGCTCAGGCGCACGACCTCATTCTGACCTGCGGCGGCGTGTCGGTCGGCGAGGAAGATCACGTGAAGCCGGCTGTCGAGGCGGAAGGGCGCCTTGCGATGTGGCAGATCGCGATGAAGCCGGGCAAGCCGCTCGCGTTCGGCGCGGTGCGCCGGGTGGCGGGACCGGCGCCGGAGAATGCGGGCGGGTTGGCTCGGACTCAGGCTTCGGCTTCGGTTTCGGTTTCGGTTTCGGTTTCGGTTTCGGCTTCGGCGCAAACGCCGGCATCGGCTTCAGCGGAAACCTTTTTCATCGGCTTGCCCGGCAACCCGGTCTCCAGCTTCGTCACGTTCCTGCTGTTCGTGCGGCCGTTCATCCTGCGTCTGGCCGGCGTGCAGACGGTCGCGCCACGAGCGCTGACATTGCGCGCCGATTTCACGCAGAGCAAGGCCGACCGCCGCAACGAGTTCCTGCGGGCCCGCATCAATCAGGCCGGCGGCCTCGATCTGTTTCCGAATCAAAGCTCGGCCGTGCTGACTTCGACCGTCTGGGGCGACGGCCTGATCGACAATCCGCCGAACCACGCGATCAGCGCCGGCGAGACCGTGCGCTTCATCCCCTTTTCCGAATTGCTGAACTGAGGCCGGCAAAAAGCCGGCGGTATCCGATGAAGATTCAACTCCGCTATTTTGCGAGCGTGCGCGAAGCGCTCGACACGGCCGACGAAACGGTCGATGTGCCCGACGGCATCGCGACCGTAGGCGACGTGCGCGCGTGGTTGCGCGTGCGCGGCGGCATCTGGGCCGACACGCTCGCCGAAGGCCGCGCGCTGCGAATGGCCTGCAACCACGTGATGACCGGCGCCGCCACGCGTATCACCGAGGGCTGCGAAGTCGCGTTCTTTCCGCCCGTCACCGGCGGCTGACGCGCCGGAACGCCGCTCACCGCATAGGAGCCAGAGATGCCCGTTCGAGTCCAGACGGAAGATTTCGACCTCAGCGCCGAGGTCGCCGCGTTGCGCGCGCGCAATCCGAAGGTCGGCGCGGTCGCGTGTTTCGTCGGCACGGTGCGCGATCTGAACGACGGCAGCGCGGTCGAAACGATGGAACTGGAGCATTACCCCGGCATGACGGAGAAGTCGCTGGAAGCGATCGTCGTGAGCGCGCGCGAGCGTTGGCCGGGTATCGAGGTGCTGATCGTGCATCGCGTCGGCAAGCTTTATCCGCTCGACCAGATCGTGCTGGTGGCGACCACCGCCGCGCATCGTGGGGACGCCTTCGCGTCGTGCGAATTCGTGATGGACTATCTGAAGACCCAGGCGCCGTTCTGGAAGAAAGAGAAGACCGAGGCCGGCGAACGCTGGGTCGACGCCCGCGTGGCCGACGACGCCGCGCTGGCCCGCTGGGGCATCGAATCGGGCAATCAGGCCGAGGATTGAACCCTTAGCCCGCGCGCGTCATTCGTCGCGCCCCTCGTCGGGCCCCTCGTCGCGCCCCCGGCCGATGATCCGCGTGGGAAATGGCTCGCCGCGCGGGCGGGCGGCGTGCTCGTCGCCATCGTCGCGAGGACGCTTTGGCGCCACCCGCTCCAGCAACGCCTGCTGTTCCGCCGGAATCTGGTAGTCCCAGCCGAAGCGGCTCAGTTGCAGGCTCTGCGCAATCCGCAGCGCCGGTTCCATGAAGCGGACCGCCGCGGCCGGCTGGTAGCGCGACTCGACCGTATCCAGAAACAGATACAGCCAGCGGCTGAAGTGCTGGGGCTCGACGCCCTCGAGCGGCTGATGCGCCTGCTGCACGTTGCCGCGGTACTGCTTCGCGCCCAGCACGAGGCTCGCCCAGAACGTGCACATTTTCGGCAGATGGTCGTCCCAGCGGCCCGCCAGCGTCGCTTCGAACACCGGACCCAGCAGCGGATCGGCGCGCACGCGGTCGTAAAAGCCGTAGACGAGTTCGCCAATATTCGCGTCAGTGGGTTCGGCGGCGCGCTCGACAACCGGCGCGGCGGGGAAGGACGGGTTCATGCTGGTTTCCAGAAAATGCGGTGCTTCGTCGCGGCCCGCCATACGCGCCGTCGAATGGCGGAGAATCGCTCGCGGCGTAGTCAGACGAAACAAAGTAAATCGGCAATTTCCGCTTATCGGGCGAACGGCTTATGCGGAAAACGCTACCATTACTGCCGAACGACAAACTCCGCGCAGTCAGCGCAGAATAACAAACTATGCGTAGCGCCTGCATGTTATGACCAGGCGACGGCACCGGCAACCCTTGCATCCACGCGGTTATCCCCGGATCGCGGCTTGCGCTCACCGCGGCACCTGCACTTATGAGACTCACCGACTATACGGATTACTCCCTGCGCGTCCTGCTGTATCTCGCCGTCCGTCGCGAGGGACTATCGACGATTCAGGACATTTCGAATGCGTACGGAATCTCCAAGAACCATTTGATGAAGGTCGTGCAGCAACTCGGCGAACTCGGCTGGGTCGAGACCGTGCGCGGACGCAACGGCGGCCTGCGGCTCGCCGAGCGCTCCATCGGGCTGAGCGTGGGCGAGGTCGTGCGCGCCACCGAAAGCGACTTCGCGCTGGTCGGCTGCCTGCCGGATCAGCACGGCGAGCGCCGCGACTGTGTCATTACAGCGCAGTGCCGGCTGCGAGGCGCGCTCGAAGCGGCGCGCAACGCCTTCCTCGCGGAACTCGACCGCCATACCATCGGCGACATGGCGCAGCCGCACGGCGCGCTCGCCGCGCTGCTCGGCCTGAGCAACATCATTCCGATCGTGCCCGCCGCGCCGACGGAAGAGAGCCCCACGCCGCTGACGTGAAGCCGGCGGGGCGATTTTCCGTCGCATCGAGCGTTAAATAGTTGCCGCTGAATGCAGAAACCCGCTTGAAACCTGCCTAAAACGCCTCATTTTGGTGGTAATCGAAATTGGAGGTCTCTTGATGAGAATCGACAAACTCACCACTAAATTCCAGGAAGCGCTGGCGGATGCGCAGAGCCTGGCCGTCGGCCACGACAATCAATACATCGAACCGGTTCACGTTCTGGCGGCGCTCGTCGCGCAGCAGGACGGCTCGGCGCGCTCGCTGCTCTCGCGCGCCGGCGTGCACGTACAGGCGCTGCAAACGGCGCTCGCCGATGCCATCACGCGGCTGCCGCAAGTGCAGGGCACCGACGGCAACGTGCAGATCGGCCGCGAACTCACCGGGCTGCTGAACCAGGCCGACAAGGAAGCGCAAAAGCTCAACGACACGTTCATCGCGAGCGAGATGTTCCTGCTCGCGATCGCCGACGACAAGGGCGAGGCCGGCCGCCTCGCGCGTCAGCACGGCTTGTCGCGCAAGTCGCTGGAAAGCGCGATCGCCGCGGTGCGCGGCGGCTCGCAAGTGCACAGCCAGGACGCCGAAAGCCAGCGCGAAGCGCTGAAGAAATACACCATCGACCTGACCGAGCGCGCGCGGGCCGGCAAGCTCGATCCGGTGATCGGCCGCGACGATGAAATTCGTCGTTCGATCCAGATCCTGCAGCGCCGCACCAAGAACAATCCGGTGCTGATCGGCGAGCCGGGCGTGGGCAAGACCGCGATCGTCGAAGGTCTCGCGCAGCGTATCGTCAACGGCGAAGTGCCCGAGACGCTCAAGGGCAAGCGCGTGCTGTCGCTCGATATGGCCGCGTTGCTGGCGGGCGCCAAATATCGCGGCGAGTTCGAGGAGCGGCTGAAGGCCGTGCTGAACGACATCGCGAAAGACGAAGGGCAGACCATCGTCTTCATCGACGAAATCCACACGATGGTCGGCGCGGGCAAGGCCGAGGGCGCGATGGACGCGGGCAACATGCTCAAGCCGGCGCTCTCGCGCGGCGAACTGCATTGCGTGGGCGCCACCACGCTCGACGAGTATCGCAAGTACATCGAGAAGGACGCCGCGCTGGAGCGCCGCTTCCAGAAGGTGCTCGTCGACGAGCCGACGGTGGAAGCCACCATCGCGATCCTGCGCGGTTTGCAGGAGAAGTACGAGCTGCATCACGGCGTCGATATCACCGATCCGGCGATCGTCGCGGCGGCCGAACTGTCGCATCGCTACATCACGGACCGTTTCCTGCCCGACAAGGCGATCGATCTGATCGACGAAGCCGCGTCGAAGATCAAGATGGAAATCGACTCGAAGCCGGAAGAGATGGACCGGCTCGACCGTCGCTTGATCCAGTTGAAGATCGAACGCGAAGCCGTCAAGAAGGAAAAGGACGAAGCGTCGCAAAAGCGTCTGCAACTGATCGAGGAAGAAATCGAGCGGCTCGATCGCGAATATTCCGATCTCGAGGAAATCTGGACGGCGGAAAAGGCCGCGGTGCAGGGCAGCGCGCAACTGAAGGAAGAGATCGACCGCACGCGTGCGGAAATCACGCGCCTGCAACGTGAAGGCAAGCTGGAGAAGGTCGCTGAATTGCAGTACGGCAAGCTGCCGGGTCTCGAGGCGCAATTGAAGGAAGTGACCCAGGCCGAAGCGAAGGAGCAGAACAACCCGACCCGTCCGCGGTTGTTGCGCACGCAGGTCGGCGCGGAGGAAATCGCCGAAGTCGTGTCGCGCTCAACCGGCATTCCGGTGTCGCGCATGATGCAGGGTGAGCGCGAAAAGCTGCTGCAGATCGAGGAAAAACTGCACGACCGCGTGGTCGGTCAGGATGAGGCGATCAGCGCGGTGGCCGATGCGATCCGCCGCTCGCGCGCGGGTCTCGCGGACCCGAACCGGCCGTATGGTTCATTCCTGTTCCTCGGGCCGACCGGTGTGGGCAAGACCGAGCTGTGCAAGGCGCTGGCGGCGTTCCTGTTCGATTCGGAAGATCATCTGATCCGCATCGACATGAGCGAGTTCATGGAGAAGCACAGTGTCGCTCGCCTGATCGGCGCGCCGCCGGGCTACGTCGGCTACGAGGAGGGCGGTTATCTGACCGAAGCGGTGCGCCGCAAGCCGTACAGCGTGATCCTGCTCGACGAGATCGAGAAGGCGCATCCCGACGTGTTCAACGTGCTGCTGCAAGTGCTCGACGACGGCCGCATGACCGACGGCCAGGGCCGCACCGTGGACTTCAAGAACACGGTGATCGTGATGACCTCGAACCTCGGTTCGCAGGTGATCCAGTCGATGGTCGGCGAATCGCAGGAAGCGGTGAAGGACGCGGTCTGGGAAGAAGTGAAGCTGCACTTCCGGCCCGAGTTCCTGAACCGGATCGACGACGTCGTGGTGTTCCATGCGCTCGACCGCTCGAACATCCAGTCGATCGCGCGGATTCAACTGCAGCGTCTGCATGAACGGCTTGCCAAGCTCGACATGCAACTGGTGGTGTCGGACGCGGCGCTCGAACACGTCGGCAAGGTCGGCTACGATCCGCTGTTCGGTGCGCGGCCGTTGAAGCGCGCGATCCAGCAGGAGATCGAGAACCCGGTCGCGAAGCTGATTCTCGCCGGCAAGTTCGGTCCGAAGGACGTGATTCCGGTCGAACTGGAAAACGGCGAGCTGGTGTTCGAACGCGTCGTGCATTGAGCGACGCGAGTGCGCGGGGGAACGGCTGCGAAACGGCGGCAAATCGGCGCCGATTCGAGCCGTTTCCAGCCGGCGCGACATTAAAAAAAACGGCAACGAAGGTGACTTCGTTGCCGTTTTTTTATATTTGCCACGCGTTTGCTGCTCAGACAGCGCGAGTCGTGAGGCGAACAGCAGGGTAAAGCGCTTAGGCGGTGCCCTTGCCGAACAGCGCCGTCAGCCCGCCAAGCGCGCCGAGCACGGTGGTGGCGTTCAGCTTGCCCTCGGCCGGCACTTCGCCGTCAGGCGTGGCCGCATTGACGACATGCGGCAGGATCTGCGAGAGCAGGCCGCTGACCTGATCGGGCTGCACGCCGGCTTTCGCCGCGAGGTTGGTGACGGTTTCAGAGCCGAGCACGCCTTGCAGCGCCTCGGCGGCGATCGGCTGGTTCTCGCCGTTGCTGACCCACGACGACACGATGTCGCCGAGGCCCTTCTCCCGGAATCGCTCGATCAGGCCGTTCAGGCCGCCCGGCTGGTTGTTGACGAATTCGAGTGCGGCTGCGACCAGCGCTTGCTGGCCGCCGCCTTCGGGCGATTTACCCATCAGGGAACCGATGGTGTCGAGTAGGCTCATGACGGTCTCTCTTGAATGCCGACGCGTGCTCGACGGGTCGGCGGGTGAAAACGCCGCGCGGTTGCGCGGCGCCGTTGGGGGCGTTACGCGCCGCCGGAGGCTGCCGCGGCCGATGCAGCCTTGCTCTTCCTCGCCTTCTTTTTGGAGGTCTTGGCGCCGGATGCGTCGTCCGGCGCGCTAGCCGCGGCTGCCGGCGCGGAAGCGGCCGCGGCTTCGGACGCCGCGGCCTTGCTCTTCTTCTTCGACTTCGACGGTTTCGCGCCGGATGCCTCGGCAGGCGTAGCCGGCGCGGTGCTCGCGGCCGTGGCCGGCGCGGCGGTAGTGGCTGCCGGCGTTGCCTTGGTGCTCGCGGCGCCGCTCGACTTCGTGGCGGGCTTCGCGCCGGTAGGCGGCGCGGACGAGCCGTTGATGGTCAGACCGGCCCCTTCGAGATTGACCACCGATTTGCTGCCGATGCCCTTGACGCGCGCGGCGAGATCGTCGGCGTCCTTGAACGGACCGTTTTTGGAGCGTTCCTCGATGATCGCCTTCGCATGCGCCGGGCCAATACCCTTGACCGATTCGAGCGCCGCCTGGTCGGCGGAATTTACCTCGACGGCCGCCGCGAATCCGGCCGATAGCGACAACGCCAACGCAACGCAAAGCATCAAAAGCTTCTTCAGCATGGCAAGCACTCCATTGAGGGCAGAAAAGTCAACCGGGGAACGGGCGGCGCATGCTGTTAGCGGGCGCCGCGCTTAAGCATAGGACAAATGCGCGCCCTTATTTGCGAACGCCGACGAGTTATACCGATCGATTCGTGACAAGTAAATCAGTGCGGACAATCTTTAAACCTTTTGCCCACCGATTAGGCTCTTGTGAGCTTATCGATCAAATACATCGAAAAGAAAATATGCCGGCGCCGACAAATGACAGCGTCGCGCGCTTGACTTAAAGTGCACTCGAAGTCCTAACCTGAGTACCGTCATGTCAAAAGCACTCACCATCGGGCAGGTCGCACAGACCATCGGCGTCTCCACCCATACGCTGCGCTACTACGAACAGGCCGGCCTGATACGGGCGGTTGGGCGAACGCAGGCGGGGCATCGCCTGTATTCGCCGGCCGATCTCGACTGGCTGAAGTTCGTGATGCGTCTGAAGGCGACCGGCATGCCGATCGCCGGGATGCAGGCCTTCGCGGCGTTGCGCGCGGAAGGCCAGCCTACGATGGACGCCCGCCGCCAGATGCTGGCGGCGCACCGGGACGCGGTTTTGGCGCGGATCGACGAGTTGCAGAGCAACCTCGGCGCGATCATCGACAAGATCGCCTACTACGAGGCCGCGATCGATGCCGCCGCGCAGGCGTCCACCGGGTGCGATCCGACACGACAGACCGACGCAACTCGATCGCCTTCACATTCGGAAAAGGACTCGCCATGGAACACGCAGAAAACGACCGCTACACCCGAGGCTGGAACAAACTCAAGGAAATCGACGGCTCGGCCGGCGAACAGGTGATCGCCGCGCTCGCGCCGATCGCGCCGGATTTCGGACGTCTGCTGCTGGAGTTCGGCTTCGGCGATATTTACAGCCGGCCGCAACTCGATCTGCGCGCGCGGGAAATTGCAACGATCGCGTCGCTGGCCACGCTCGGCTGTGCGCAACCGCAGTTGAAGGTGCATATCGAGGCGGCGCTGAACGTCGGCTGCACGCGCGAGGAGATCGTCGAGGTGTTCATGCAGATGGCGCTGTATGCGGGCTTTCCGGCGGCGCTCAATGCGCTGTTCGCGGCGCGCGAGATTTTCGAGCGTCACGATCGGACGAACGGGGCGGAATTGCCGGAAGGAACGCGAGTGGCGGAGGAGGCGCGCGCCGCTTGAGATTGCCGCGTGGGCGGGCGCGTGGCCGAGGCAGCGCGCCGCTTTGGATTGCCGGATGAGCGGGCGGCTGCTTCATGTAGCCGCTTCAGATAGCCGCTTCAGGTAGCCGCTTCATGTAGCCGCTTCAGACCGCCGCTTTTTATCGCCGGCTCACCGCTCGCCAGTACATCAGCAGGCCGATGCCCGCAATCGCCAGGCTCGCCGTATTCGCCACCCAGAAACCGCGCGCGCCGGTCAGCCATGACGGCGTGAAGCCGCCCACGTTGAAGCCGAGCAGATAGCCGCCGCCGAGTCCCACGCCCCACAACGCGAGCGCATAGATGACGGTCGGCACGACCGCCACCTGATAGGCGCGCAGCACGAACGCGGTGGTGATCTGCAAGGCGTCGAACAGGTGATAGCCCACGACGATCAACACCAGCGGCAACGCCGCCGCCGCGACCTGCTTATTCGTCGTATAGCCTTCGATGATGTACGGCCGCAACACCAGCACGATCGCGCCGTAACAACTGGCGATCGCGACGGCCATGATGATGCCGTGCCGCGACAGCGTGCGCGCCGCTTCCGGGCGATGCGCGCCAAGCGCCTGGGCGACCAGCGTCGACGAAGCAATGCCGATCGCGAGCGGCGTCATGTACAGCACCGCGCCGATGTTGCCGGCGATCTGATGGCCCGCGAGCGTCGTCGTGCCGAAACGCGCGATGAAGAGCGCCATGAAGGTGTACGAGGTGACTTCGATCAGATACGACAGGCCCATCGGAATGCCGAGACGCAACTGCGCCGCCTGGCGCCGCCACACCGGCCAGCAGAAGCGCTCGAAGATCCCGAATGGCGTGAACACGTCGACGCGCGTCAACACCAGCATGCCGACGGCGGCAAGTCCCCAGTTGATCGCGGTGCTGGCGAGCGCGCAGCCGGGACCGCCCATCGCCGGCACGCCGAGCCCGCCGAAGATGAACCACGTATTGAGCGGAACCTTGAGCAGCAGCGCGCCGATTTGCAGGATCATCACGAGCCGCGGCTTGCCGACGCTATTGGTCAGCGAACTGTAGACGCGAAACGCAAGGCTCGCCGGCAAGCCGAACGACAGGATCCGCAGGTACGCGATCGTGCGCTCGTGCAGCGCTTCGGGCACCCGCGCGAGACGCAGCATCGGCCCCGGAAAATAGAGAATCAGAAAACCGAGCACGGTCAACGCAAGCGCGAGCCACAGCGCCTGGCGCACTTCCTCGCCGATTTCCGCGTAGCGGCGCGCGCCGTACAACTGCGCGGCAATCGGCTGGAGCGCGGTCAGAATGCCGGTCAAGCCGATATAGACGGAAATGTAGATCGACGAGCCGAGGCCGAGCGCGGCCAGATCGACGGCCGAATAACGGCCGACCATCGCCGTGTCGATCACGCCGAACGCGATGATCGCCAGTTGGCCGATCAGCACGGGCCATGCGAGCTCGGCGATTTTCCGTACGTCGGCGAACATGCTCAGCCGGGATTCTTGCGCCAGCCGCGGCGTTTGACGACCGGCGGTTTCGGGCGGTCGATACGCACGTAAAGGCGAAAGCGTTCGTCGCGGTCGGCCACGCGGCGGCCTTGCCACACCAGCTTCCAGACGAAGTTCGACATCGCGCTCGGCTCGCCGAAGTCCTGCGTGTCCTGGCGCAGGATCACGTCACAGTCCTGGTCGAACGAGAAGTGCATGTCGCCGAAGTAGGCGAAGGTCGCAATCTGCGCATTGCCCAGACGCACCGGCGAGATGCAGGTGTAGTCCTCGGGCAGATGGCTCGCGATCTGCTGGGCGACATCCTTATAGGTCCGGCTGTAGTTGACGACCGGCAGCCACAGCGTCATCAGCAGGACCCACATCAGCGTCGTGCCGGCGCTCGAGAGCACCACGCTGCGCCACAAGACTTTCGGATGACGCGCGAGGCGCCATTGCACCAGCACGAACCAGCAGACTGTCACGGCGACGGCGCACACGAACGACAGGATCTTGAACTGCGGTGCGAAACCCGGCGCGAGGCGCGCGAGGTTGCGCGCGAGCGGATACGGAAAGCCGGTCAGCCCGGCGATGTACACCAGCCACACGAAGCTGCCGAGGATCGTGAAGCTCAGAAGCGCGAACCAGTCGATCGCGTTGATCGCGCCGCGTTTGAGCGTGGGCAATGCGAAGGTGGCGAGAACCGCGAGCGCCGGCAGCAGCAGCATGTAGAGCCGGTTCGACTGATGGCTTTGCAGCACGACCAGCACCAGCAGTGGTCCGATCACCGAGAGCGGAATGGCCACGTGCGGGGCGCGCCGCAGGCCGGACCAACTGAACCATGCCCACAGCGCCAGCGGCCAGGCGGGCCACGTGAAGAGCGGCAGGTTCTTCAGCGCGTACGCGGTCACCGAGCCGGGCGGCCCGGCGAACGCGTTCAGGCTGACGTGCAACCATTGATGCAGATACCAGACGGCGTCCTCGGGAAACGCGGCGAGCGCGGCGATCGGCCACGCGATCGACAAGGCGAGCGCCACCGGCAAGCCGGCCAGCAGCAGCCAGCGCGAGCGCGCCTCGCGCACGATCAAGGTCATCGAGAGCGTGCCGAGCAGCAGCGCGCCGACCAGCACCGGGCTGCTCGCCAACGTGACGAGACCGAGCGCGAGGCCCCAGATCAGCGCGCCTTGAATCGGCTTGTCGATCATGCGCACCAGTCCGTACACGAGCATCGCGATGCCGACGAACTGCGCCAGTTGGGGCGTGGTTTCGTGGCCGCGTTCGGCGAGGCCGAAGCAGGCGAGCAGGATCAGCAGCGCGCCGTCGGCGAGCGTGCGGCCGTAGTCGCGCGGTTCCGGCTCGCCGCCGAACGCATATTTGAATGGCTGCACCTCGGCGCGCCGGCCGAGCAGATAGGCGGCATACCAGACGAACGCGCAGCCCGCGCAAAACAGCAGACCCGTGAACACACGCGACGCGTTGCTCGCGTCGACCCACGGCGCGAGCGCGCGGATCGCGCTGGCGCCGAGCCAGTAACCGAGCGGACCGTCTTCCGTCAGGTACTTGCCGACCAGATTCGGCAGCAGCCAGTCGTGGACACCGCCGTTGGCCATCGTCCACATGACGCCGAAGCCGGCTGCGTCCTCGTTCTTCCACGGATCGCGGCCGAACAGACCGAACGACGCATAGACGATACAGATGGTGAGCAGCAGCCAGCGCGGCAACGCACTGGTCGCGGAGGCAGTGAGGCGAACGACAGGTCTCATGCGGTGTGTGGGTAACGGGTAAGCGGTGCAGCCGGGACCGGACGGAATGTCCGGCTGGAATGGCCAATTTGGAGCATCCGGCATTGTAGTCGTGCCGTGCGATGCGCGTCACGGCCGGTAACGGCTCGCAACGTGGGTGGGTAAGCTGTAACAACACCGGCACGGAAGAGCCGGGACGTGACGAACATGCACCCTGGATGAAGCGGCAGCTTCGGCTCCGGCGACAAAAAAGGGCAGCTCGCGCTGCCCTTTTTTGCTGCTGCGTGGCCGGTAAAAAACCGGCGACGAGGCGGTATTACTTTGCTGCTGCCTTGCCGGTAGCGCGCGTGCCGAACTTCTTGTTGAACTTCTCGACGCGGCCTGCCGTGTCCATGATCTTTTGCTGGCCGGTGTAGAACGGATGCGATTCCGACGACACTTCGATCTTGGCGAGCGGGTAGGTCTTGCCGTTGAACTCGGCGGTTTCACGCGTCTGGATGGTGGAGCGCGTCACAAACTTGAAGTCGTTCGACATGTCGATGAACAGGACTTCGCGGTAATCGGGGTGAATGCCTTCTTTCATGGTCTTTCCTTTGATCTGGCGGTAGCCAACCCGCGTGCAGCCGCTATGAGCGCGGACCGCATCTAGGCGCGAGCCACTTGCCTATGGTCGAAAAACGGCGATTATGCCAGAAAATCAGTCGCTTGACGACTTTCCCGCAGCTTTTCGCCGGCAGTGAGAAGCGCTCAGGCGGGACCGAACGTCACGCCGACGCGCGCCGGATCCTGCCGGTAATAGCGCGCGAGCAGCCGGTAGAGTTCCGGATATTCCGCCTCGAAGGCCTGCGGCTTCACGAACAGCGCCTCGCTGCAAACGGCAAAGAATTCCGATGGATGATCCGCCGCATACGGATCGATCAGGCAGTCGCGCTCGAAACGCGCCCAGCGGCGCTCCGGCACCGCGTCGACTTTGGCGCAGAACTGGTCGTAAGCATGGTCGAACACGTCCGCCCAGGCCTCCGAATCGAGCGGCGCGTGCCAGCGGCGCATGAGCGGCGGGTGGCCGTCCGCCTCGCCGGTCAGCATGTCGATCTTGTGCGCGAATTCGTGGATCACGACGTTATAGGCCTCCGCGCCGTCCGTCATCTGCGCGTCTTCCCACGACAGCACCACCGGTCCGCCTTCCCATGCTTCGCCGCTGGCGTCCTGTTCGACCTCGTGCACCACGCCGTCTTCGTCCTCGACGGTCTTGCGGATCACGAACTCGCCTGGATAGACGATCACGCCGACCCAGCCGCGGTACAGATCGAGGCTCAGGTTCAGCACCGGCAAACAGGCTTGCGCGGCGATCGAGACGGTCATCGCGTCGGTGAGTTCGAGCTCGTGCGCGGTCGAAAACTCCTTTTGCGCGATGAAGAGGCTCGTGAGCTCACGCAGACGCGCGAGGTCGGGCGCCTCCAGGTGTGCGAGAAACGGCAGGCCGTCGAGCGTGGCTTGCCACAGCGCGTCGTCGATCGCGTAGTCGCGGAGCGCGCGGTGGCGGCGGCGCGCGCCCAGCCATTGAGTGAGTTTCGAAAGCATGGCCTGATGAACCTTTAGTCGATCTGTCTTTGCCATGCGGCAAAGAGGCCGCCGCATATCGCCACGCCGATCAGGAAGTAGAAGCCGTCCAGCGAGGCCAGGAAGCTGGCCTGCCGCGCGACGCTCCGGCTGATCTCCACCAATGCGAGCGAGTGCGCCTCGGATGCCGAACGGCCGGCGGCGGCGAAGCTTCTCGTCAACGCGGCAAGCGAATTCTGGAACACCGGATTGTACGGATTCACGAACTCCGCGAGGCGAGCGTGATGCAGCGCCTGCCGATGCTGTTCGACGATGATCGCCGAGGCCGTCGCGAACGAGATCGTCAACTGGCGGACGATGTTTTTCAACCGGTAGCCATGCGTGAATTCTTCGATAGCGAAGATTCTAAACGTCAGATTGGCGACCGGCAGCACGATGAACAGCAACAGCAGGCCGCGTAGCAGGAGCGGTGCGAACAGCGCCGACTCGCCGACGGCCGGCGACATGCGCGTCATCCATGCCGCGGTCAGCGCGGCTACCGCGAACCCCGACACGATGATCCACTTCTTATGCGGCAACAGCTTCGCATAACGCAGATAGACGAACAGCGCGCTCGCGGAAATCAGCGAGGTCACGCCGACGAGTTGACCGGTGTTGTCGACGGGATAGCCGAGTCCGCCCTCGAGGAAGCGCGAGATCAGATAGCCGAGCACCGTCGAGATGTAGTAATAGAACATGTACAGCACGAGTCCGGCCTGGAACACCTTTTCGCGCAGCGCGTGCAGTCGCACGAGCGGCGAGGGGTGGTGCCACTGGTGATACGCGAACCAGCCGAGTGCGACCAGGCCCGCGACCGTCAGCAGGATCAGTTCGGGCGACGCGCTGAACAACTGGAAGCGCACTTGCTGCATCACGATCTGCAGCGCGCCCTGCGCGAATGCGAATACGATGTACGGCCAGAAATGCGCTGAACCGCGTTCGTCCGGCAGGCGGTTGCCGGAGTCGGGCAGCGCGAGCAAAGCCAGCACGGCGAACAGCAGGCCCACCGGCGCGGTGCATGCAAAGAGCGCGCGCCAGCCGAAATGCGCGATCAACTGGCCGCCGATCAGCGGCGCGAGCGCGCTGCTCAGGACGATCAATATAAGAAACGCGCGGGTGGCCGCGGGCCGCTGCCGCGGCGTGAAGCTCATCTGGATGAGGATGCGGCACGTGCCCATCATCGGGCCGATGAAGTAGCCCTGAACACCGCGCACCAATGCGAGTTCGATCGACGATTCGCACAGCGTCGCGGCGAGTGCTCCGGCGGCATAGAGCAGCATGCAACCGGCCACGTAGCGACGATAGCCGAAGCGCTCGACCCACCATTGCTGCTGGAGGATGCCGAGCACGGCCGCGATCGCATAGGCGCTCGACGCCCACACGAGCTCGTCGGGCGAGGCGTTGATGCCGCCCGCGATATAGCTCGTGAAAAACGAAAAGATCGCATTGTCGAAGTAGTCGAGGCCGGTGACGACGGCCAGCACCCAAGGAAAAAAATCGCCGCGCAGCTTGTCGACGCTGAACAGCGGCGCGCGGGGCGATGCCGAACTCACGATTGTCCGCCGGACTTGCGCGCGCCCTTGGGCTTCGCAAGCAGCGCATCCGAGGATTTGGCGCGGGCGCTGCGGCGTTGTTCGAGGAGCGCGTCCGCATTTTCGCCGGCGAGGCGCCGTTCCAGATAGTCGAGGTCAGGGCTCAGTTCGGCGCGCAGCTTCTGCGCTTCCTTGAGGTCGCGGCGCATGGTTTCGATGCGCGCGTCGAGCGCCGCGACCTGCTGTGCGATGGCGTCGCGAATCTGCTGGAGCGATTCGGTCGAAAAACGGTGGCCGCCCTCGACGGGTTCGAGCGGGCGCTTCAGCATTTCAGTGATGCCGTGCAGCGAGAAGCCGAGGGAGCGCAGACGCAGAATGCGGCCGAAGCGCTTCAGGTCTTCGTCGTCGTACAGCCGGTAGCGGCCCCCGCTGCGCGTGGGCGAGACGAGGCCGCGTTCCTCGTAGTATTTCAGCGTGCGCGGCGTGACGCCGAGGCGTTCGGCGGCTTCGCGCACGGTGAGCAGGGCGGATGAATCCTTCGGCATACGCTTGAATGAACGTAACGGGGTGCTCGTATTGTACTGCAACGTGTACGTTCACGTGCAGGTTGCCAGGCTGCACGTCCTTTTGAGCGCGGGCGAAAAAAAGCCGCTCGTTTTTCGACGAGCGGCTTTCTGAAGGAGGCGGCATGTCTGCCGCGACTGTTGCTGCGCGAGGCTTTAGCTGCCGCCGCCGCGCCGCATCATGTCGAAGAATTCGGAGTTGCTCTTGGTCTGGCGAATCTTGTCGAGCAGGAATTCCATCGACTCGACTTCGTCCATGTCGTGAATGAACTTGCGCAGCACCCAGATCTTTTGCAGAACCTCGGGCTTGATCAGCAGTTCCTCGCGGCGCGTGCCGGACTTGTTCAGGTTGATCGACGGGTAGACGCGCTTTTCAGCAAGACGGCGCTCGAGGTGCACTTCCATGTTGCCGGTGCCCTTGAACTCTTCGTAGATCACGTCGTCCATGCGGCTGCCGGTTTCGATCAGCGCGGTGCCGATGATGGTGAGCGAGCCGCCTTCCTCGATATTGCGCGCGGCGCCGAAGAAGCGCTTCGGACGCTGCAGCGCATTCGCGTCGACACCGCCTGTCAGCACCTTGCCCGAGGCCGGCACGACCGTGTTGTATGCACGCGCGAGACGCGTGATCGAGTCGAGCAGAATCACCACGTCGTTCTTCATTTCGACGAGGCGCTTGGCTTTTTCGATCACCATTTCGGCGACCTGCACGTGACGCGCGGCGGGCTCGTCGAACGTGGAGGCGATCACTTCGCCGGCCACCGAACGCTGCATTTCCGTCACTTCTTCGGGGCGTTCGTCGATCAAAAGCACGAACAGCACGACGTCAGGATGATTCTGTTTGATCGCATGCGCGATGTGCTGCAGCATCACGGTCTTGCCGGACTTCGGCGAAGCCACCAGCAGGCCGCGTTGGCCCTTGCCGATCGGCGCGATCATGTCGATGATGCGGCCCGTGACGTTTTCCTCGCCACGCATTTCACGTTCGAGCAGCAGCACCTTGTTCGGATGCAGCGGCGTGAGGTTCTCGAACATGATCTTGTGCTTCGAGGCTTCCGGCGGCTGGCCGTTGACCTTGTCCACCTTTACCAGCGCGAAATAGCGCTCACCGTCTTTCGGCGTGCGCACTTCACCTTCGATCGTGTCGCCCGTATGCAGATTGAAGCGGCGGATTTGCGACGGGCTGATATAGATATCGTCCGTGCTGGCGAGATACGAGGTTTCCGGTGAACGCAGGAAGCCGAAGCCGTCCGGCAGCACTTCGAGCGTGCCGTCGCCGAAGATCGTGTCGCCCGTTTTGGCTCGTTTTTTTAGAATGGCAAACATCAATTCCTGTTTGCGCAGGCGGTTCGCACTTTCGATCTCGAGGCCATTGGCCATCTCGATCAATTCGGACACGTGCAGAGTCTTAAGCTCGGATAAATGCATACGGAGAACCCGCAGGAGAAGGTGCGACGAAATGAAATCTGGGAGGAGAGTGAGCGGAACCGCTCAAGGACTTACACGTCTTCACGACGTTTTGCGGATTCTAGCATAGCACACGCCAACTTCCGTCAGCGCGGCGACATGGCATCTTTCTCGTTGAGCGTGTTGTCGGTAGACAACACGCTCAATAGCGGCGCGGGGCGGTCTGGAGAGACTTGCCGCGTGCTGATGCGCGCCGCTTTACAGGTTGCCGTCGAGGAACGCGGTGAGCTGCGACTTCGACAATGCGCCGACCTTCTGCGCGGCGACTGCGCCATTCTTAAAGAGGATCAGCGTGGGAATGCCGCGCACGCCGAACTTGACCGGCGTCGATTGATGTTCGTCGACGTTGATCTTGGCGATTTGCAGGCGATCGGCGTAATCCTTCGCGACTTCGTCGAGGATCGGCGCGATCATCTTGCACGGACCGCACCATTCAGCCCAGAAATCGAGCAGCACGGGTTTATCGGATTTCACGACGTCCTGTTCGAACGATGCGTCGCTAATATGCTTGATTTGTTCGCTCATTGTATGAATACCTCTATCGGTTCGAGGCCCGCCTGAATTGCTCGCCACGATACGTCAAAACCCAAGGAAACTTCTGTTCGCTTTGCCGCAATCGGAGCCTTGCCGACACAGCCCGGAAAACGCGAAGACCCGGTTCCCGAATGTGCGGAAGGCGCGCGGTTGCGGGTCATCCGAATAGCAGTTTAGCTTAATTCGCTATGCGTTGCCGGGGGCGATAGTACTCGTCAGGGGCAGTGGGGCCGACGACGGCTGCCGATGAAGTGCCACCCTCTTTCACTAGCCACGACATCCCCCATCTGGTGACGCTTGCGGCAAACATCAAGTGGCGTCGACGCCCGTCGTGGGCAGAGCGATACGTGATGCAAAGCTCGCGATTCGACGTGCCAATGCGGCTTTGGCCGTATTAACAGTCGCGCGACGATCCAAGCGGTGATAGAATGTTTCGTGACGGGCCTCCTCGCATGGAGGGATGGTCAATCTGGTCAGGTCGGGAACGAAGCAGCCACAGCCGTTTTCCACCAGTGCCGAGGGTCGGGCTCGTCACCTTCCTTTTTCTGTCTTCCTCTGCCTTACCCCCAACTCCGGTTTTGTCCCAGCGTTTCCGCTGTGCGAATTGCATGCCGTCATGCCGTGGTAGCGTCGTCCGCGCACTTCATCTATTTTTTTCTATCGGTCCGTTAGCCACTTTCAATGCGGCGGCAACGTGCGTTCGCATGCCGTCTGATTCGGTTTTGCACGGCATCGTTACTGATACAATTTCCAGATGACCTATCAAGTTCTCGCACGCAAATGGCGGCCGAAGGATTTCGCTTCGCTCGTCGGACAGGAGCACGTGGTGCGCGCGCTCACGCACGCGCTCGACGGTGGCCGTTTGCACCATGCCTATCTGTTTACCGGTACGCGCGGCGTCGGCAAAACCACGCTGTCGCGCATCTTCGCCAAGGCGCTGAATTGCGAAACCGGCGTGACCTCCACGCCGTGCGGCGTGTGCCGCGCGTGCCGCGAGATAGACGAAGGGCGCTTTGTCGATTACGTGGAAATGGACGCGGCGAGCAATCGTGGCGTCGACGAAATGGCGGCGTTGCTGGAGCGCGCGGTGTATGCGCCGGTCGATGCGCGCTTCAAGGTCTACATGATCGACGAAGTGCACATGCTGACCAACCACGCGTTCAACGCGATGCTGAAGACGCTGGAAGAACCGCCGTCGCACGTCAAGTTCATTCTCGCCACAACCGATCCGCAGAAGATTCCCGTTACCGTGCTGTCGCGCTGCTTGCAGTTCAATCTGAAGCAGATGCCGGCCGGCCATATCGTCTCGCATCTCGAGCGCATTCTCGGCGAAGAGAAGGTGCCGTACGACGCCCAGGCGCTGCGCCTGCTCGCGCGCGCGGCCGACGGTTCCATGCGCGACGCGCTCTCGCTGACCGATCAGGCGATTGCCTACTCAGCCAATCAGGTCAATGAAGAAGCCGTGCGCGGCATGCTCGGCGCGCTCGATCAAAGCTATCTGATACGCCTGCTCGACGCGCTGGCGGACGGCGACGGCGCCGCGGTATTGTCGGTGGCCGACGAGATGGCGCTGCGCAGCCTGTCGTTTTCGACGGCGCTGCAGGATCTGGCGAGCCTGCTGCACCGTATCGCGTGGGCGCAGTTCGCGCCGGCATCGGTGCTGGACGAATGGCCTGAAGCAGGCGATTTGCGCCGTTTCGCCGAAGCGTTGAGCGCGGAGCAGGTGCAATTGTTCTATCAGATCGCGACGATCGGCCGAAGCGAACTGGGGCTCGCGCCCGACGAATACGCCGGCTTCACGATGACGCTGCTGCGCATGCTGGCGTTCGAGCCGGCGCCTACGGGCGGCGGTGGCGGCGTGGCCGGTGCCGCGCGTCAGGCGGGCGCGGGCGGCGCGCGGCGCGCCGGCACGCCGGCAGTGGCCGCGCAGCGCGGCGCGGCAGGTTTGCCGGCAACGGCTGCCGCAGCGGTCACGCAGCCGGACGCGCGGGAAACGGCGAGCGCTGACGCGGCGGTCCGTGACTCGCAGGTTTCGGGTGAGATGACGGAAAAGGGCGCCGTCTCTCGCGTGTCCACTAAAAGTGCGGCGCCTGCCGACGAAACCATCGCTGCCGTTCAGGCGCAACCTGCGATGGGCGGCACGCAACCCGTGCATGCGAATTCCGCCGAAGGCACTGTAACGGCGCCAGAACCGAAAAATATTGCCGAAGCGACGGACGTCGATGAGTCGGCGCCGGTTTGTGATCCAGTGAACTCAGCGCCAGCGCCTATAGCGGACGGCGCGAATGCCGAGTCAGCGGCAGCGGCGGCCGACGTAACACCCGCGGCGTCGGCACCCGTGGCAACCGGCGCCAGTTCGGCGGCAGTTGCGCCGTTGCCCGAGGGGATAACCACCGCATCGACACCTACGGCAAATGACGCCAGTTCGGTGGCAAACGTTGTGCCGGTGCCCGAGGTGACGCCAACGGCATCGACCCCTATGCCAACCGATGCGCCGGTGTCCGAAATCGCGCCTGCTGCGCCCGCACCCATGGCAACCGGCGCCAGAGCGGCGCCAGCGGCTGACGCGACACCCGCGGCCCAGGCATCCGCGCCCACTCAGCCCACCGCAGCGCGAGTGTTGGCTCCGTGGGAAGACGCGCCTGCCGAGCCGGCAGTCAACCAACCGCCTCGAGCAGCCGGCCCCGATAACACGACGCCCGCGTCCGCGCTCACCGCACCGGCCGCAGCCGCCGCCGGAGGCACGGAGCAAGTCGCGGCGGCAGCGGCGTCGCAAGAACAGGAACCACAAAGCGCAGCCGATACGCCACCGCGCCGCGCGGGCGGTGCGAGCGCCGCACTCGATGTCTTGCGCAGCGCGGGTCTGAAAGTATCGTCGGACCGTGGCCGCGCCACCCCCGCAGCGTCCGCGAAGCCCGCCGCTTCAGCCGCGCCCAAACCCGCCGTGCCGCGCGTCGTCGTTCCCGTGCCGACGCCCGGCGCCGCGCGTCGCGCGCCGCAAGATGCCGCGCCGGCTGCACGCGCGCCGTCGTCAGCGGTGCCGGCCCAGCGCAACGGCACCGGACAGAACGGCGTCGAGCGGAACGGCTCGCCGATGCCGCCGTGGGACGACATGCCTCCCGACGATTACCTGCCGCTCACGGCAGCGGACGAAGGCTATTACGGATTGCCTGACGACGATTACATGCCGGTATTCGACAGCGGCCCCGACGACGTCCGCGTGAACGCCGCACCCGCACCGGCGCCGGAGGTCGATGAACGTCCGCTGCCGCCCGCCGTGCCGCTCGATCCGCTGGGCTTCAAGGGCGACTGGCCGGCGCTCGCCGTCGACCTGCCGCTCAAGGGCATTTCGTATCAGCTCGCGTTCAATAGCGAACTGATGGCGCTCGAAGGCAACACGCTCAAACTCAACGTGCCGGTGCCGCAGTACGCGGAAGCCTCGCAGGTCGCTAAACTGAAAGCGGCGCTCGCCGAAAAGCTCGGCCACAATGTCGACGTGCTGGTCGAGGTCGGCGCGGCGCGCCGCACAGCGGCCGCGCACGACGCCGCCATGCGCGCGCAGCGTCAGCGGGAAGCGGAGCGCGAGATCGGCGCCGATCCGTTCGTGCAGTCGCTGATCCGCGAGTTCGGCGCGAGCATCGTGCCCGGCTCGATCCGTCCGATTACGCCGGACGCGGGTCAGAACGGCGCGCCGCCGGCCCACTGATTCGCCTCGCCCAATAACACCGAAGCGCCCGAGCGCGCCCGATTCACCGAACTTCACGCTATCACGAAGGAGCACGTCCATGATGAAAGGCCAACTCGCCGGGCTGATGAAACAAGCCCAGCAGATGCAGGAAAACATGAAGAAGATGCAGGAGCAACTCGCGCAGATCGAAGTCGAGGGGCAGTCGGGCGCCGGTCTCGTGAAGGTGACGATGACCTGCAAGAACGACGTGCGCCGCGTGTCGATCGACCCGAGCCTGCTCGCCGACGACAAGGACATGCTGGAAGACCTCGTCGCCGCTGCATTCAACGACGCCGTGCGCAAGGCCGAAGCCACTGCCCAGGAAAAAATGGGCGGCATGACCTCGGGCCTGCCGCTCCCGCCGGGCTTCAAGCTGCCGTTCTGAACCGCGGCGCTCGACGCGGCGCGCGTGGCTGCGGTCATGCCGCGCCGCTGCGTAAGCTGAACGCGAGCCGCGCGCGCTTGCCATGCGCGCCGGCGCGCTTGGGGCGATGCGGCGCGCCTGTCGGGCACGCAGTCAGGAATCTCGACGCAGCGGACGCAGAAACGAAAGCAGTAGAAGCAACCCAGGCAGCTTAGGCAACGCAAGCAAACCAGACCCTCACCGAGTCAACCGCATACCGCGTAACACCCACTTCGACGCCGATTCCGCATGAAACAACCTTCCGCCTTGTCGGCGCTCGTCGAAGCGCTGCGCGCGCTGCCCGGTGTCGGGCCGAAGTCCGCGCAACGCATGGCGTACCACCTGATGCAGCACGACCGCGAGGGCGCCGAAAAGCTCGGCCGCTCGCTGCTGTTCGCGACCGAGCATCTGCAGCACTGCGAGAAGTGCAACACGTTCACCGAGGCGCAAATCTGCGAGGTCTGCCTCGATGCCGAACGCGATCCCACACTGCTGTGCGTCGTCGAAACACCCGCCGACCAGATCATGCTCGAACAGACGATGACCTATCGCGGTCTCTATTTCGTGCTGATGGGACGCTTGAGCCCGCTCGACGGCATCGGCCCGAAGGAGATCCATTTCGACCGGCTGGTCAAACGCGCGTCCGACGGCGTGGTCAAGGAAGTCGTGCTCGCGACCAATTTCACGAACGAAGGCGAAGCCACCGCGCACTACCTCGGGCAGACGCTCAAGGCGCGCGGTCTTGCCGTCACGCGCCTCGCGCGCGGCGTGCCGGTCGGCGGCGAACTCGAATATGTCGACGCCGGCACGATCGCCCGCGCGATGCTCGACCGTCGTTCGATGTAGCACGAGGCGCTCGCCGCCGCCGCACGCAGCATCAGGCGAGGCGAGGCATCGCCGCCTGATGCGCTCCACCACCGCACACCTCGAAGACAGAAGAAAGGAGACACATGAGCGTCACCCCTGAATCAGACACGAGCGCCGCGCATGAAGGTCAACCCGATCAAGCCACCCGACCCGGCCCACTCGCCGGCGTCAAGGTGCTGGAACTCGGCACGCTGATCGCCGGCCCGTTCGCCGCGCGCTTTCTCGGCGAATTTGGCGCGGACGTCATCAAGATCGAGGATCCCAAAGGCGGCGATCCGCTGCGCAAGTGGCGCAAGCTCTATCCCGAGGTGGGCGGTACGTCGCTGTGGTGGGCGGTGCAGGCGCGCAACAAGAAATCCGTCACGATCAATCTGAAGGCCGAAGAGGGCAAGGAGATCGTGCGGCGCCTGGCGAAAGAAGCGGATATCGTCGTCGAGAATTTCCGGCCGGGCTTGCTGGAGAAACTCGGGCTCGGTTACGACGTGCTTTCCGCGGAAAATCCCGGCCTCGTGATGGTGCGTCTATCCGGCTACGGTCAGACCGGGCCGTATCGCGACCGGCCCGGCTTCGGCGCGATCGCCGAATCGATGGGCGGCTTGCGTCACATTACCGGCTATCCGGATTTGCCGCCGCCGCGCATCGGCATTTCGATCGGCGATTCGATCGCCGCGCTGCACGGCGTGATCGGCGCGCTGATGGCGCTGCATCACAAACAGGTGAACGGCGGCAAGGGGCAAGTGGTCGACGTCGCGTTGTACGAGGCCGTCTTCAACATGATGGAAAGCGTGGTGCCCGAGTACGGCGTGTACGGCATGGTGCGCGAGCGCACCGGCGCATCGTTGCCCGGTATCGTGCCGTCGAATACGTATCCGTGCCGCGACGGCAGCATCGTGATCGGCGGCAACAGCGATCCGATCTTCAAGCGGCTGATGGTGGCGATCGAGCGCGACGATCTCGCGAATGATGCGGCGCTCGCGCACAACGACGGCCGCGTGCCGCGCACCCAGGAGATCGACGGCGCGATTGCCGCATGGCTCGCGACGCGCACCATCGACGAAGCGCTCGCGGTGCTGAATGCGGCCGACGTGCCGGCCGGCCGTATCTACAGTGTCGCGGACATGTTCACCGATCCGCAGTACATGGCGCGCCAGATGATCCAGCGCTTCAAATGGCAGGACGGCCAGGACATCACGCTGCCGTCGGTCACGCCGAAGCTCTCGGAAACCCCCGGCGAAACGCGCTGGCTCGGTCCCGAACTGGGTGAACATACCGATGAAGTCCTACAGTCGCTAGGTTATGATGCTGACCACATTGCAAGCTTGCACGCGCAACAGATCGTTTGAATGAGCGCGTGCCCGGCAAGGCCCGCCGCGCGTGACCAGCGATGGCGTGCGCAACTTGCCGCACGCGGTGACGCAAAGCCGAACGCGGGCATGGCGCCCACGAACGCCGCGGCAAGAAGAGAAAAAAGCTGAACAACGAAAGCTGGAGACTACTCGACATGCAACGCAGAACCTTCCTCGCCGGAACCGCCGCGCTCGCTGGCGCCACGCTCGCCACCACCGCGCCGCTCGCTTTCGCGCAGGGCAAACCTGAAACCACCAAGGTGGCGATCGCCGTCGGCGGCAAGAACCTGTTCTATTACTTGCCGCTCACCATTGCGGAGCGCCGCAACTACTTCAAGGAAGCAGGGCTCGACGTCGAAATCTCCGATTTCGCCGGCGGGTCACAAGCGTTGAAGGCAGCGGTCGGCGGCAGCGCGGACGTGGTGTCCGGCGCGTTCGAGCACACCTTGCTGCTGCAGGCGCAAAAGCAGTCGTTCCGCGAATTCGTGCTGCAAGGGCGCGCGCCGCAGATCGTGCTCGCGGTGTCGAAGAAGACGATGCCGAACTACAAATCGATCGCTGATCTGAAGGGCAAGAAAATCGGCGTGACCGCGCCGGGTTCGTCGACTTCGATCATGGCGAGCTTCGTGCTCGGCAAGGCGGGGCTCACCGCGAAAGACGTCGCGTTCATTGGCGTCGGTGCGGGCGCCGGCGCGATCGCCGCGTTGCAGTCCGGCCAGATCGACGCACTCGCCAATCTCGATCCGGTGATGACCAAGCTCGAGCGCACCGGCGAGATTCGCGTCGTGTCGGACACGCGCACGCTCGCCGACACGCGCAGCGTATTCGGCGGCGACATGCCGGCAGGGTGCCTGTACGCGTCGCAAAGCTTCATCACGAAGAACCCGAACACCACGCAGGCGCTCACCAATGCGATGGTGCGCGCGCTCAAATGGCTGCAAACGGCAACCGGCACCGAGTTGATCAACACGGTGCCGGAAGGCTATCTGCTCGGCGACCGCGCGGTGTATCTGGACGCGTGGCAGCACGTGAAGGAAGCCATGTCGCCGGACGGGTTGATGCCCACGGACGGCCCGGCGACCGCGCTGAAAACCTTGCAGGCGTTCGACCCGAACGTGCAAGGCAAGCCGATCGATCTGTCGAGAACCTGGACCAACGACTTCGTCAAGAAGGCGTTGGCCACCGTCAAGGCATAAACCAGGGGCAGGGAGGGACGAGCGCGACACGCGCCGCGTTCGTCCCGAGCAAGCGGCCCCTGACTGTCGACGTCACAAACCGAAACCGATCCTCGAAGCGAGCCGAACGATGACCGTTGCCGCCCTGGCGCTCGAAAACATCACCTGCACGTTCGCCGCGCGCGACAACCGCGCGCAGCGCTATACGGCCGTGAAGGACACCACGCTGCGCATCGCGCCGGGCGAGTTCGTCTCCGTGGTCGGCCCGACCGGCTGCGGCAAGTCCACGCTGTTGAACGTCGGCGCGGGCTTGCTGGGGCCGTCGTCGGGCACGGTCAGCGTGTTCGGCGAGCCGCTCAAGGGCATCAACCGGCGCGCCGGCTACATGTTCCAGGCCGATGCGCTGATGCCGTGGCGCTCCGCTATCGACAACGTCATGGCGGGCCTCGCGTTCCAGGGCGTGCCGCCGGCCGAAGCGCGCGACAAAGCGGACGAGTGGCTCAAGCGCGTCGGCCTCGGCGGTTTCGGCGACCGCTATCCGCATCAACTGTCGGGCGGCATGCGCAAGCGCGTCGCGATGGCGCAGACGCTGATTCTCGATCCCGACATCATCCTGATGGACGAGCCGTTTTCGGCGCTCGATATCCAGACGCGCCAGCTAATGGAAAACGAGCTGCTCGATCTGTGGGCGGCCAAACGCAAAGCCGTGCTGTTCATCACGCACGATCTCGACGAGGCGATCTCGATGTCGGACCGCGTGGTGGTGCTCTCGGCCGGGCCGGGCACGCATCCGATCGGCGAATTCACGATCGATCTGCCGCGTCCGCGCGATGTTGCCGAGATTCGCGCGCATCCGCGCTTCGTCGAATTGCACGCGCAGATCTGGAGCGTGCTGCGCGATGAGGTCCTCAAGGGTTACCAGCAGCAACTGACCGCGGTTTAACCGCGCGTTCAGCGCTTCGCGCCGTTGCGTTCGGCATTTGCGCTTATCGCTAATCAATCGTCCAAGGCAAATCGAGACATGTGGAAGACGTTGCGCCCGAACCGGGCGAATCTGGTGATCTGGCAATGGCTGCTGCTCGTGCTGTGCTTCGCGCTCTGGTACGTGCTGACCAGCCCGACGCTGCTGCCGGCGTTCTATTTCGACGACCCGAACAAGGCCGCGTTCTTCTTCGGCGAGCCGCAAAAGGTGTTGCAGCGGATCTGGGAATGGTTCACGGGGGGCGAGATCTATCTGCATCTGTGGATCACGCTCGTCGAGACGGTGCTCGCGTTCGCGCTCGGCACCGCGTTCGGGCTCGGCGTCGGCTTGTGGCTCGCGCTCTCGCCGCTCGCGAGCGCGCTGTTCGATCCGTACATCAAAGCCGCCAATTCGATGCCGCGCGTGATTCTCGCGCCGATCTTCGGGGTGTGGTTCGGCCTCGGCATCTGGTCGAAGGTGGCGCTCGGCGTCACGCTGGTGTTCTTCATCGTGTTCTTCAACGTCTATCAAGGCGTGAAGGAAGTGAGCCCGGTCGTGCTCGCCAACGCGCGCATGCTCGGCGCGAACCGCAAGCAGTTGCTGCGCTTCGTCTATCTGCCGAGCGCGATGAGCTGGGTGTTTTCCAGCTTGCACACCTCGGTGGGACTGGCGTTCGTCGGTTCGGTGGTGGGCGAGTATCTCGGCTCGGCGCGCGGCGTCGGCTACCTGATTCTGCAGGCCGAAGGCACCTTCGATATCAATACCGTGTTCGCGGGGATTCTCGTGTTGACCGCGTTCGCGCTGATTCTCGATGCGCTTGTCGGCATCGGCGAGCGGCGCTTGATGAAGTGGCAACCGAAGACGGGCGATACGGAGAAGTTGTAAGCGCTCGAGGGCGGGGCGCTGACAGGCGCGCCGGCCTCGACGAGCATCGCACTCAACCAGCACGCGGCTGAACAAGTGCAAGCCACAAAAAACGGCGCGCGGTTCGCGAGCCGCACGCCGTTTTCCTTTGCCGCCTGGACGGCCGCCGAACGAAACACCGCTCAACCACGCGACACCTACGGCGTAATCACCACCTTGCCGATCACGCGACGCTCGGCCATATCGCGCAATGCGCGGCCGGTATCCTCGAGCGAATAGCGCGCCGACACGTACGGCTTGAGCTTGCCCTCGCGGATCCAGCCGGTCATCTGCTCGAACGCGGCGTGATTGCGCTGCGGCTCGCGCCTCGCGAAGTCGCCCCAGAATACGCCGACCACGCTCGCGCCCTTGAGCAGCGTCAGATTGAGCGGCAGCTTCGGGATCTCGCCGTTCGCAAAGCCGACCACGAGATAACGCCCGCGCCAGCCGATGCTGCGAAACGCCGGCTCCGCATAGACACCGCCGACCGGGTCGTAGATCACGTCCGGGCCTTTGCCGTCGGTGAGCGCCTTGATGCGCTCGCGCAGGTCCTCGGTGCCGTAATTGATGGTGGCGTCCGCGCCATGCTTCACGCAGACGGCGAGTTTCTCGTCGCTCGACGCCGCCGCGATCACGCGCGCGCCGAGCGCCTTGCCGATCTCGACCGCCGCCAGCCCGACGCCGCCGGCCGCGCCCAGCACCAGCATCGTTTCACCCGCCTGCAACGCGCCACGATCGACCACCGCGTGATGCGACGTGCCGTAGGCCAGCGTGAACGCGGCGGCCAGTTCCAGATCGACATCGTCCGCGAGCGGCACGCACGCGTCGACCGGCGCGAGCGCCTGCTCGGCGAAGCCGCCCGAACCGGTGAACGCCACCACGCGCGAGCCCGGCTTGAACCGCGTGACGTCGGCGCCGACCGCCCGCACGATTCCCGCGACTTCCGAGCCGGGCGTAAAGGGCAGAGGTGGTTTGAACTGGTATTTGTTTTCGATGATCAGCACATCGGGAAAATTGACGGCCGCGGCTTTGACGTCGATCACGACGTGGCCGGGCGGCGGCTGGAGGTCCGGCAGATCTTCGACCACCAGGCTTTCCGGTGGCCCGTATTGCTTACAGCGAATCGCGCGCATCGTGTCTCCGTATCGATCAGCGTCCCGCAAGGGGACTTGCTTCGGGGCGTTGCAATCCTATCGAGTGTAAAACAATCCGCACGACCGTACGGTTGTGGCGCCGGGCACGCGTTCGCAACGCGATCCAAGCCGGCTCAAACCTGGTTTAAACCCGACCCGAGACCGCCCACCCTAGACAATCCGCCCGTGCATTGCAGACCGGGCGCGGTGTCGTTCGCGCGTCTTCTTTCCTCGGTTACAATCGCCGCATGCGAATCCTACTCAGCAATGACGACGGTTATCTGGCGCCTGGTCTTGCCGCGCTTCATGAAGCGCTCAAGCCGATCGCGGATGTCACCGTGATGGCCCCCGAACAGAACTGCAGCGGCGCGTCGAATTCCTTGACGCTGTCACGCCCGCTCTCGGTGCTGCGTTCGGCGAACGGTTTTTACTACGTGAACGGCACGCCTACGGACTCGGTGCACATCGCGCTCACGGGCATGCTCGACCATACGCCGGACCTCGTCGTTTCGGGCATCAACAACGGCCAGAACATGGGCGAGGACACGCTTTATTCGGGCACCGTCGCGGCCGCCACCGAGGGCATCATGTTCGGCGTGCCGGCCATCGCGTTCTCGCTGGTCGACAAGGACTGGGTGCATCTCGAAGACGCGGTGCGCGTCGCCGCCGAGATCGTCGCGCATTACCTCGCGCAGCCGCTGCCGGGGCATCCGCTGTTGAACGTCAACATTCCGAATCTGCCGTATGAGCAATTGCGTGACTGGCAGATCACGCGTCTGGGCAAGCGGCATCCGTCGCAGCCGGTGATCCGCCAGACCAATCCGCGTGGCGAGCCGATCTACTGGATCGGGCCGTCGGGCAGCGCGCGCGACGCGAGCGAAGGCACGGATTTTCATGCGGTCGCCAACGGCCATGTGTCGATCACGCCGTTGCAGCTCGATCTGACCCACACGCAAATGCTGCCCGCCGCGCGCGACTGGGCGCGCGCCGGCAGCGGCGCTTCATGACGAACGAGCGCGCGAAGCGCTTTCCGCTCGGCCTCGAGGACCTGGTGCGCGAACCGCGCCGGCCCGAAGGCCGTCCGGGAGAAATCCGCGCGGCGGCATTCGCCGCGAGCGCGGCGCTCAACGCTCGCAAGCCGTCGGCGAAAAACGCGTCATCCGCTTCGTCGGTGAAAGGCGCTCAGGCCATGCCAGTTCAAGCCAGGACGCCCGAGGCGCAAGCTCCGGCCCAGGCGAAGTCGGCGGTCAAGGCGCAGGCCAGGCCGCCAGCTCAGCCTCAAGCAAGGGGGCCGGCCCACACCGCGGTCAAACCTCAGTCCAAGCCGCAGCTTCAATCGCAACCCAAACCCCTGGCGAAAGCCGCCGCGCAAATCCTCGCACCGCGCACCGCGCCCAACGGCGTGCCGTCGAGTAAGCCCGCCGCCAAACTCAACGACCGCGCCGCCGCGCCGAGCGTCGCCTTGAACGGCGCCCTGGCGCTGACTTCGGAACGGGTTCGCGAACGGATGGTCGAACGCCTGCGAGCGAACGGGGTCACCCATCCGCGCGTGTTGAACGCGATGTCGGTGGTGCCGCGCCACATGTTCGTCGATCCGGGGCTCGCGGCCCAGGCGTATGAAGATGCCGCGCTGCCGATCGGCCACCACCAGACCATCTCGAAGCCCTCGGTCGTCGCGCGCATGATCGAACTCGCGGCAGCCGGCCGCGCGTTGAACAACGTGCTGGAAATTGGCACCGGTTGCGGCTATCAGGCGGCGGTGCTGAGCCAGGTCGCGCGCGAGGTGTATTCGATCGAGCGCATCAAGCCGTTGTCCGAGCGCGCGAAGATAAACTTGCGTCCGCTGCGCATTCCGAACATTCGGCTGCACTACGGCGACGGACGATTGGGCTTGCCGTCGGCGGCGCCGTTCGACGCGATCGTGATCGCGGCGGCCGGGCTCGACGTACCGCAGGCCTTGCTTGAACAACTCGCGATCGGCGGCCGTCTGGTCGCGCCGGTCGGCTCGCAGGAGGGGCACAGCCAGGTGCTGACTCTCGTCGAGCGCCTCGGACCCGCGCAGTGGCGCGAGTCGCGGCTTGATCGCGTTTTCTTTGTACCCTTAAAATCCGGAGTGATTTGACACCGATGAGTATGTTGCGCGCGATGCAAAGAACCACACTGAATGTCCCCATGACCGTAACCCAGCGTAGCGTGTGCGTGCTCGCCTTGTCCCTGTTGATGACGGCCTGTGCATCCCGGCTCGATCAGGCGCCGGTCGTCGACCGCTCCGGTGGCGGCGTGCTCGGCACGCAGGCAGCGCAGCCGGCCGTGCCGCTCGGTCCGCCGCCTCCGGGTTACTACCGCGTGAAGCCTGGCGATACGCTGTACCGGATCGCGCTGGAGAACGGTCAGAACTACCGCGATATTTCGGCGTGGAACAATCTCACCAACCCGAATCAGATCGAAGTCGATCAGTTGCTGCGGGTGGTGCCGCCTGGTGCGAATACCGCGGCCTTGACGCCGGGCGTTGCCACCGCGCCGATCGGCAACAGCGGCGCCGTGCAGACCGCGCCGCTCAGCAGCACGCCGCCGTCGAGCGCCGCCGCGGCGCCGCCGATCTATGGTTCCGGCGCGAATAACGCGGCGCTCACGCCGCCGGCCACGCCCGGCGCGGCCAGCGACTCGACGGCCGGCGCAAGCGGCAACGTCGCATTCTCCTGGCCGGTGCGCGGGCCGCTCCTCGGCACGTTCAACGATTCGACCAACAAGGGCGTCAACATCGGCGGCGCTGCCGGCGACGCTGTCAAGGCATCGGCGGACGGACGTGTGGTTTATGCAGGAAATGGGCTGCGTGGTTACGGCAATCTCATTATCATCAAGCATGACGCAACTTATCTCACCGCATATGCACACAACCGCTCTTTGATGGTAAAAGAGGGGGACGCGGTGACGAAGGGGCAGAAGATCGCTGAGATGGGGAATAGCGATTCCGACCGTGTGATGTTGCATTTCGAAGTTCGCCGGCAGGGTAAGCCGGTCGACCCACTGAAGTATTTGCCGCCGCAATAGAGCGATACGACCATGCCGAAATCGAAGCGCCGCCTGCCGCAAGCCGAATCTGAGACGATCAGCCGTGCCACGTCCGCTTCGGTGGAGGAAAGCAGCGCTTCGGAAGCGGAAGACGAGATCGCGGAAGAGCGCGAACTCGACGATCGCCAGGGCGGCGCGGAGGAAGCCGTCGACGCCCGCGAAGGTGCGAGCGAGGTCGTGCCGGACGCCGACGATTTCCGCGCGCTCCTGCAAGCCGAGTTGACGGCCGACACGATCCAGCATTACCTGAACCGGATCAGCGTCAAGCCGCTCCTCACCGTCGAGGAAGAGCAGAAGTATTCGCGGCTCGCGAAGGCGGGCGAGTTCGACGCCCGGCAAGTGATGATCGAGCGCAATTTGCGGCTCGTCGTCAGCATTGCGAAGGGTTATCTGAACCGCGGCGTGCCGCTGCTCGATCTGATCGAAGAGGGCAACCTCGGCTTGATGCACGCCATCGAGAAATTCGACCCCACGCGCGGCTTCCGATTTTCCACTTACGCCACGTGGTGGATCCGTCAGAGCATCGAGCGCGCGATCATGAACCAGGCGCGCACCGTGCGTTTGCCGGTTCACGTGATTCGTGAACTCAATCAGGTGCTGCGCGCCAAGCGCCATCTCGAAAAGAATTCGATGAATTCGGGCGAGGCGGCCGAGCGCCGCGACGCCAGCATCGACGACATTGCCTATCTGACCGGCAAAACCACCGACGAAGTCACCGACATTCTCGCGCTCAACGAGCACACCGCGTCGCTGGATGCGCCGCTCGACCTCGATCCGGCGAGCAGCCTGCTCGATCTGCTGTCCGACGACCAAAGCCAGTCGCCGGACGCCGAAGTGCAGCATCGCGAACTGGAAACCCTCACGCGCGCATGGCTCGCGCGCTTGTCGGACAAGCATCGTCATGTGATCGAGCGCCGCTTCGGGCTCAATCACATCGAACCCGCCACGCTCGAGGAACTGGCCGACGAAATGGGCCTCACGCGCGAACGTGTGCGCCAGATCCAACAGGAAGCGCTCGTGCGGTTAAAGCGCTTCTTCGCCTCCAACGGCGTTCGCAAGGACGCCGTTCTCTAACCTGATGACACCGATTCTTGTTTTCGACATCGAGACGATTCCCGATGTCGCCGGCATCCGCCGCCTCGAAGATCTGCCCGCCACGATGAGCGACGCCGAAGTCGCCGAGCACGCGTTCGCCGCGCGCCGCGAAAAGACCGGCAGCGATTTCCTGCCGCATCATCTGCAAAGGATCGCGGCGATTTCCTGCGTGTTCCGCGACAACAACGGTTTCCGGGTGCGCTCGCTCGGTACGCTCGCGGACGGCGAGGCGGCGCTGGTGCAGTCGTTTTATCGCGTGATCGAGAAGTACACGCCGCAACTCGTGTCGTGGAACGGCGGCGGGTTCGACTTGCCGGTGCTGAATTACCGGGCGCTCGTGAACGGTATTCCCGCCTACCGTTTCTGGGATCTCGGCGAGGACGACCGCGAGTTCAAGTGGAACAACTACATCAGCCGCTACCACGCGCGCCACACGGATCTGATGGACGTGCTCGCGATGTATCAGGCGCGCGCCAACGCACCGCTCGACGCGCTCGCCAAGATGTGCGGCTTCCCCGGCAAGATGGGCATGGACGGCAGCCAGGTGTGGCATGCGTACCAGCAAGGCCGCGTCGAGGAAATCCGTAATTATTGCGAGACCGACGTCGTCAATACGTACTTGCTCTATTGCCGCTTCCAGTTGATTCGCGGCGCGTTTTCGGCTGAAGAGTATGCTGACGAAATCAATCTGGTCAAAAATGCGCTGGCGCTGGAAACGGCGCCGCAATGGGCCGAGTATCTGGCGGCATTCGAACAGTAATCCGCTTTCGGGCAGGTGACGAAGCGGTTCGGCGCACGCTAATCACAATAGAAGCGCCTGGCGCGCGTCATGCCCGTCCTTGCCGTGCCGGGCCGCCGCAACCGCGGTTGGCAACCGCGGCGCTTCGTCTACAATCTCGCCTTTCCCCAAAGTTTGTCAGGAAGTCGCAGGTGTCCCGAACTGCCCCCCATCGTCGCTCGCCCAAGCGCCCGTCCAAGTACCACAAGGCCCCCGCTTCGGCGCCGGCGCCCGTCATTACCGGTCACGAGCCGATCATCGAAATCGTCTCGCTCGATATGGAAGCGCGCGGCGTCGGCCGCGTCGAAAGCGAGGACGGCACGCCCGGCAAGGTGATTTTCGTCGAAGGCGCGTTGCCCGGCGAACGCGTCAGCTATGCCACGCATCGCAGCAAGCCGAAGTTCGAGCAGGCGGAAGTGGTGCAGGTGTTCCGCGAAAGCGTGATCCGCACGACGCCGAAATGCCGCTACTTCGATATCTGCGGCGGCTGTTCGATGCAGCATCTGGATATTCGCGCCCAGATCGCCGTCAAGCAGCGCGTGCTCGAGGACAATCTTCAACATCTCGCGAAGGTGCGCCCGGAAACGGTGTTCCGGCCGATTCACGGACCGTCCTGGGGTTATCGCTATCGCGCGCGTCTGGCCGTGCGTTATCTGCCGGAAAAAGGCGGCATGCGCATCGGTTTTCACGAGAAGAAGAGCAGCTACATCGCCGACATGAAGACCTGCGAGGTGCTGCCGCCGCACGTCTCCGCCATGCTCATGCCGCTGCGCTTCATGGTCCGCAAGCTGTCCATCTACGACCGCATGCCGCAGATCGAGGTCGCGGTCGGCTCATCGGTCACCGCGCTGGTACTGCGCAATCTCGAGCCGCTCACCGCCGCGGACGAACAGGTGCTGCGCGATTTCGCCGACGAGCACAAGGTGCAGTGGTGGCTGCAGCCAAAGGGGCCGGACACGGTCACGCCGTTTTATCCGCTCGACGCGCAGCTCGACTACACGCTGCCGGAATATGGCATCCGCATGCCGTTCAAGCCGACCGACTTCACTCAGGTGAATCACGCGATCAACCGCGTGCTGGTGAGCCGGGCGCTGCGGCTGTTGGCGCCGGCGCGTACCGACCGCGTGCTCGATCTGTTCTGCGGAATCGGCAACTTCACGCTGCCGCTCGCGCGGATTTCGAAGGAAGTCGTGGGTATCGAAGGCAGCGAGGTGCTGACTTCGCGTGCGCTCGCCAATGCGGAATTGAACGGCGTGGCGGGGCATACGTCGTTCGCCTGCCGCAATCTGTTCGAAGTCACCGCCGACGACATGCGCGCGCTCGGCCACTTCGACAAATTCCTCGTCGACCCGCCGCGCGAAGGCGCACTGGCGGTCGCCAAGGCGCTCGCGGAAATCGCGCAGAGCGGCAATGGGCCGCTGCCGGGTCGCATCGTCTATGTATCGTGCAATCCGGCGACGCTCGCGCGCGACGCCGGCCTGCTCGTGCATGAAGCCGGCTATCGGCTGGTGGGCGCGGGCGTGGTGAACATGTTCCCGCACACGTCGCATGTGGAGTCGATTGCCTTGTTCGAGCGGAACTGAGCGAACTCGTTGCCGGCCTGCGCTGGATGCAAGCCGGCGGCGGTCTTTGCGCCAGCACAAACAAAAACGCCACGACCGAAGTCGTGGCGTTTTTGTTTCCCGCTAAATTCCGGGTGTCGGGCGCTTAGAACTGCCACCACGATTTTTCCTTACCCGGCCTTGCATGGCCCGTGATGTACGGGCTGTCCGGGAAGGTGCCGGCGAGAATGCGTTTGGTGTCGTCGGCCAGTTGCGGCTGGTTCAGCCTCTGGTACGAGAGCATCATGATGTGCAGCGCGTCTTCAATAGCCGGTGCGTTCTTGTATTCCGTCAACGCCAGTTGCGCGCGGTTGATCGCGGCGACATAGGCGCCGCGGCGGTAGTAGTAATCCGCCGCGTGAACTTCGTGCGACGCGAGCGCGTTCACGATATAGCGCATGCGTTGCGCGGCGTCCGGCGCATACTTGCTGTTCGGATAATGGTCCACGACGACCTTGAACGCGTCATACGACTGACGCAGCGACTTGGGATCGCGCTCGCTCATGTCCTGGCCGGAGAAGCGGCCGAACAGACCCAGGTCGTCGTTGAAGTGGATCATGCCCTTCAGGTAGTACGCGTAAGCGATGTCCGGATGATCCGGGTGCAACTGGATGAAGCGGTCGATCGCCTGGTCGGCGGCGGCGTTTTCGTTGTCTTTCCAGTTGCAATACGCAACGTTGATCTGTGCTTGCTGTGCGAAGTGGCCGAACGGATCGCGGCCCTGGAGCATTTCGAAGTACTTCGCGCACTTGCCGTAGTCACCACCGGTCAAGGCGTCGTTCGCCTCCGTATATAATTTGTTGTTGTTCCACGTTGCCGTTTCGTCGGTCTTTTCCGGCAGGCCGTGACAAGCCGCGACAACGACGACCGCCGCGGCACACGCAATGTATCCGGCCACTTTCCGGGCCGCCTTCTTGATGGCCGCCAAATTGATCGCCGCTTTAGTGATGGTGTTCAAGGCTCGCATTTTCCAGTCTAGCTTTACGTCCAGGTGACCCAGACTCAATGACCCGCTCAAATACTCCAGGCGCCGCAACCGGCGCCGGGAATAGCAACGAAGATTATAGCGTAAGCGCTGACCCCTCCGACGCGTTGGGCGTCGATTCCCTCGACGACGATCTGGGCACCGATGCGCTTGCCGCCGCCGGCGCGCAAAGCCTGGTGCCGACCGTGGCGAGCCCCGTGGCGGACGAGTCGCCGCGCAGCGTCGTGGTGCCGGACGAACTGGCCGGCGAACGCCTCGACAAGGTGCTGGCGCGGGTATTTCCCGAGTTTTCCCGCAACCGCCTGCAAAGCTGGATCGAAGCCGAGCGGGTGCGTATCGACGGCAAGCCGGCGAAGATTCGCCAGCCGGTGCCGCTCGGCGCCACCATCGAACTGGTGCCGGATCTGCTGCCCGAGCAACTCGCGTTCACGCCCGAGCCGGTGCCGCTCGACATCGTGTACGAGGACGACACGCTCGTGGTCATCAACAAGCCCGCCGGCATGGTGGTGCACCCGGCGGCCGGCAATTGGGGCGGCACGCTGCTGAATGGTCTTTTGTACCGCTATGGCGACGCGGCCGCGGGCTTGCCGCGCGCGGGCATCGTGCATCGCCTCGACAAGGAAACCTCCGGGCTGATGGTGGTCGCGCGCACGCTGGAGGCGCAGACCGACCTCGTGCGCCAGTTGCAGGCGCGCACGGTGAAGCGCCGTTACCTCGCGCTGGTGTGGGGCAACATGCCGGAAGAGGGCACGATCGACGCGCCGATCGGCCGCGACCCGCGCGAACGCACGCGCATGGCGGTCGTGACGGGCGCATCTGGCAAACCGGCACGCACGCATTTCCGGCGCGTCGATACGGCGATCTGGCAGCGGCAGCCGGTTACCGCGATTCACTGCGACCTCGAAACCGGCCGCACTCATCAGATTCGCGTGCATTGCGCGCATATCGGCCATCCGCTGCTCGGCGATCCGGTGTATGGGCGCGCACGCGGCAAGCGTTCGGTCACGCCGCTGCCGGACGGCTTCGCGCGCCAGGCGCTGCATGCATGGCGGCTCGGTCTGGTTCATCCGCGAACCGGCCGCACGATGCAGTGGCGCGCCGACGTGCCGGAAGACATGGCGGCGCTGTCGGCGGCGCTCGGTCTCGGCCGCGACGATGCAGGCGAATTCGACGGGACGTACTATGAGGAAGAGGGCTATGAAGCGTCGCTCGACGAGGATGCCGACGAAAACGGCGAACTCGAGCACGACGCCGACGAACACGACGAGGACGGTCACGCATGAGCTTGCCGGCGCTGAGCTTTGACGATGTTGTGCAACCCGCATGGAATGTGTCGCCGCGCGTGCGCGCGCTCGTCACCACGCGCGACGGCGGCGTGAGTCGACCGCCGTTCGGCCGCTGGCGCAACGGCGCCGACCAGCCAGGCGGCCTGAATCTGGGCCTGAAATCCGGTGACGATCCGGCCGCGGTCGCCGCCAATCGCGAGCGGCTGCTGCGCCTCGTTGGCGTCAGCGAGGCCGCGTGGCTCCAGCAGATTCACGGCGCCGACATCGTGCGCGCGGAAGACGCGCTCGCGCAGGCTCATGCGAGCGGCACGCCGACGCGGGCCGACGCCAGCGTCACCGATCGCGCGGGCACGGTCTGCGTAGTCATGGTCGCCGATTGCATGCCGGTGCTGTTGTGCGACGAAGCGGGGCGCGCGGTGGGCGCGGCGCACGCGGGTTGGCGCGGGCTGGCGGCGGGCATCGTCGAACAGACCGCGCGGCGCGTGGCCGAACTGGCCGGCGTGCAGGCCGGTGCATTGCACGCATACCTCGGTCCGGCGATCGGACCCGATGCGTTCGAGGTCGGCCCTGATGTGCGTGACGCCTTCATGAACGGCGTCGACGGCACGCAACGCGAGGCCACCGCGAACGCGTTCGTCGAGCATCCGCAAAACGCGGGCAAATATCTGGCCGATCTCGCGGCGCTCGCGCGCTTGCGGCTGCAGCGGCTCGGGGTGACGCGGATCGTCGGCGGTGACCTTTGCACGGTCACGCAACGCGAACGTTTCTACTCGTATCGCCGCGATCGCGAGACGGGCCGCATGGCGGCGCTCATCTGGCTCGACGGTGAGGCGCAGACGATCGCCGACTAGCCCTGCGCGTGAGCGCGACTGGCACGCTCGCTGCCAGTGCAACGTGACCGAAGTCCCGCGTCCACGCGTGGCATGCGAGGCGCCTCGGTTATTCAACTGCTGAGGCGCGAACCGTGGCATCGAATGGCGTTTCGCACGTTGAGCACGATCATGAAGCCGTGCCGCCAGCGACCTCTGCGCGGCTCTCCCACCGTCCCTGGCAGCATGCGTATGCGGGTTTGTTCCGACGCGCGGCGCGCTTTTTTGCTGCGCTGCCGGAATTCGCCGCACTGCGCAAATCCGCCGCTGAAAGTTGGTTCGGGCGAATGGATAAATGCCCATAAACTCATGCGGCATAGGAGGTTTTTTCGCTTGCGGCCATGCTCGTTGATTCATGACGCAAAAGCGCGATCTGCTACACAGGGAAAACGATAATTAAAAAACTATCGCACTGCGGCAAAATCGGGAACAAGCATTGACATGCCTTGCGATGGGGAGCAAGAATGTTCCTCACGAGCTCCTCGTACATAGGACAGGGCGTGACGAGGTCGCGAGCAATCGCCCACGTGCGCATGAACCTGCCTCTCAACCCGTCCGCAAGGACTTACCGGTCAAAAGCAGGTATGGCAGCATCACATTCCTCAGCTTCCCCCAGCACGGACTCCCCGAAGGAGAAAACGCAGCAGGCCGGTACGAGCGGCGCTGCGCCGGCCGCCGGCATGCAGCAATTATTCAACGCGTGGATGAACGCATGGCGTTCGCTCGGCGCGGCCCCCGGCGCGAACGGCACGCCTTTCGCGGTGCCGCAAATGCCGTCCATGCCGCAGATGCCGTCCTTTCCGGGCATGCCCGACTTCAGCAAGCTGGCGGCGGGAACGATGCCGTCAATGCCTTCATTCGCCGGTCTCAACATACCGAGCGCCGCAATTCCCTCGGAGCGTCTGCAGAAACTGCAAGCCGACTATTCGCGTGAAGCGATGGAACTGCTTCAGCAGGCCGCCACTTCCACCAGCAAGGCTCCGGAACTCAAGGACCGCCGTTTCAGTTCCGACGCATGGAGTTCCACGCCGGCCTATGCGTTCACGGCCGCCTGGTATCTGTTGAACGCGCGTTATCTGCAGGAAATGGTCGACGCGCTCGAAGCCGATCCGAAGGTGCGCGAGCGCATCCGTTTCGCCGTTCAGCAATGGACCGCCGCGGCGTCGCCGAGCAACTTCTTCGCACTCAATCCCGAGGCGCAGAAAACCCTGCTGGAAAGCCAGGGCGAGAGCTTGCGGCAGGGCGTGATGAATCTGCTCAACGACATGCAGCGCGGCAAGATCTCGCAGACCGACGAATCGCGTTTCGTGGTCGGCGAAAATCTCGCGAACACCGAAGGTTCCGTGGTGTTCGAAAACGAGCTGATGCAGTTGATCCAGTACAAGCCGCGCACGGCCACCGTGCGCGAGCGGCCGCTTCTGATCGTGCCGCCTTGCATCAACAAGTTCTACATTCTCGATCTGCAGCCGGAAAATTCGCTGGTCGCTCACGCGCTGGATTCGGGGCACCAGGTGTTTCTGATTTCGTGGCGCAATGCGGACGCATCCATCGCGCATAAGACGTGGGACGACTATATCGGCGAGGGCGTGCTCACCGCGATCGGCACGGTCAGCCAGATCAGCGGCCGCGAGCAGATCAACACGCTCGGTTTCTGCGTGGGCGGCACGATGCTCGCCGCGGCACTGGCGGTCGCCGCGGCACGCGGCGAACATCCGGCCGCGTCCATGACGCTGCTCACCGCCATGCTCGATTTCTCCGACACGGGCGTGCTCGACGTATTCGTCGACGAGGCGCACGTGCAGATGCGCGAGCAAACCATCGGCGGCAAGAACGGCGCGCCGCCGGGGCTGATGCGCGGCATCGAATTCGCCAATACGTTTTCGTTCCTGCGCCCGAACGATCTGGTGTGGAACTACGTGGTCGACAATTACCTCAAGGGGCGCACGCCGGTGCCGTTCGACCTGCTCTACTGGAACAGCGATTCGACCAGCTTGCCGGGTCCGATGTACGTCTGGTATCTGCGCAATACGTATCACGAGAATCGTCTGCGCGAGCCGGGTGCGTTGACCACCTGCGGCGAGCCGATCGACCTCTCGAAGATCGACGTGCCCACCTTCATCTACGGTTCACGCGACGACCACATCGTGCCGTGGCAAACCGCCTATGCATCGGTGCCGCTCCTGAGCGGGCCGATGAAATTCGTGCTCGGCGCGTCCGGTCACATCGCGGGCGTCGTCAATCCGCCGGCGAAGAAAAAGCGCAATTACTGGACGCTGGAAGGCGACCTCAAGACCCTTCCCGAAAGCCCGGACGAATGGTTCGACGCGGCTACCGAGGTCCCCGGCAGCTGGTGGCCCGAATGGACCACCTGGCTCGATCAGTATGGCGGCAAGAAGGTGAAGCCGCGCGCCAGCCTCGGCTCGGCTGAGTTTCCGGTAATCGAGCCGGCGCCTGGGCGTTATGTGCGGCAGCGGGAGTAGGGCTTTTGCGCGGGCTTGGCGCGCCCGCCCGGCGCTTTCGCGGTGCGAGGAGCGTCGGTTCGACTCGGCAAGGGCGTGGGAACAACCAGATTTTTAACTTGACGGGCTGCGGCGCATTCGGCCGACGTGCCCGGAGGACATGGAAATGACTGATGTTGTGATCGTATCGGCCGCTCGTACGGCAGTAGGCAAATTCGGTGGGTCGCTGGCGAAGATCGCCGCGCCCGATCTGGGCGCCGCGGTGATCCGCGCCGTGCTCGAGCGGGCTGGTCTGAAGCCCGAGCAGGTCAGCGAGGTCATCCTCGGTCAGGTGTTGACGGCGGGCTCGGGCCAGAACCCGGCGCGTCAGTCGCTGATCAAGGCGGGGCTGCCCTCGGCCGTGCCCGGCATGACGATCAACAAGGTGTGCGGCTCGGGCCTGAAGGCCGTGATGCTCGCAGCCAACGCGATCATCGCGGGCGACGCGGACATCGTGATCGCCGGCGGTCAGGAAAACATGAGCGCGGCGCCGCACGTGCTGCCGGGCTCGCGCGACGGTTTCCGCATGGGCGACGCGAAGCTGGTCGACTCGATGATCGTCGACGGCTTGTGGGACGTCTACAACCAGTATCACATGGGCGTGACGGCGGAAAACGTCGCCAAGGAACACGGCATCACGCGCGAGCAGCAGGACGCGTTCGCGGCGCTGTCGCAGAACAAGGCGGAGGCCGCGCAAAAGTCCGGCCGTTTCAACGACGAAATCGTGCCGATCGAGATCCCGCAACGCAAGGGCGAGCCGCTGCGTTTCGCGACGGACGAGTTCGTGCGTCACGGCGTGACGGCCGAGTCGCTGGCGAGCCTGAAGCCGGCCTTCTCGAAGGAAGGCACGGTCACGGCGGCCAATGCGTCGGGCCTGAACGACGGCGCCGCGGCGGTGATCGTCATGTCGGCGAAGAAGGCGGAAGCACTGGGCCTCACGCCGCTCGCGCGCATCAAGGCTTATGCGAACGCGGGCGTCGATCCGAAGGTGATGGGCATGGGCCCGGTGCCGGCGTCGCGCCGTTGCCTCGAGCGCGCGGGCTGGTCGCCGGCCGACCTCGACCTGATGGAAATCAACGAGGCGTTTGCCGCGCAGGCGCTCGCCGTGCATCAGCAGATGGGCTGGGACACGTCGAAGGTCAACGTGAACGGCGGCGCGATTGCGATCGGTCATCCGATCGGCGCGTCCGGCTGCCGGATTCTCGTCACGCTGCTGCACGAAATGCAGAAGCGTGACGCGAAGAAGGGTCTTGCGTCGCTGTGCATCGGCGGCGGCATGGGCGTGGCGCTGGCGGTCGAGCGCGCCTGAGAGGCGCGTCCATCGATGCCGGATATGGCGCGGTAAGCGCGGTAAGCCGGCATCGAGCATGAGCGTTGCCGCGCGTCACATTGCAGCAGGCGGCATTGCCGCAGGTGGCGCGCGTTCAGCAGTGGCCTCGTCGGCCGGTCGCCCGGCGGCAGCGGAGATGAAGCAAGGACGAGGGAAGAGGCAGCCGGTCGGCGCCTCGAAAACGATAATGGAGTGTAGGTTATGACACAGCGAATTGCGTACGTAACGGGCGGGATGGGCGGCATCGGCACGAGCATTTGCCAACGGCTGCACAAAGAGGGCTTCAAGGTCGTCGCGGGTTGCGGCCCGAACTCGCCGCGCCGCGTGAAGTGGCTCGAGGAGCAGAAGGCGCTGGGCTACGATTTCATCGCGTCCGAAGGCAACGTCGGCGACTGGGAGTCCACCAAGGCCGCGTTCGACAAGGTCAAGGCCGAAGTCGGCGAGATCGACGTGCTGGTGAACAACGCCGGCATCACGCGCGACGTGGTGTTCCGCAAGATGACGCATGAAGACTGGACGGCGGTGATCGACACCAACCTCACGAGCCTCTTCAACGTTACCAAGCAGGTGATCGACGGCATGGTGGAGCGCGGCTGGGGCCGCGTCATCAACATTTCGTCGGTGAATGGCCAGAAGGGCCAGTTCGGCCAGACCAACTACTCGACCGCGAAAGCCGGCATTCACGGCTTCACGATGTCGTTGGCGCAGGAAGTGGCCACCAAGGGCGTGACGGTCAACACCGTGTCGCCCGGCTACATCGGCACCGACATGGTCAAGTCGATCCGCCCGGACGTGCTGGAAAAGATCGTCGCGACGATTCCGGTGCGCCGTCTCGGTCAGCCGGACGAAATCGGCTCCATCGTTGCGTGGCTCGCCTCGGACGAATCGGGTTTCTCCACGGGCGCGGATTTTTCGCTGAACGGCGGTTTGCATATGGGCTGAGTCACGGCGCGCCGCTCACAAGGCAGCGCGCTTCGGCTCGGATGGTTCCGGCGGCGTCTCGCCTGCGCAATGACCCGATTGCGCAGCCGGCAAGACGCCGTTTTCGCGCGCAACTCGCGCTCAAAGGCGTTACATGACTACTACTACAAAGAAAACAGCCGAACGACTGATCAAGAAATATCCGAATCGTCGGCTCTACGATACCGAGACAAGCACGTACATCACGCTGACGGACGTCAAACAGCTCGTGCTCGATCAGGAGGATTTCAAGGTCATCGATGCCAAGAGCAACGAGGACCTGACGCGCGCCATCCTGTTGCAGATCATTCTGGAAGAGGAGAGCGGCGGCTTGCCGATGTTCTCATCGTCGATGCTCTCGCAAATCATCCGTTTCTACGGTCATGCGATGCAGGGCATGATGGGCACCTATCTGGAGAAGAACATCCAGGCCTTCATCGACATTCAGGCGAAGCTCGCCGACCAGTCGAAGAATCTGTACGAAGGCAAGGCGATGAATCCCGAGGTCTGGTCGCAGTTCATGAACATGCAGGCGCCGATGATGCAGGGCATGATGACCAGCTACATCGAGCAGTCGAAGAATATGTTCGTGCAGATGCAGGAGCAGATGCAGAACCAGGCGAAGACGATGTTCGCCACGTTCCCGTTTCCGCCGGGTGGGCCGGGCAATGCGGCTGCCGCGCCGGGCGCGCCGGCCAATCCGCAAAACAATCCGGAGCCGGAGAACAAGTGAGGGCGTGAGCCGGACCAATCGGCGGCCGGCGGGCGTCGATTGCGCGCAGCGCGCCCAGCCGCGCCGCGCGATTGCGCGGCCATCGGCACGGTACAATAGCGGGTTGATTGCGCGGGGCGTCGCGGAGTGTTTCTCGCAGGTGGGTCGCTCGTGACCCTTGAACCTCGCTTACCTCGCCGCGCCGTCCCCATTGTCGCCATCGCCACCGCTATACGCCGGACCCCACCTATGTCGCAAACCCGTTCCCCCGCCACGCCGACGCCTTCCGTTCCGAAGGTCGGATTCGTCAGCCTCGGCTGTCCTAAAGCTTTGGTCGACTCCGAGCAGATCATCACGCAGTTGCGCGCCGAAGGTTACGAAATTTCCGGCACTTACGACGGTGCCGACCTCGTGGTCGTCAACACGTGTGGCTTCATCGACGAAGCAGTGCAGGAAAGCCTCGACGCGATCGGCGAGGCGCTCAGCGAAAACGGCAAGGTGATCGTCACCGGCTGCCTCGGCGCGAAGAAAAGCGCGAGCGGCTCAGGCCTGATCGAGGAAGTGCATCCGAAGGTGCTGGCCGTGACCGGTCCGCACGCGGTGGGCGAGGTGATGCAGGCGGTGCACAACCATTTGCCGAAGCCGCACGATCCGTTCGTCGATCTGGTGCCGGCTGCGGGCGTGAAGCTCACGCCGCGCCACTACGCGTACCTGAAAATTTCCGAAGGCTGCAACCACCGCTGCACGTTCTGCATCATCCCGTCGATGCGCGGCGACCTCGTGTCGCGCCCGGTCGCCGAGGTCATGCTCGAAGCGGAGAATCTGTTCAAGTCGGGCGTGAAGGAACTGCTGGTGATTTCGCAGGACACGAGCGCCTATGGCGTCGACGTGAAATACCGCACCGGTTTCTGGAACGGCAAGCCGATCAAGACGCGCATGACCGATCTGGTCGGCGCGCTCGGCGAACTCGCCGCGCAATACGGCGCGTGGGTGCGCCTGCATTATGTGTATCCGTATCCGAGCGTCGACGAAGTCATTCCGATGATGGCCGAAGGCCCGTATAAGGGCCACGTGTTGCCGTATCTCGACGTGCCGTTCCAGCACGCGCATCCCGAAGTGCTCAAGCGCATGAAGCGTCCGGCCAATGCCGAAAAAGTGATGGAGCGCGTGAAGGCCTGGCGCGCGGCATGTCCCGACCTGACGATCCGCAGCACGTTCATCGCCGGCTTTCCGGGCGAGACCGAGGAGCAGTTCGAAACGCTGCTCGATTTCATCCGCGAGGCGGAACTGGATCGGGTCGGCTGCTTCGCCTATTCGCCGGTCGAAGGCGCCACCGCCAACGAACTCGACGGCGCGTTGCCCGACGAAGTGCGTGAAGCGCGCCGCGCGCGCTTCATGGAAGTCGCCGAGGAAGTGTCGGCGAAGCGCATCGCAAGGAAGGTCGGCAAGACGCTGAAGGTGCTGGTCGACGAGATCAACGCCGACGGCGGCATTGGCCGCACCGCGGCGGATGCGCCGGAGATCGACGGCGTCGTGTATATCGCGCCGACCGCGAAGGCGTCGAAGCGCTACAAGGTGGGCGATTTCGTCTCGGTGAAGATCACCGGCGCCGACGGCCACGATCTGTGGGGCGAGGTATAAGCGATGACGGCAAGCCTTCATATGCCGGGAACCCATACCCCGGACATCCTCGCGCTCGGCGAGGCGATGATCGAATTCAACCAGTCGGCGAAAGACCAGCCGAACTATCTGCAAGGCTTCGGCGGCGATACGTCGAACTTCTGCATCGCGGCCGCACGGCAGGGCGCGCGGACCGGCTTCGTGTCCGCGGTCGGCAGCGATCATTTCGGGCGTTTGCTGATCGATCTGTGGGAGCGCGAGCAGGTGGACACATCGCTCGTGCGCGTCGATGAACGCGCGTCGACCGGCGTGTATTTCGTCTCGCACGGTCCCAACGGCCATGCGTTCGACTATCTGCGCGCCGGCTCCGCCGCGAGCCGCTACGCGCCGCACGATCTGCCGCTTGAGGCGATCGCCGCGGCCAAGGTCGTCCATCTTTCCGGCATCAGCCTTGCGATCAGCCTGAGCGCTTGCGACGCGGCGCTGGAAGCGATCGCGCATGCGCGCGCGAACGGCGTGCGCGTGAGTTTCGATACGAACCTGCGTCTGAAGCTGTGGCCGCTCGCGAGAGCACGCGCGGTGATGCTCGAAGCGATCCGTCAGACCGACATCTGCCTGCCGAGCTGGGACGACGTCACCGAACTCACCGGCTTGACCGGGCGCGACGAGATCGTCGATTACCTGCTGTCGCACGGTCCGCGCGTGGTCGCGCTCAAGCTCGGCAAGGACGGCTCGTACATCGCGACGCCCGACGAACGGCGTGTGGTGCCGGGCCACCTCGTCAGCGCGGTCGACGCAACCGGCGCGGGCGACTGCTTCGGCGGCGCGTTCATCGCGCGCCTCGTCGCGGGCGACGATCCCTTTGAAGCGGCGCGTTATGCGAACGTCGCCGCCGCGCTGTCGACGCAAGGTTATGGCGCGGTTGCGCCGATTCCTTCGCGGGCCACGGTCGAACACATCCTGGCGGGCTGATCGCAACGTACCGCGACGTGCGGCCCGCCAAGGCACATTCATCTCGGAGACTGAAGAGGAGCGAGCGATGCAACGGGACGTAGTGGTGGTGAGCGGTGTGCGTACCGCAATCGGCGGTTTTGGCGGCAGCCTGAAGGATTTTCCGCCGACCGATCTCGGCGCACGCGTCGTGCGTGAAGCGCTGGCGCGCGCGAGCGTTTCGGGCGACGAAGTCGGTCACGTGGTGTTCGGCAACGTCGTGCATACCGAAGCGAAAGACATGTATCTGGCGCGCGTGGCCGCGATCAACGGCGGTGTCGCGCAGCATGCGCCCGCGTTGACGGTGAACCGCCTGTGCGGTTCGGGCTTGCAGGCGATCGTGTCGGCCGCGCAAAGCGTGCTGCTCGGCGACGCCGACATCGCGATCGGCGGCGGCGCGGAAAACATGAGCCGCGCGCCTTATTCGATGCCCGCCGCGCGCTTCGGTCAGCGCATGGGCGACGCGCGCCTCGTCGACATGATGGTCGGCGCGCTGAACGATCCGTTCCAGTCGATCCATATGGGCGTGACCGCCGAAAACGTCGCGCGCAAATACGACATTTCGCGCGAGGCGCAAGACGCGCTCGCGCTCGAATCGCATCGCCGCGCGGCCAATGCGATCACGAGCGGCTACTTCAAGGAACAGATCCTGCCGATCACGATTGCGTCGAGGAAGGGCGACGTCGTGTTCGACACGGACGAGCACGCGCGCATGAACGCCACGCCCGAAGACTTCTCGAAGCTCAAGCCGGTGTTCGCGAAGGAAAACGGCACGGTCACGGCCGGCAACGCATCCGGCATCAACGACGCCGCGGCCGCCGTCGTGCTGATGGAACGCGGCGTGGCCGAGCAGCGCGGCATCAAGCCGTTGGCGCGCCTGGTGTCGTATGCGCATGCCGGCGTCGATCCGGCTTATATGGGCATCGGCCCGGTGCCGGCCACCCGCAAGGCGCTGGAGCGAGCCGGGCTGACGGTCGCCGACCTCGACGTGATCGAGGCGAACGAAGCGTTTGCCGCTCAGGCGTGCGCGGTCAGCAAGGAACTCGGCTTCGATCCGGCCAAGGTCAATCCGAACGGCTCGGGCATTTCGCTCGGCCATCCGATCGGCGCGACCGGCGCGCTGATCACCGTCAAGGCGCTCTACGAATTGCAACGGGTGGGCGGCCGTTACGCGCTCGTCACGATGTGCATCGGCGGCGGGCAGGGCATCGCGGCGATCTTCGAAAGAATCTGAGGTTCGGCGGGAATGCGCGGAACGCATGCCGTCACAGGTATCGGGCAGTGTCAGCAATAAGTCAGCAATAAGGAAGAAACGGATGCGGGAATTGGAAGCGATGTCGCGCGCGGTGCGTCGGCGCGGTTGGACGGCCGCACAAGGGCACTTTCTTCGGCGCGTGCTCGGTGCCGCCGCCTTGCTGTGTGCGGGCGCGGCGGCTTGGGTGCCCGCGCAGGCATGGGCGGAAAGCGACGCCGTCAAGGAACTGGCGGCGCCTGCGCCGATTCAGTTGCCGCTCAAGCCGAGCCCTGAATTCGCCAGATTTCCGCGCTACGCCGGCATGCTGGGCGCGCGTCAGATCGTGCTGCGGCTCGGCGCGAAAACCGACGATCCGTCCGGCGTGCACGGCGAGTATCAGTACACCGATAGCGGCGAAGTGATCCTGATCGCGGGCGACCGCGACGGCGACACGCTCGAAGTCGAGGAGTCGAACGACGGCACGCATATCACCGGCAATTGGGTCGGCAGGTTCGCCGCCGACGGCTCGGTGGCGGGCGAGCGGATGAACGTCGACGATTCCGATCCGCAGCCGTTCGATCTGAAGCGGCTGGCAGCGGGGCAGGCGGTGCCGGCTGCCGGCGCGCCGGCGATCGCGGCGAAGAAGGCCGCCGCGGCGCCGCGAGACCCAGTCGGCGGCGCTGCGGCTCCCCCCCATGGCGCTTCGGCGGCTGCAGCCGGCGGTCACCCCGTGGGCGGCGTCAGCAACCTGCAAACCGGCGAGTGAAGCCACTGCCGCGCGAGCCGGACGGCTCGCGCGCTCAAGCTCAGGCGACATGCCGCCGGCTCGTCTACTCTTGCGGGTACGGCGCGCGCGGCCCGACGCGGCGCGCCTCCATCATTTTTGTCAGCTTCTAATTCGATCTCACCATGACGCAATCCAAACTCAAACGCGCTCTGCAAACCCGCATCGTGCATGCCGAGGACCAGCTCACGCCGGGCTTCGAGTCGTTCTCGATGCCGGTTACGCGGGCCTCGACGGTCGTGTTCCCCGACCTCGCCACCATGCGCGCGCTCGACTGGAAAAACGACGCGCAGTGGCGCTACGGCCTGCACGCCACGCCGACCTCGCTCGCGCTGGCGCAGCGTCTCGCCACGATCGAAGGCGGCAATCACGCGCTACTGCAGCCCTCGGGTCTGTCGGCGATTTCGAATGTGTATTTCGGTCTCTGCAAGGCCGGCGACGACGTGCTGATCCCCGATAACGTCTACTCGCCGAACCGCGACCACGGCGATTGGCTGGCGCGCGATTTCGGCGTGACGGTGCGCTACTACGACCCGATGATAGGAGCGGGCATCGCCGCTCTGATCCAGCCGAACACGCGCCTGATCTGGCTCGAAGCCCCCGGCTCGGTGACGATGGAAGTGGCCGACGTGCCCGCCATCACCGCCGTGGCGCGTGCGCGCAACGTCGTCACCGCCATCGACAATACGTGGTCGGCCGGGCTTGGCTTCAAGCCGTTCGAGCACGGCGTCGACATTTCGGTGCAGGCGCTCACGAAGTATCAATCGGGCGGCGGCGACGTGCTGATGGGCGCGACGATCACCGTCGAGCGCGACCTGCACCTGAAGCTGAAGGCGGCCCGCATGCGCATGGGCATCGGCGTGTCGTCGGACGATTGCTCGCTGATTCTGCGCAGCCTGCCGACCATGCAACTGCGCTTCGCCCAGCACGACCGCGCGGCGCTCGGCCTCGCCAACTGGCTGAAGACTCGGCCCGAGATCGCCGCCGTATTGCATCCGGCGCTCTCCGATTGTCCGGGCCACGAGTTTTTCAAGCGCGATTTCACGGGCGCGGGCGGCTTGTTCTCCGTGGTGTTCGACGGCCGGTATAGCGCGGCGCAAATCGATACGTTCTGCGAGTCGCTCGAACTGTTTTCGCTCGGCTGGAGCTGGGGCGGCGCGCACAGTCTCGCGATGCCTTACGAGGTCGCGTCGATGCGCGCCGAAGGGCAGTGGCCGCACCGCGGCACGCTGGTGCGTTTCTACATCGGCCTGGAGGAAGAAGCGGATTTGCGCGCGGATATCGAACGTTGTCTGACGGCGCTTGGGTAGACTTCCGACGCTCTCGGCCGGTCGTCGAGCAACCCCATCGGGATGTGTTCCCGATGGGGTTTTTACTTTGTCGATATAGCCATCGAGCCTGGCCGTTCGGCTGAATGTTCAACCTTCCATCACGCCGCTACGATGGCGCGCATCCTGACTAACGGTTGCGGCACGATCGTGAGCTTCGATGAATCTTTTCTTCTGGATGCGCTTCTGATGCTGGCCGTCATCGCCACGGCCAGCGCAGCACATCGGCATTAGAACAGGCGCAGCAGCCCGTCCAGTCCCACGAAATTGAAGGCCACGCTGGCCGCTTCGCGCACCACGGGCTTCGCGCGGAATGCAACGGAAAGTCCCGCTGCGGCCATCATCTTCAGATCGTTCGAGCCGTCGCCCATCGCGATCGCGCGGGTCGGCTCGATGCCCAGTTGAGCACAGGTCTCGCGCAACATCGCTGCTTTCACGTCTGCATTGACGATCTCGCCGATTACCTTGCCGGTCAGCTTGCCGTCCACGATTTCGAGCGTGTTCGCACGCGTGAAGTCGAGGCCGAGACGGGCCTTCAGCTTTTCGGTGAAGAACGTGAACCCGCCCGACACCAGCAGCGTTTTCAAACCGGCGGCCTTCGCGCCTGCAAGCATCTGCAGCGCACCCGGCGAGAGTTGCAGCCGTTCTTCGTAAACGCGCTCGAGCGCGCTTGCGTCGAGGCCCTTGAGCAGCGCCACGCGGCGCGTCAGGCTTTCGTTGAAGTCCTTGATCTCGCCGCGCATCGCGGCCTCGGTGATCGCGGACACTTCCGCTTTCAGTCCGCAGAAATCGGCGATTTCGTCGACGCATTCGATCGTGATCAGCGTCGAATCCATGTCCATCGCGACCAGCCCGAAGTCTTGCAACTTGCGGCCCGCTTCGACGAACGCGTAGTCCAGTTGATGCGTGCCGCAATACACGTCGAGGTCGGCGCGCTGCGCTTCGCTTGCGCCGGCGATGCGGATCGCGTTCGAGTCGATGGCGGCGGCATGCGAACCGCGCGCGAGCGCGACGAGCGTTTTGTGATGATCGGCGGAAAGAGGCGCGGGACTTTGGATGACGAGGTTCATTGGCGACGCGAGTGACGCAGGAAAGGACGGGCGCGCGGCGCGCGCGGAAAATCCCGCTATTGTAACGGTTCGACGAGGTGCGCCACGGCGGCCCGCCTATGCAATCCCTCGGCAGCCGGGTCATACTGACGAGCCAACGCAGCCAACGCAGCCAACGCAGCCAACGCAGCCAACGCAGCCAACGCAGCCAACGCAGCCAACGCAGCCAACGCAGCCAACGCAGCCAACGCAGCCAACGCAGCCAACGCAGCCAACCATGCCCGCAGCGCTTGCACGCGTCGAGCCTGTCTGTCGCCGCGCATCGCGCGCGGTAGGTTGCGCACGGCAGACAGCGGCGCGAGTAGCGTTGCGCAAACCAGGCGCAAAATCAAAACCACGACAAGCACCGGAGACAACGCATGCCCCCCGCGACCACCAGCGACGCAGCCGCCCTCGCGCGCGACTTCGACTTGCGCCGGCTCAGTCCCGAGTTTTACGCAAACCCCTATCCGGTCTACCACGCGCTGCGCACGCACGAACCGGTCAAGCGCATGCCCGACGGTTCGCTGTTTCTGACGCGCTTTCGCGACGTTCAAGCGGTCTACCGCGATCCGAAAACCTTCAGTTCCGACAAGACCGTCGAATTCAGGCCGAAGTACGGCGACTCGCCGCTTTACGCGCATCACACGACGAGTCTGGTGTTCAACGATCCGCCGCGTCATACGCGGGTGCGCAAGCTGATCGCCGGCGCGTTGACGGCGCGCGCGATTGCCGCGATGGAGCCGGGGCTCGTGCGTCTCGTCGACGGCTTGCTCGATGCCGCCGCCGAACGCGGCCGCATCGATCTGATCGGCGAATTCGCGTCGGCGATTCCGGTGGAGATCATCGGCAATCTGCTCGACGTGCCGCATACCGAGCGTGCGCCGTTGCGCGACTGGTCGCTGGCGATACTCGGCGCGCTCGAACCGTCGCTCAGCGACGCGCAACTCGAACGCGGCAATCGCGCGGTGAGCGAATTCGTCGACTATCTGCGCGGCTTGGTGGCGCAACGTCGGCGCGAGCCGGGCGACCCGCTGCACGACGTGCTCACGCGTCTGATCCAGGGCGAGGAGGGCGGCGAGCAGTTGTCCGAAGCCGAATTGCTGCAGAACTGCATCTTCATTCTGAACGCGGGGCATGAGACGACGACCAATCTGATCGGCAACGGCCTCGTCACGCTCGCCGAGTGGCCCGAACAGCGCGCCGCGTTGCTGCGCGAGCCGTCGCTGATCGAATCGGCGGTCGAGGAATGTTTGCGTTTCGAGAGTTCGAACCAGCTCGGCAACCGCATCGCGACGCTCGACGCCGAAATCGGCGGCGTTCCCGTGGCGCGCGGCACGCCCGTCACGCTGTGCATCGGCGCCGCCAATCGCGACCCGGAGCAATTCGCGGAGCCGGACCGCTTCGATATCCACCGCGCTCCGAACCGGCATCTGGCGTTCGGCTTCGGCATTCATCAGTGCGCCGGGCTGTCGCTCGCGCGGCTCGAGGCGCGCATTGCCATCGGACGCTTCGTGCAGCGCTTTCCGGCCTATCGGCTGCACGGCGAGCCGACGCGCGGCGGTCGCGTGCGGTTTCGCGGCTTCGCCGAAGTGCCGGTGGAACTCGACCCGACGGCACGCCGAACGCCGTAGCTTTTGCCGACGCGGCGCAAGACTTACAGCCGATGCGCGGCGCGCCCGGCATCGCGGCGTCCCGCGTCAGCGCAAAACCCGTGGCACGCTTGCTGCTTCACGTAAAGACCTGGGCCTTGGGGAGCGCACGATGGCACACATGATCTGGAAGGGCGCAATCAGCTTCGGCCTCGTTCACGTGCCGGTGCAGTTGTACCCGGCAACGCAGTCGGAGAAGGTCGGCTTCAATCTGCTGGATAAGCGCACGATCGACCCGGTCGGCTACAAGCAGATCAACAAGCGCACCGGCAAGGATGTGACGCGCGATAACATCGTGCGCGGCTTCGAGTACGAAAAGGACAAGTACGTCGTGCTCTCGGACGAGGAGATTCGCGCGGCGAATCCCGAGTCGACGCAGACGGTGGACATCCTTGCGTTCGTCGACGCCGCCGACATCTCGTTCCTCTTTCTCGACACGCCGTACTTCCTCACGCCCGATCGCAAAGGCGAAAAGGTCTACGCGTTGCTGCGCGAAGCGATGAAGGCGTCGGGCAAGGTCGGCGTGGCGAGCGTCGTGCTGCATAACAAGCAGCATCTCGCCGCGCTGATTCCGCTCGGTCCGGTCCTCGCGTTGAACACGCTGCGCTGGGCCGCCGAAGTGCGCGACTTCGACCAGTTCAAGCTGCCGGCCGAAGGCGTGAAGGCGGCGGGCGTCAGCGCGCGCGAACTCGACATGGCGAAAAAATTGATCGACGACATGAGCGACAAGTGGGATCCGTCGCAGTACCACGACACCTTCCGCGACGACATCATGGCGCTCGTCGATCGCAAGATTCGCGCGGGCAAGACCGAGGAAATCACGGAAGTCGAAACGCCGCGCGAGTCGCGTCAATCGGCGGACATTCTCGATCTGTCCGACCTGCTCAAGCGCAGCCTGGGGCGCGGCAAGGGCAAGCCGGCGTCCGGTGGACGCAAGCGTGCCGCGGACGATGAGGAAGCTGAGGCCAATGACGAAGAGGCCGACGAGGATACCGATGCCGGCGCCACGCCCGCTCGCAAGAAGCCGAAGACGACGCGCGCGACGCGCGGCGGCGGCACTCGCGCCGGCGGCCGTTCCAGCGCCAAGACCGCGCCGGCGGCCCGCAAACGCCGCGCGGCCGCGTGAGCACGGAGCGCCCGATCCTGGAGGTTAGAAAGAGGAACCGCGAGAGGAACCGCGCCACCCAACCCGCGATGACGTCATCCCCATGAACGACAGGCTCGATCTCTACAACCGCAAGCGCCGCTTCGACGAAACGCCGGAGCCCGCGGGCACGAGCGCGCGCAAGCGCGCCGGCCGCAAGACGAGTGCGCGCGAGTCGAACGAGGCGCTGTCCTACGTGATTCAGGAGCATCACGCGCGGCGGCTTCACTACGACTTCCGGCTCGAACTGAACGGCACGCTGCTGTCGTGGGCGGTGCCCAAGGGGCCATGTCTGGACCCGTCGGTGAAGCGGCTCGCCGTGCATGTCGAGGATCATCCGGTCGAGTATGGCTCGTTCGAAGGCGAGATTCCGCCTGGCAACTACGGGGCGGGCACCGTGATCGTGTGGGACCGCGGCACCTGGGAGCCGGTCGGCGGCGCGGCCCAGGCGGCCAAAACCTACGCGGCCGGCAAGCTCAAATTCATCCTGCACGGCGACAAGCTGCACGGCGGCTGGACGCTGGTGCGCAGCCACATGCGCGGCAGCGGCGACAAGGAGCAGTGGCTGCTGATCAAGGAGCGCGACGACGAAGCGCGCGATGAAAGCGAGTACGACATTCTGAAGGAGCGACCCGGCAGCGTGCTCGATGGAAGCGCCCCGGCGCAGAAGGGCGCGAAGACGGCGAAACGCGCGTCCGCGGCGAAGGAAGCGACGAGCACGAGCCGGACCGTCAGGAGCGCCGCCGCCAGGACCGCTTCATCGAACCGCGCGAGCCGCGGCGATCCGAAACGACCCGACATCGTGGCGACGCGCAGCGCGCAGTCGCTGCGTGAGCTCGCCGTGTCGCCGTCGATCGAAGGCGCGGTCGAGGCGAAGCTGCCCGCCACCTTCAAGCCTCAACTGGCGACGCTGGTCGACAGCGCGCCGCCCGGCGATCAATGGTCGTATGAGATCAAGTTCGACGGCTACCGCGTGCTGGCGCGCATCGACCACGGCACGAAGGGCGGCGCGGTGAAGGTATTCACGCGCGCGGGCAACGATTGGACCACGAAGTTCAGCAAGCAGGTCAAGGCGCTCGAACAGCTCGACCTCGAAACCGCATGGCTCGACGGCGAGGCGGTGGTGCTGGACGAGAACGGCGTGCCGAGTTTTCAGGCGCTGCAGAACGCGTTCGATTCGAACCGTCCGCAGGACATCACCATCTATCTGTTCGACGTGCCTTTTCTGAACGGTTACGACTTGCGCGGCGTGCCGCTGCAACAGCGCCGCGCGATCCTGCGCGCGTTGCTGGAAGGCGTCGACGACAACGTGCTGCGCTTCTCGAACGATTTCGAATTCAGCGCCGAGGACCTGCTCAAGAGCGCATGCGACATGGCGCTCGAAGGCATCATCGGCAAGCGGCGCGACAGCGGTTATATGTCGGGACGCTCGTCCGCGTGGATCAAGCTGAAGTGCCGGCGCCGCCAGGAGTTCGTGATCGGCGGCTATTCGGAACCGTCCGGCAGCCGCGCGGCGTTCGGCGCGCTGCTGCTCGGCGTTCACGACAGCAAGGGCAAGCTGCAATACGCCGGGCGCGTCGGCACGGGCTTCGACGCCGCGTTGCTGCGTTCGGTGAAGAAGGAGCTCGACGCGCACGAAACCCAACGCATGCCGTTCGCGGCCCCGCCGCGCGAGCGCAGCCGCACGCCGGTGCATTGGGTCGAACCCGTGCTCGTCGCCGAATGCAACTTCGCCGAGTGGACGAGCGACGGCATCGTGCGCCAGGCGTCGTTCGTGAGTCTGCGCAACGACAAGCCGGCGAGCCAGATCGTCAAGGAAGCACCCCGCAAAGGAGCCGACGTGCAACAGCAAACCGATACCGTGTCCGCCGCCGCGCCGAAGAAACGCGCGGCGCGACGGGCCGAAGCAAACGCCGTGTCCGAGCCGGATGACACGCGTGCGAAGCAGGCAGGAAAAACCTCCGGCGCCAAAACCACGGCCGCTAAAACCTCGGCCGCCGAAACCTCGGCCGCCAAAACCGCAGCCGCCAAAACCGCCACGGCGAAATCGAAAGCCGCCTCGACTGCCTCCGAAGTCGCCGGCGTGCGCGTCTCTCATCCCGATCGCGTGATCGACAAAAGCACCGGCACGCGCAAGATCGACCTCGTGCGGTACTACGAATCGGTGGCCGACTGGATGCTGCCGTATCTGCGGGACAGGCCGGTATCGCTGGTGCGCGCGCCCGAGGACATCGGCGGCGAGCTGTTCTTCCAGAAGCACAGCCAGAAGCTGTCGATCCCGAACATCACGCAGCATCCCGGGCTCGACCCCGGCCATCCGCCGCTGATCACCGTCGAAACGATCGGGGCGCTGGTGGGCGCCGCGCAAATGGGCACCGTCGAGTTTCATACCTGGAATGCGGTGGCGTCGAACATCGAGAAGCCCGATCGCATGGTGTTCGATCTCGACCCCGACGCGTCGCTCGGCTGGGAGCGGATGATCGAGGCCGCGCAGCTCACGCGCTCGCTGCTGGAGGAGCTCGGTCTCACGTCGTTCTGCAAGACGAGCGGCGGCAAGGGACTGCATGTGGTGGTGCCGCTCGCCAGGCAGGCCGGCTGGGACGAAGTGAAGGGCTTTTCGCAAGCCGTCGCGCAGCATATGGCGGCCACGCTGCCGAAGTACTTCAGCGCGAAGATGGGCGCGCAGAATCGCAAGCAGAAAATTTTCGTCGACTATCTGCGCAACAACCGCGGGTCGAGCACGATCGTCGCGTTCTCGGCGCGCGCGCGGCCGGGCATGGGCGTCTCTGTGCCGCTGTCGTGGGACGAAGTCGCCAGCACCACGGCCGGCGATCAATGGAATATCGAGAACCTCCACGAGCGGCTCGCCGACCTCGCAGGCGACCCCTGGGCGGACTACCCGACGACGCGTCAGCGGATTACCGCGGCGATGAAAAAACGTCTGGACGGCGCGAAGTGAGCGCGCTGCCGCCGTCCTCATTCCGTCCTGATTCCATACGCAAAGGAGCAAGCCATGAAGACCGCACCGCAATCGTCGGACGGCGACAAGCAAGCCGATCCGCATGCCCGAAAGCATCCGCGTTCGTTGGAGGACGTGGCCGCGCCGCTACCGCATGAAACCGATCAGAGCCCGGAATCGCAGCACGAGGACGATCCGCGGCGCGTCGGCAAGCAGGCGCATCGCGACATCGAACGGGGACTGCGGGATACCGACCGCCGCGGCGGCGGCGACTATCAGCAAAAGACGCAGAACGACGTGCACGCCGATGTGAATTCCGAGGGCAAGGCGGGAGGCGGCGGGCGCGGCAAGCGGTGATCCCTTCAGCGAACTCCGCCGCTCGGCTCGGCATCCCAATACGGCGGATCGCCGAAATGCGCCGCGAGGAATTCGATGAACGCAAGCGTCTTCGGCGGCACGAACGCGCGGCTCGGATACACCGCCCAGATCGCCACTTCCTCGGCGAGCGGATACGCGTCGAGCACGCGCACCAGTTCGCCGCTGCGCAGATAGGGCGCCACGTCCCAGGTCGATTTGAGCGCGATGCCGAAACCGGCCAATAGCGCGTCGCGAATCACCTCGCCGTTATCGGTGACGAGCCGACCGCTCACGCGCACGTCGAGCGGGCCGGCGGGCGTCATGAACGCCCAGTCGCGCTGGTCCGACAGGATCATGCATTCGTGCCGCGCGAGATCCGACGGATAATGCGGCGCGCCGCGCGCGGCCAGATAAGCGGGCGCCGCGCACAGCACCCGGCGGTTGACCGCCAGGCGCCGCGCCACCAGCGACGAATCCTTGAGCACCCCGACGCGGATCGCCACGTCGATTCCCGCGTCGACCAGATCGACCAGATGATCGGTCAGCCGCAAATCGACGCTCACGCCGGGATAGCGGCGCAGAAATTCGCTGATTACCGGCGACACGTGCTGCCGCCCGAACGAGGACGGCATCGACACTCGCACGCGCCCCTGCGGTTCGGCCTGCGCGCGGCCCACCGAGGCGCGCGCGGCGGCGGCCGCGTCGAGCAGCGTCTCGGCGCGCGTCATGAACACTTCGCCGTCCTGCGTGAGACTGATGCGGCGGGTGGTCCGGTGCAAAAGCCGCGCGCCCAGCAGCTTTTCCAGTTGCGCGATGCGCGAACTCGCGACCGCCGCCGACAACCCGAACTCACGCCCCGCCGCCGACACATTGGCGAGCAGGGCGGCGCGCACGAACAACGCGACGTCGAGCAGATCGAGCCGTTCGCGTTCAGTGGAAGGTGCATGGGCGGATGGAGCAGGACGATTCATTCTTCTGAAATTCAAAAAGATGTTTCAGTCATTATGACGGTTTTATAAAAATAAGAAGGCGCCTAGGATGACGCCGATGGGATCGGTTGCCGTCGCCGTCCCCGATTCTCAAGCGCATCTTCATCCGAACCAACAGGAGCTTCTTATGAAAGCCGTAGGTCTCTATCGCTACTTGCCGATCGATCAAGCCGAAGCGCTGGTCGATGTCGAAATCCCGCAACCTCAAGCCACCGGCCGCGACCTGCTCGTGAAGGTCGAGGCGATCTCCGTCAATCCGGTCGACACCAAGGTGCGCGCGCCGAAAGACACGGTCGAAACAGCGCCGCGCATTCTCGGCTGGGACGCCGCCGGCACCGTGGTCGCGGTCGGACCGGAAGTCGCGCTGTTCAAGGTCGGCGATCCCGTGTTCTACGCCGGCAGCATCACGCGGCCGGGCGCGAACAGCGAGTTCCATCTGGTCGACGAGCGCATCGTCGGGCGCAAGCCGGCGTCGCTCGATTTCACGCACGCGGCGGCGCTGCCCCTGACCGCGATCACCGCGTGGGAAGCGCTGTTCGATCGCCTCGGCGTGTCGCCGCAAGGCGCGGATGAAGGCCGCACGGTGTTGATCGTCGGCGGCGCGGGGGGAGTCGGCTCGATCGGCATTCAATTGGCCAAACAACTGGCGAAGCTGAAGGTGATCGCGACGGCCTCGCGTCCCGAGTCGGCGAAGTGGGCGACGGAGCTGGGCGCGGATCACATCGTCGATCACTTCGGCGACATGCCCGCGCAGTTGAAACAGCTCGGCATCGGGCAGGTCGATTACGTGCTGATATTCAACGACACCGACCGCCATTTCCCGGCCGCGGCCGAGGTCGTCGCGCCGCAGGGCGGCATTTGCACGATCGTCGAAAACAGCCGGCCGGTGCCGGTCGAACTGTTGAAGGCGAAGAGCGCCGCATTCCATTGGGAGTTCATGTTCACGCGTTCGATGTTCGACACGCCCGACATGATCGAGCAGCACAAGCTGCTGACGGAAGTGGCGCGTCTCGTCGACGCCGGGACGTTGCGCACCACCGTCGGCCAGCAGCTCGGCAAGATCGACGCGCAGAATCTGCGCCGCGCGCATCGACTGCTGGAAGACGGCCGCGCGATCGGCAAGCTGGTGCTGACGGGCTTCTGAAGCGTCGCGATCGGCCGCAAAAAACGGCTTGCCGCAAGGGGGTTAACACCCGATCCGCGCGCAGCGCGCGCGGCGTCGCTTGGCGTTAGACTGGCGGGGCATCATGCAAAAACAGTTGCGTGTCTCGCGGCCCGGCTGGTGAATGCGCAAGCACCCATCGACCCGGCATGAACCTGCGCAGCCACGATGCTTCGCTCAGGCGGTAGCACCCACGCAGCACTCACGCGAGCGCGCAGCGGCACAACAACGAGGTGACAGTATGAGCTACCGCTTCAAACTCTCCGCCGTTTCAGTTGTCGCTTCTCTCGCTTGCGCGTTCGTGCCGGCGGCCCATGCGGCCACGCCGATCACGGTGACGTCGCAGTCCGCGCCCGACGGTCCGATCCGCTACACGGTTCGCGTCACGTCGAAACAGTTCGGCAATTCACAGGAAACCCGCACGATCCGCTCCGGCGAATCGGACGACTTCACGTGGAAAACCGTACCGCCGGGCGGGCCGGTTCCGGTGAGCGATGCGTGCCCGAGCTATTCGTCGCTGCCACTCGACACCAACGGCGCGATGATCCGTCAGACGCAGATCCGCTTCGCGCCAGTGGTGGCGAGCGACGGCACCGCAACCGTGCAACTGAGCTTCCAGGCGCGCACGCCGCGCGGCGTGAAGTCGGTGACGAGCGGCGGCAAGACGCTCCAATGTCCGAACGACGTGGCCGTCAGCCAGATTCTGCGCTTTACGATGCCGACCAACGGCAGCACGAAGAAGCTCACGCTGGCCGACGGCACCGAAGTGACGGTCAGCGCGAAGCGTTGAGGCCCCGTCCGCGGCGAGCCGCATTCAGCGCCGCGCCGCGGCGCGCTCCACCAGCCGCGACGACAGAAACCGGTGCTCCGCCGAAAAGAGCCGCCGGTACGTGAGCAGCACCGCGCCGACCGTCCCGAGGGCCGACGCGGCGGCGATCAGAAACATGATCACGATCTGATAACGCACCGCCTGCAACGGCGACTGGCCGGCCAGCACCTGGCCCGTCATCATGCCGGGCAGGCTCACCACGCCGACCACGGCCATCTGGTTCAGCGTCGGCATCATGCCCGCGCGCACCGCCTGGCTCGCCGGCGCCCGCGCCGCTTCCCAGCGCGTCGCGCCGAGCGCGAGCGCCATCTCGACGCGGTCGCGCCGCGCGGTCAGTTCCTCGGTCATCCGTTCGATGCCGAGCGAGACCCCGGTCAGCGTATTGCCGAGGATCATGCCGAGAATCGGAATCGCATACTGCGGCTCGTACCACGGATGAATGCGGATCACGACGAAGAGGCCGATCGCGGCGACGAGCCACGAACTGAACCCGATCGACAGCACGCTATCCGCGCGCTGTCCGGCATAGGAGCGGCTGCCGCGCTGCGCGCCCGCGAAGCCGGCGATCAGCGTCATCACGATCATCAGCGGCAACACCACGAACCAGTGGCTGTAGCGGAACACCCAGCCGAGCACGTAGCCGATCGCGAGCAACTGCACGACGGTGCGCAGCGCCGCCCACGCGAGCTTGCGTTCGAGATCGAGCTTGAGCGCCACCGACACCGCGCCGTTCACGACGATCAGCAGCGCCGCGATCGCGAGGTCCCAGAGACTCAGGGTTTGCAAGGTCATTGGCGGAACGCCTCCTGCGCGGGCGTGACCGTGGGTTCGTCGAGCATGCCGGCGCGCATTGTCAGACGCCGCTCGCTCATGCGCGCGGCCTGGGCCGGATCGTGCGATACCCAGATCGACGCATGCCGGCCGGGATCGGCATCGAACCAGGCGCGCACCAAACCCTCGATCGCATGCGACGACTCCGGGTCGAGCGACGCGGTGGGCTCGTCGAGCAGCAGCACTTCCGGCGCAAGCTGCAACACGCGAATCAGCGCGACGATCTGCGCCTCGCCGCCGGACAGTTCGCTCGCGCGCTTGTCGAGAAAATCGTCGCCGCGGCCGGCCGCTGCCACGAGACTTGCCGCTCGCGCGCGATCGAAGCGCACGTCGCGATAGGTGCGCAACTCGAACGGGTAGCGCAGATTGTCTTCAACGCTGCCGTCGAGCAGCGCGGGCCGCTGGCGAATATAGGCGACGTTGCGCCGGTAACGCGGAATCGCCGCGCGTTCGACTGGCCTGCCATGCCACACGATGCGCCCCGCATCGAGCGGATCGAGCAGGGCGAGGGCGCGCAGCAACACGCTCTTGCCGGAGCCCGACGGCCCCGTGATCGCGACGCGGTCGCCCGCATGCAACGCGAAGGTGGTGGGCTGCAGCAGCGTCTGGCCGCGCAAGGCGTCGCGCCGGACGATGCCGTCGGCGAGCACGAACGGAACATCGGTCATGAGTCGTAGGGTGGAGAGTGGGCGTCATGTCGAAGGCCATCGTTCGGGCACACTACGTGCTGGGCGAAGGGCAACGCAGAAAAAATAGCGGAGCCCCCTCGATGGCAGCGTGGAGCACGACCGGAAGACGGATCGGGAAAATCATCGCATGGCTGCTGGCGATCATCGTCATTCTGATTGTCGCGCTGACAGTTTTTCTCCTGACGTTCGACTGGAACCACGCGCGGCCTTACGTCAACGACAAGGTCACGCAGGCGATCGGCCGGCCGTTCGTCATCAACGGCGATCTGAAAGTGGGCTGGCGGCATCCGGTCGGCGAGACCGGCTGGCGCGGCTGGGTGCCCTGGCCGCGCTTCTCGGCGACGAACATCACGGTGGCCAACCCCGACTGGGCGAAACAGCCGCATTTCGCCACGCTCGACGAGATCGACTTCCAGGTCAAGGTGCTGCCGCTGCTCACCCGCGACATCGTGATTCCGGCGATCAATCTGGTGAATCCTTCCGTCGATCTGGAACGGCTGCTCGACGGGCGCAACAACTGGACCTTCAAACTGAAGCCGCGCGAGCCTTCCGAGTGGAAGCTCGATCTGCACGATATCGCGTTTGAGAAGGGCAACATCGCACTGTCCGACCAGCAGAAGAAGATCGACGTGCAGACGGTCGTCGATACGCTCGGTCAGCCGATTCCGCTCGGCGAGGCGATCCGGCAGCAGGAAGCGGCGTCGCGCCGTGCGTCGGCCGAGGCGGTCGGCAAGTCGGGCGCGAACAAGCTCTCCGCGCAGGCCAATGCCCAGGCGGCGTCCGAGGCTTCGGCGGCCGCGTCGGCGGCCGCGTCGGGGGCTGCGTCGACCGACATCAAGGCGTCGGGTGCGACGGCGGCCACGGGCGCTTCGGGCGCGTTGATCGCGGGCGGTTCGAAGGGCGCGAGCCAGGCGGCGAGCGCGGGCGTCGGCGCAAGCGCTAACGCGGAAACCAGCGCCGCCGCGGCGGCCTCCGCGCCGGCCTCGAGCGCCAGTGAAGCCGGCGACGCGGGCGGCGCGAAACCGCAGATGCCGTCGTATGCGATCGGCTGGACCGTCAAGGGCACCTACAACAAGACGCCGGTGGCGGGCAGCGGCAAGGTGGGCGGCGTGCTCGCGTTGCAGGACGCGAACCGGCCGTTCCCGGTGCAGGCCGACGTGAAGGCGGGCGATCTGCATATCGGTCTGGTGGGCACGGTCACCGATCCGGCGCATCTCGCCGCGGTCGATCTGCGCCTCTGGCTGCAAGGCAACAGCATGTCGCGGCTCTATTCGCTGACCGGCGTGACCTTGCCCGACACGCCGCCTTATGCGACCGAGGGGCGTCTCATCGGGCAGTTCAAGCAAAGCGGTAACGTCTTCAAGTATGAAAACTTTACAGGCCGGGTGGGCGGCAGCGATCTGAACGGGTCGCTGATCTATACGGCGCGCGAGCCGCGTCCGCTGTTGCAGGGCGAAGTGGTGTCGCATCTGCTGCAATTCTCGGATCTTGCGCCGGTGATCGGCGCGGACTCGAACGCGAGCAAGGCCAGGCGCGGCGATGCGAAGATGCAGCCGGCAAACAAGGCGCTGCCGGTCGAGGAATTCCACACCGACCGCTGGAAGGCGATCGACGCCGACGTGAAGTTCACGGGCCGGCGCATCATCAAGAACGTGGACCTGCCGATCACGGACCTGTACACCCATATCGTGATGACCAACGGCGTGCTCTCGCTCGAACCGCTCAAGTTCGGCGTGGCGGGCGGCTCGCTGGCCTCCGACATTCATCTGGACGGCAGCGCGATGCCGCTCAAGGGCCGCGTGTCGACGTCGGCGCGGCATCTGAAGCTCAAGCAGTTGCTGCCGAACTTCAAGACGATGCAGAACGCGCTCGGCGAAATCAACGGCGACGCCGCCTTGACCGCAACCGGCAATTCGCCGGCCGCGCTAGCGGCGACCTCGAACGGCGAGGTGAAGGCGCTCGTCACCGACGGCACCGTGAGCCGCCTCCTGATGGAAGCGGCGGGGCTGAACGTGGCGAACGTCGTGTATGAAAAGCTGTTCGGCAATCGCGACGTGAAGATCAATTGCGCGGCCGCCGATTTCGTCGCCACCAACGGCGTGCTCGATTCGCGCGTGTTCGCGCTCGATACGGGCGACGCGGTGATCGACATCGACGGCAAGGTGAATCTGCGCGACGAGTCGATGGACCTTGGCGTGCATCCGCATACCAAGGGGTTCCGGGTGTTTTCGTTGCGCTCGCCGCTCTATGTGAAGGGGACCTTCAAGGACCCGCACGTGGGCGTGAATCCGGCCGCGCTGGCGCTGCGCGGCGGCGCGGCGGTCGGGCTCGGTCTCGTCAATCCGTTCGCGGCGCTGATTCCGCTGCTGGCGCCCAGCAACAACAAGCCGCTGCCTTGTGCGCGCTTGCTCGCGCAGGTGCGTCAGGCGCCGACGGCGCCGCCGCCCGGGGTCAAGCAGAAGCCCAAGGCCGCCATTTCGCTCGAGGGCGCGCCGGTGAATAAATCATCAGGGGAAGCTTCGTCGCCTGCCGCGACCGGCAAGAAGCAGCCGGCGGTCACGGCGCCGGCGAGCGCGGTTGAATACAAGGGAAGCTGAGACCCACGCCGCTTGCGAACCGACAGCGGCGTTGCCAAGGACGAGCGGGTCGATGTGAAAAAGGCCCCGGGAACAGGCCTGTAAGAGGCCTGTAAGAGGCCTGTATGAAGAACCTGCCTCGGCTACCTCAGCGAGCGCGGAGCGGCGTCTCCAGCGGCATCTTGCCGACGAACCCCGCGACGGGCACCGATGCGGGTAGCGCCGAACTCCGTCAGGATCTTGCCGCGAGCCCGGCTGGCAAACACCAGGAAGCCGAAGCCGTCGGCCTCGTACCAGTAGCCGCCGTTCTCCAGTCCGTCGAGCGGTTGTTCCAACGCGTTGGTGATGGATTCGATACAGCGCCGCCGCAACTCGGCCGGCGCGGGATAAGGCGGTTGCGCACCGCGCACGCTGCACAGGAGCACATCGAGTCCGGGCAGTACGTGTGCATAGAGCACCGGTTCGTCTTGCGCGCGAGCACGCGCAATCTTGGTGTCGAGCTGGCCGAACGGCTTGAAATGCCGTAGTACCGCGAGGAACGACTCATCGCCGTCCACCTTCGCGCGTCTACGCTTTTTCGGGAAGGACATAAAAATTCGCCTGAAAAAGAATTGCAAGAAACGCAGCGTCCTCATGCGACAACTCCCGGCTTCGCGCGCCGCACGTCGATCTTTTATAGCATACGACAAGGCTGGATTCACGATGATTCGACGTCTGCGCCGTATCACCTTCTCCCGCACGAATCATGCCGAACCGCCTCGCCGCGCGCTTTCGCTTCCTAGCACATCTGTTTCCATCATAGACGCACGAGGCGCCGAAAAAACATCTCACACCAATAAAAAAGTCGTTTTTGTGTGGGCCGGGCGCCTCTTGCGGCTACGTTGAAATATCTCTAAATCACGCCGATAATGGCCCGTCCGGCCGCGTCGCACTCGCCGCTCTGGCGGGCGCGACGGGTCCTCCTGAGTTGCCGCGGCTTGAATGACCCTTCGCGACCCTTCGGGCGAACATGAAACTATTCACCAAGGGGCTGCTGCTGATTGCGGTGCCGAGCGTGGTCGAACTGGCGCTTCTCGGCTTCGTCTTCGATACCCAGGAAGAGACGGCGCAGGCCGCGCGATGGGTCGCCAACAGCAAGCAGATCCTTTATCAGTCGTCGGCCCTCGTCGATCCGTTGCTGCGTCAGGCCGCGCGCGTGCGCACCGGCATGGCGGTCGGCGATCCGTCGTTCATCGACCGGCATACGGTATGGATCGATCTCGGCGACCGTCTTCAGAAACTCGACGCGCTGGTCGGCGGCACGCCGCAGCAGGTCGAGCGAGTACGCAAGATGCGGCAGGCGGTCGACGCCTATCGCGCCCAGGCCGTGATGATCTCGCAGGCGCTGCACGAAGGGCGCGGCGTGGCTTCGTTCGCTGCGTTCGAAACCGGCGCGCTGCCGCGCCAGGTCGCGGTGTTTCGCGACGAGCTTGCCGCGTTCGGCAACGAGGCGTCGCGGCTCGACGCCGAACGCGGCGCGGCCCTCGCGCGGCGCCGCGAGCGCCAGCAATACGCGCTGATCGCGGCGGTGCTGGGTTCGATGCTGATCTGGGCGGCCACGGCGGTGGTGTTCGCGCGCAACATCGGCCGGCGGCTGGAAGTGTTGACCGATAACGCCGAGCGGCTGGGCAACGGGCGGCCGCTCGCCGCGCCGCTGTCGGGCAACGACGAAATCGCCGCGCTCGACACGGTGCTGCACGAGACCGGCGCGCGTCTCGCCGAGGCCGACGTGCAACAGGCCACGCTGAAGGCGCGGCTCGAGGCGCGCGCGAAGGAACTTGCGGTGGTCAACGAGGAATTGCGCCAGGAGACGCAAGACAACGAAATGTTCATCTACAGCGTGTCGCACGATCTGCGCTCGCCGCTGGTGAATCTGCAAGGCTTTTCGAAGGAACTTCAGGTGTCGTGCGACGAGCTGGACAGCATCGTCGATGCCGCCGGCTTGCCGGAAGCCGAGCATCGGCGCATGGCGCATATTCTGAAAGGGGACGTGCGCGAGTCCTTGCAATATCTGCGCACCGCGGTGACGCGGGCCGCGGCGATCATCGACGCGCTGTTGCGGATTTCGCGCGCCGGCCGGCTCGAATACCATTGGCAGCGGGTGAGCGTCGGCCGCGTGGTGGGCCGGGTGGTGGATGCGCTGGAAGGCGCGATCGGTCAGCGCGCGGCGTCGGTCACCGTGCGCGAGTTGCCGCCCGTGTGGGGCGACCCGACGGCGATCGAACAGATATTCAGCAACCTGATCGGCAACGCGCTCAACTACCTCGATCCGGCGCGTACCGGGCGCATCGAGATCGGCGCGCTGGAGCCCGATCCGGTCGATGCGACCGACCCGCGCGCGGTGCGCATGCGCACTTACTACGTGCGCGATAACGGCCTCGGCATTCCGGCCGCGTATATGTCGAAGGTGTTCCGCGCGTTTCAGCGTCTGCACGGCGACGTCGCGAACGGCGACGGCATCGGTCTCGCGGTGGTGCGGCGCATGGTGGAGCGGCACGGCGGGCGCGTGTGGGTGGAGTCGGCGGAAGGCGCGGGGTCGACCTTCTTCGTCGTGTTGCCCGAGCAGCCCGCGCGCGCCTGATGCGAGACGGGTCGCGGCAACGGGACACACCGCGGAAACGCCATGAACATAGATACGGATCGTTAGCACGGAGGGCGTATGAGTCACGGGGAAACGGTCGGCATCGTGCTGATCGAGGATGACGACGGCCATGCCACGCTCGTCGAGCGCAATCTGCGCCGTGCCGGCGTTTCGAACGGATTCCTGCGCTTTCGCGACGGCCAGCAGGCACTCGATTACTTTTTCGGCCCCGCGCCGGCCGAGGCCGCCGCCAGCGGCGCGGGCGGCGGCGCCTCCGAGCCCGCGGCGAGCGCTTATCCGTCGCGCGACGATCTGACGAATTTCGTCGTGCTGCTCGACCTGAAGATGCCGCGAGTGGACGGCTTCGAAGTCTTGCGGCGTCTGAAAGAGTCGCCGCGGACCGCCGCGGTGCCGGTGATCGTTCTGACCACCACCGACGACCCGCGCGAAATCGCCAGGTGCTACGAGCTCGGCTGCAACGTGTACATCACCAAGCCGGTCGAATATGACGCGTTCATCGAAGCCGTGCGCCGGCTCGGCTTCTTCCTGCAGGTCGTCAAGCTGCCGCCGGGCCATCGTTTCGCGGCGCCTTGAGGTAACGTTCATGTGAGCCGCACAGCCGCCGCTGGAAGTCACCTGAAAGTCACCCGAAAGTCGCTCGTGACAACATAACCACCAGACCTAGCCTAAAAGAAGATTCGCATGATCGAAGACGTGTCCACGCTGCCCGCCGCCTATGTGCTGGTCGTCGATGACGACGAAGGCATTTTGCGGCTCGCGCGCAAGTCGCTGGAGCGCGCCGGCTGCCGGGTAGCGATCTGCGCCAGCGTCGAGGCGGCCCACGAGCGGCTCGGCGCGGGCGGCCCCGATTTGCTGGTGCTCGACTATCAGCTCAGCGGACCGGAAACCGGACTCGACTTCTTTCGCCGCTTGCGCGCCGAAGGCGTGCGGATTCCCGCCATTCTCGTGACCGGCTTCACCGACGAATCGCGCGTGATCGAAGCGCTGCGCGCGGGCGTCTCCGACGTCGTGCCCAAATCCGGCGAATACCTCAATTACCTGCCCGAGGCGGTCGAGCGTGTGCTGTCGCAAGTGCGTTTGCAAAAAGCGTCGGACGAAGCCTTGCTGTTGCGCGACCGCGAACAGCATTACCGCACCTTGTCGGAGACGCTGCCGCATCTGGTGCTGACCTGCAACGCCGCGGGCGACTGCGACTTTCTCTCGAAGCAGTGGTTCGACTACACCGGCCTGCCCGACAACAGCTCACACGGCCTCGCGTGGCTAGATGCCGTGCATCCGGACGACCGCGAGGAAATCCGCCGCACGTGGCTCAACACGGTGGCGAACAACGCGGGCGACTACCGGCACGAACTGCGGATCCGTCGCCACGACGGCGAATACCGCTGGTTCGACGCGCGCGTGGTGGCGATGCGCGACGCCGAAGGCAAGGTCAGCAAATGGTTCGGCAGTTGCACGGACATTCATTCGCAGCGCGAGGCGATCGAGGAGCGCGAACGCCTGCTTGCCTCGGAGCAGGCCGCCCGTCAGATCGCCGAGGAAGCGAACCGCGCCAAGGACCGTTTTCTGGCGATGCTCTCGCATGAGTTGCGCACGCCGCTCACGCCGGTATTGGCGGGCGCGAGCGTGCTGGAGATGATTCCCGATCTGCCCGATCAGGCGCGTGCGAGCGTGCGCATGATTCGCCGCAACGTCGAGCTGGAGGCGCGGCTGATCGACGACCTGCTCGATCTCACGCGCGTGGCGAACGGCAAGCTGCGTCTGTCGCTGGAAACCGTCGACGTGCACGACGTGATGGACAGCGTGCTCGAACTTTTCCGCAGCGAGATCCAGGTCAAGCAGCAGGACGTGCACGTGCACAAGAACGCGAAGCACCATTACGTGCTGGCCGATCGCGCGCGCTTGCAGCAGATGCTATGGAACCTGATCCGCAACGCCGCCAAGTTCACGCCCGATGGCGGCCACATTTACGTGCGCACGCGCGACGAACGCATGCAGGTGCAGATATCGGTCGAAGACACGGGCATCGGCATCGAGCCGGAACAGATCGGCAAGCTCTTCAACGCGTTCGAGCAGGGCGACCAGAACATGACGCGGCAATTCGGCGGCCTGGGCCTCGGTCTCGCGATCACGAAGGCGTTGACCGATGTGCACGGCGGCACCGTCACCGCGCAGAGCCCCGGCGCGCATTGCGGCGCGACCTTCACGATCACGCTGCCGACCGCCGCTGCGCCGGCCGGCACGCCGTCCGTCGCCGTGCCTGACGAAGTGCATGCGGCCGGCCTGCTGAACATCTTGCTGATCGAGGACCACGTGGATACCGCCGAGGTGATGGCGCAACTGATTCGCAGCCTCGGCCACGAAGTCACGACGGTCGGCCGCGTGGACGATGCGTTGGCCGCCACGCAGTTGCAACGCTTCGATCTGGTTGTCAGCGACGTGGGCTTGCCCGACGGCACCGGCCTCGATTTCATCAAGGCGTTCCGCGAGCATTCGGATGCGCCGGCGGTCGCGTTGACCGGCTTCGGCACGGATGAAGACGTGCGTCGCTGCTTGAGCGCCGGCTTCACTTCGCATCTAACGAAGCCCGTTAATTTCGGCCAGTTGGAGACGATGATCGAGGGCGCGGTGAACCGAAAGGCGCAGCAAGGCGCTTAGGAGTTGCGCGTAGCGCCCGGTATGAAAGCGGACAGCGTGAAAAAAGGCCTGTTGCGACAAATCGCAACAGGCCTTTTTATTGGCGCCGCCCAATCGCGGGTTCGCGGCCTAGCGCGGCGAGTTCTTCAGCGAATCGCGGATTTCACGCAGCAGCAGCACGTCTTCAGGCGGGGGCGGCGGCTCTGCCGCTGCGTCCTCGGCCGGCCTGCGCAGATTGTTGATGAACTTGACCATCAGGAAAATGATGAACGCGAGAATGACGAAGTTGATGGCCACGGTAATGAACGAGCCGTAGCCGAACACCGCGACGCCTGCCGTCTGCAGATCTTTATACGACTCGGGGCTGCCCTTGAAGCTGGGCGGAATATCGCCGAGGCGAATGAACTTGTTGGAGAAATCGAGGCCGCCGGTGGCGACGCCGACAACCGGCATGATCAGGTCTTTAACAACGGAATTGACGATGGTGGAAAACGCGCCGCCGATAATCACGCCGACTGCCAGATCCACCACGTTGCCCTTGAGGGCGAATTCTTTGAATTCCTTGACCATGCTCATTGAGGTTCCTCCCGAGAATCGATAAACGAATCATACCAACGTCGGACGGATAGGCGAGTGCTTCGGGCAGGGAAAACGAGGCGCCGTTCTTTAGCCCGGAAACTGTGACTCGCCGTGGCGGGCGCGTTCGATATGCGCGGCAAAACTGACCGGATCGGTATTGGTGCCGCACAGCAGCACGCCCACCCGTTTGCCTTGCAGCTTTTCGCGTAGCGGTCCGAGCAAGCCCGCCGTGGCGGCGGCGCAGGCGGGCTCCACAGCCAGCTTGAGTTGACCGAACAAGGTCAGCATGGCCGCGCGCAACTGGTCGTCGGAAACGGTGACGAGATCGTCGATATGACGGCGGCACAACTCGTAGCTGTATTCCTCGGTATGCGGCGACATCAGCGAATCGGCGATGCCGTGCATCTGGCCCATCTTGACCGTGTGATTGGCCGCAAAACTCCTGCCCATCACGTCCGCGCCCTCGGGTTCGACGCCGTACACGTGCACGCGCGGATTCGCGAGCCGCATGGCCGTGGCGACGCCCGCGGCGAGACCGCCGCCGCCGATCGGCAGGATCACGGCTTCGAGGTCGGGCGTTTGCGTGACCCATTCATAGCCGAGCGTGGCCGAGCCCAGCACGGTGCGATAACCGTTGAACGGATGCACGAAATAGCGGCCTTCCTCGGCCTCGATACGGCGCACCAGTTCGAACGCCTCGGCGATGTTTTCCGCGAACACGATCTCGGCGCGATACTGCCGGCACAATGCCACGCGCGCCGGGTTGGCCGCGCGAAACAGCACGACCTTCGCGCCGATGCCAAGACGCATGGCCGCATACGCCACCGCCACCGCGTGATTGCCGCCCGACACGCAGGTCACGCCCGCGCTGCGTTGCGCTTCGTCGAGTGCCAGCAGGTTGGTGAACGCGCCGCGCGCCTTGAAGCTGCCGCCCGCTTGCAGCAGCTCGAACTTGAAGTTCACCACCGTGCCTTCCATCGACGGAAAGTCGAGCCTGTCGAACACCGGCGTTCGCGCGACCCACGGCGTCAACGCGAAGTGTTGCGTCGCGATGTCGTCGAGCGTGGGGATCGGCTCGCCGTCGATCGTGTGGTCGGTATGCAGTGGCGTGGCGGTGGACATGGCGAGGGCGCTCGTTCGTTTGGTATGGGTGAGACGGTGCGTGGCGGCGGACGGTTTCAGTGTGCGTGCGCCTCGACCGACATGCTGTGAATGAACTTGTGCAGGAAGCGCTCGCATGCCACGAGTTGATCGAGCGCGACGAATTCGTTGGCCTTGTGCGCCTGCTGGATGTCGCCGGGGCCGCACACGATGCTCGGAATGCCCGCCAGCGAAAACAGACCGGCTTCGGTGCCGTACGCGACCTTGCGTTTGTCCTGATCGGCGGTCAGGGCGCGCACGAGTTGCGTGATCGCCGCCTGTTCCGATGAATCGAGCCCCGGCGCCGCGGCGATCCTGGTGATCTCGATGGCCGCCGACGGATGCTCGCGCAGCATCTTCGGCAGCAGCGTTTCACGCGCGTACTGATCGATGCGCGCGAAGATCGGTTCGGGATCGAGCGTGGGCAGGTTGCGGAATTCGAACTGGAATTTGCATTCGGCCGGCACGGTGTTGATCGCATTGCCGCCGACGATCGTGCTGGTCTGCGCGGTGGTGAAGGGCACGTCGTACAGTTCGTCGAACGGACCTTGCTCGCGGAACTGATCGGCCATGTCGCGGATGTAGCAGATCAGGCGCGCGGCGTACTCGATCGCGTTCAAGCCCTTCGGCGTGAGCGACGAATGCGCGGCCTGGCCGCGCACGCAGCACTGGTAAGCGTTGATGCCCTTGTGCGCGACGATCGGGCGCATGCTGGTCGGTTCGCCGACGATGCAGCCGTCCGGCTTCACGCCGCGCTTCATCAGGTCCTGAATCATGAGCGGCGCGCCGGCGCAGCCCACTTCCTCATCGAACGAGAGGGCGAGGTGGATCGGCCTTGCGAGCTTCGCGCGCTGCATGTCGGGCACGAGCGCCAGCGCCGCGCCGATGAAACCCTTCATGTCGCACGTGCCGCGGCCATACAGTTTGTCGCCGCGAATTTCCGGCTTGAACGGATCGCTGTCCCATTGCTGGCCGTCCACCGGCACCACGTCCGTATGGCCCGAGAGCACCACGCCGCCGTTGGTTTCGCCGTCGTGCGCGGGGATCGTCGCGAACAGGTTGGCCCATTTGCCGCTCGCGTCGTGCGTGAGCGTGGCTTCGATGCCGGCCGCGCGCAGTTCGTCGCGCACGGTTTCGATCAGGCCGAGATTCGGGTTGCGGCTGACCGTGTCCATCGACACGAGACGGGTGACCCAGGGAAGCGAAACCGGCGACGAAGCGTTCTGTGCGGAAGCGGATAGGGAAGAGGGCTGCGCTGATTCAGCGACATGGGACATGACGGACTCCGGCATTTGAGTCTTTCGATCATATCCCAAAATATGCCCCTTTCGTGCGCCGCGGCGCGCGTTTGCGCGTTGCAACATGAGCAAAAACGCGGGACGTGGCGCGTATTTCCGAACTTCGCGCGATCGGCGCCGAAAGCGGACGTCAGCGCGCGGCGACCGGTGCCGCGGTGCCGCGGCTCGGCGCGCCGAGTGCGCGCAGCGTCTCCTTCACCGTCGCGACGCGTACCGCGAGATCGGGGCTGCGCGTTTCGATACGCAGCTTGTCCTGGCCCGCGAGCTTGATGTGCTTGTGTTTCTGCACCATCTCGATGATCCGCATCGCGTCGACCGGCGGGTTGGGGATGAACTGCAAACCAATCACGGCTTCGCCCGCGTCGATCTTCGAAATGCCCAACGGCTTCGCCGCGAGCCGCAGACGATGCGTCTCCACCAGCGCGTGCGCTTGCGGCGGCAACTTGCCGAAGCGGTCGATCAGCTCTTCCTGAATGCCGTCGATCGAATCGTTGTGTTCGCAGTTGGCGAGGCGCTTGTACAGCGACAGACGCTCCTGCACGTCGCCGCAATAGTCCGCGGGCAGAATCGCCGGCGCGTGCAGATTGATCTCGGTGGTCGCGGCGAGCGGCGCGGTGAGGTCCGGCTCCTTGCCTTCCTTGAGCGCCTTCACGGCGTCGTTCAGCATGTCGGTGTAAAGCTGGAAACCGATCTCGTGAATCTCGCCCGACTGCTTGTCGCCGAGCACTTCGCCGGTGCCGCGAATCTCCAGGTCGTGCATGGCGAGATAGAAGCCCGAGCCGAGTTCCTCCATCTGCTGGATTGCTTCGAGCCGGCGTTGCGCCTGCTTGGTCAGACCTTGCGGATCGTGCACCAGCAGATACGAATACGCCTGGTGATGCGAGCGGCCCACCCGGCCACGCAACTGATGCAACTGCGCGAGACCGAACTTGTCGGCGCGGTGAATCAGGATGGTGTTGGCGGTGGGCACGTCGATGCCGGTTTCGATGATCGTCGTGCACAGCAGCACGTTGGCGCGCTGCGCGACGAAGTCGCGCATCACGCGCTCCAGCTCGCGTTCGTGCATCTGCCCGTGCGCGACCGCGAGGCGCGCTTCGGGCACCAGGGCTTCGAGCATTTGCCGGCGATTCTCGATCGTCTCGACTTCGTTGTGCAGGAAGTAGACCTGGCCGCCGCGCTTCAACTCGCGCAACATGGCCTCGCGGATCACGCTGTCTTCCTCGCGGCGCACGAAGGTTTTGATCGCGAGGCGCTTTTGCGGCGCGGTGGCGATCACCGAGAAATCGCGCAGACCTTCGAGCGCCATGCCGAGCGTGCGGGGGATCGGCGTTGCGGTGAGCGTGAGCACGTCGACTTCCGCTCTGAGCGCCTTCAACGCTTCTTTCTGACGCACGCCGAAACGGTGCTCCTCGTCGATGATCACGAGCCCGAGCCGCTTGAACTGCACATCGGAGGAGAGCAGCTTGTGCGTGCCGATCACGATGTCGACGCTGCCTTCGTTGATCTGCTGGATGGCCGCGTTGACTTCCTTGGTCGACTTGAAACGCGACAGTTCGGCGATGCGCACCGGCCAGTCGGAGAAACGGTCGGAGAAGGTTTGCGTGTGCTGTTCGGCGAGCAGCGTGGTGGGCGAGAGCAGCGCCACCTGCTTGCCGCCCATCACCGCGATGAAGGCCGCGCGCAACGCCACCTCGGTCTTGCCGAAGCCGACGTCGCCGCACACGAGCCGGTCCATCGGCTTGCCGCTCGTCATGTCGCCGATCACGGCGGCAATCGCCGCGGCCTGATCGGGCGTTTCCTCGAAGCCGAAGCTCTCGGCGAACTTCACGTAATCCTTCGGTTCGAGCGCGAATGCATGGCCCTCGCGGGCGGCGCGGCGCGCGTACAGGTTCAGCAGTTCGGCCGCGGTGTCGCGAATCTGTTGCGCCGCCTTGCGCTTGGCCTTTTCCCACTGGCCGGAGCCGAGCGAGTGCAGCGGCGCGCTTTCCGGATCGGCGCCGCTGTAGCGCGAGATCACATGGAGTTGCGCGACCGGCACGTAGAGCTTGCTGTCGCCCGCGTATTCGAGGTGCAGGAACTCGGTTTCGCCTTCGCCGAGATCCATCGTGACGAGACCCATATAGCGGCCGATGCCGTGCTGCGAATGCACGACGGGATCGCCCACCTTCAACTCGGACAGATCGCGCACCATCGAATCGACGTTGCTCGCCTGTTCCTGGCGGCGGCGTCCCGCGCGGCGCGCGAGCGGGCCGTATAGCTCCGTCTCGGTGATGATCGCGATGCCGTCGACCGGCACGGCAAAACCGTTCGCGAGCGGCGCGACGCCCAGCGAGAAACGCTCGTCGCCGGTGAGCCAGTCCTGGAAGCTGTCGCTCGAAACGGGTTTCAGATGATTGTCGACCAGCAGTTGCAGCAGCGTTTCGCGACGGCCCGCCGATTCCGCGGCGAACAGCACGCGGTTCGGCGTGGTCTCCAGGTAGGCGCGCAAGGCCGCGACCGGATCGTCGGCGTGACGGTCGATCGCCAGATTCGGCAGCGGCAGCGACCAGCCGCCGCCGGCGTTGCCGGGCAGCGCGAGCCGCGCGAACGGCTTGGCGAACGTGAAGAAGTCCTCATCCGACAGAAAGAGACGCTGCGGCTCCAGAATCGGCCGGTCGCGATCGTGCGAGAGGAAGTTGTAGCGCTGCTTCGTGTCGTTGGTGAAGCGCCGGATCGCGGCGTCCAGATCGCCGACGAACGCCAGTTGCGCGCCTTCGGGCAGGTAGTGGAACAGCGTCGCGGTTTCGTCGAAGAAAAGCGGCAGATAGTATTCGATGCCCGCGGACGGCACGCCGTTGCCGATGTCCTTGTAGATCGACGCGCGGCTCGGATCGCCCTCGAAGGTTTCGCGCCAGCGGCTGCGGAATGCGGTGCGCGCGGCTTCGTCGAAGGGGAATTCGCGGCCGGGCAGGAGGCGCACGTCCTTCACCGGATAGAGGCTGCGCTGCGTGTCGGGGTCGAAGGCGCGGATCGAGTCGACCTGATCGTCGAACAGGTCGATGCGGTACGGCAAGGGCGAGCCCATCGGGAACAGATCGAGCAGCGAGCCGCGCACGCAGTACTCGCCCGGGCGCACCACCTGGCTCACGTGCTCGTAGCCGGCGAGCGTCAATTGCGCCTTCAGCCTCGCTTCGTCGAGACGCTCGCCTTGCGAGAACGCGAACGTGTAGCCCGCCATGAACGACGCCGGCGGCATCCGGTAGAGCGCCGTGGTGGCGGGCACGAGCAGGATGTCGCAGCGGCCCTCGCCGAGATCGTGCAGCGTGGCGAGGCGCTCGGAGACCAGATCCTGGTGCGGCGAAAAGCTGTCGTAAGGCAGCGTTTCCCAGTCGGGCAGCAAGCGCACGCGGGCCTCGGGCGCGAAAAAGCCGATTTCCTGCGACAGACGCTGCGCGTCGACCGCGCTTTCGCACACCACCGCCAGTAGCGGCACCTTCTCGCGATAGGCGAGATGGTAGCGGGCGATCAGCAGCGCGTCGGACGAGCCGTGCGTGCCGTCGAAGACGAAACGCTGGCCGGCCTTGACGAGCGCGACGGGCGGGGAGTATTGCGATGATGCGGCGATGTCTGGCATAGAAGAGAAAAGGCGGCCTTGGGCTCACACGTGACCGGCAAGTTTACGCGTGTCGGGGCGTGGATGCGAAGGACCTATTATAAAATCCGTCCTTTACTTTCACTTCGCGGCATCCGCACTCGTGACTTCCCGCCTATTTGCCCTGATTCCATGCGCCGGCACCGGCAGCCGTTCCGGCGCCGCGATGCCCAAGCAATACCGCACCGTCGCCGGCCGCGACATGCTGCATTTTTCGCTGGCGGCGTTCGACGCGTGCAGCGAGTTTGCACAAACGCTGGTCGTGATCGCCGCCGACGACCAGCACTTCGACGCCCGCCGCTTCGGCGGCTTGCGCTTCGCGGTGCGCCGGTGCGGCGGGGCGTCGCGCCAGGCGTCGGTGCTGAACGGGCTGCATGCGCTCGCGGAATTCGGCGCGCGCGACGACGACTGGGTGCTGGTGCACGACGCCGCGCGGCCGGGCATCACGCCCTCGCTGATCCGCACGCTGATCGGCGCGCTGAAGGACGATGCGGTCGGCGGCATCATGGCCTTGCCGGTGGCGGACACCCTGAAGCGGATCGACGCCGCCTCGACCGACGGGCGGATCGCCCGCACCGAGGCGCGTGACGGCTTGTGGCAGGCGCAGACGCCGCAAATGTTCCGCATCGGCATGTTGCGCGAGGCGATTTTGCGCGCGCACGCGGACGGTCACGATCTGACCGACGAAGCAAGCGCGATCGAATGGCTGGGCCATGCGCCGAAACTCGTGCAGGGCAGCTTGCGCAACTTCAAGGTGACTTATCCGGAAGACTTCGATCTGGCCGAGGCGATTCTCTGCCGGCCCGCATCGGCTTCCTGATTCGACGACTTCAAATTTCAATTACCGGACTCGACGCAGATGGATTTCAGAATTGGGCAGGGCTATGACGTGCATGCGCTGGTGCCGGGGCGTCCGCTGATAATCGGCGGCGTGACGATTCCTTATGAGCGCGGATTGCTCGGGCATTCCGATGCGGATGTGCTGTTGCATGCGATTACCGACGCTATTTTCGGCGCGGCCGCTATGGGCGATATCGGCCGGCATTTCTCCGACACCGACGCGAAGTTTGCCGGCGCGGACAGCCGGGTTTTGCTGCGCGAGTGTTTTGCCCGCGTGACGGCCGCCGGATTTTCCATTGCCAACGTGGACAGCAGCGTGGTGGCTCAGGCGCCGAAGCTCGCGCCTCATATCGAAGGCATGCGGGCCAATATCGCGGCTGACCTTGGCTTGCCTGTCGAGCGGGTCAACGTCAAGGCCAAGACCAATGAGAAGCTGGGTTATCTCGGGCGAGGCGAGGGGATCGAGGCGCAGGCCGTGGTTCTGTTGCTCAAGAATTGAGCCGCCGGGCAGGCCTTCAAACGAAGGGCGCGCGGCGGCGAAAGTAATCGCCGCGCCGCGCGTCGTCAACGCGTTTTTATTCCGCGGCAATGCACTGCGCCGCGGCATTGATCACCGCCGCAATACGCCCCACGTCGCGCAATTGAGTGGTGCTCATGCCTTCGGCCACCAGTGTGTCGAAATGCGATTTCACGCAGAAATGGCATTTACCGATAATCGACGCGGCCAGCGCATACATTTCAAACCGCCGCTTATCGACCCCGCCATGCGACGCATAGGCATTCATCCGTAATTGCGCCGGCTGCGATTTCAAATCCGCGTTATCCGTCATTTCCACATACGGATACCAGACGTTATTCATTCCCATCAACGCCGCGGCGGTCAGCGCGCCATTCGTTTCTTCCGGAGATAAAACCCCGGCGTTGCGAATCGCATTCACGATGACCGTGCTCTTCGCGGCGAACGCCGCCGCGAGCGCCACGCCGACCGCGTCGTTGCCTTCCAGCGAAGAGCGCGCAATCGTCCCGTCAAGATTCAGCCGAATGTCCTTGGCGTAGTCGGGCACGAGCGCCTTAATCGAAGATAAGAATTCCATTGGCATCTCCTATCAAGTTGTCGATAAAAAAGCCCGCGGCTTTTCCAAGCCTGGCGGGCTTCCGGCGCCACGGCTTACAGCGTTGCGCCGCCGACCGCGCGGTTGCACGGGCAGAGTTCGTCCGTTTGCAGGCCGTCGAGAATCCGCAGCACTTCTTCCGGGTTGCGGCCGACGTTCAGGTTGTTGACCGAAACGTGCTGGATCGTGTTGTCCGGATCGACGATGAACGTGGCGCGCAGCGCGACACCGGCTTCCTTGTCGCGCACGCCGAGCTGGTCGATCAGTTCGCCCTTGACGTCGCCGAACGAATAGTGGTTCAGCTTGCTCAGGTCTTTGTGCTCGCGGCGCCATGCCAGCTTCACGAACTCGTTGTCGACGCTGCCGCCCAGCAACACCGCGTCGCGCTCCTCGAAGTCCTTGGCCAGCTTGCCGAACTCGACGATTTCCGTGGGACAGACGAACGTGAAATCCTTCGGATAGAAATAGAGGATCTTCCACTTGCCCGGAAACGACTGCTCCGTGATCTCTTCGAACGCCGAGATGCCGTTTTCTTCGTGGTTGTTGAAGCCCGGCTTGGCAGCCGTGACGGTGAACGCTTCGAGTTTGTCGCCAACAGTTTTCATGCGAATGCTCCTTCGTGTGTTGGAAAAAACAGCATGTTTGAGGCTATCAGCTCGTCATCGCGAGCGCGTTGCAAGGTTTTCAACTATAGCTCTATTGAACTATCCGTTCAGTAGTTTTTCGCTAACAACCCGGATAGTTATTATTCAACGCGGATGACCGGCGGTTCCGGCAGCGCGCTTGGCTTGACGCGGTCAAACGCCTTTCGCGAGCGGGAACTCGATCGTCACCTCGAGCCCCGGTCCTGGCGTGCGATTGCGCAGCCGCAGCGCGCCGCGGTAGCGGCCCACCAGGCGTTGCACAATTGCCATGCCAAGGCCGGTGCCGTTCGCCTGGGTGCGCGCGGAATTCACACGATAGAACGGCCGTGTGACAAGCGCTAGCTGGTCCTCCGGAATACCTGGACCTTCGTCGACCACCGAAAGTTCGACCCGCGAGTGCGACACCCGCGTTTCCAGAATCACGTGCGGAATGCCGTCGCCGTCGCTCAAACCGTACTTGCGCGCGTTCTCCAGCAGATTGCCGACCACGCGCCGCATATCGGTTTCGTCGGCTTCGATCACCGCCGAGGGCGCGAGGCGCGTGATCAGCCGCATGCTGTCCTCGCTTTGCATCCGCGCGGCCAGCTCTCCCGCGATCACGGACAGGTCGACCGGTTCGGGCACCCGCTGCACCGGGCGCGCGTAATCGAGGAAGCGGCCGATGATCATGTCCATCTGCTCGATGTCGTCGACCATCGCGTCCTTGGTCGCCTGGTCGGACGGGCTCATTTCGGTTTCCAGCCGCAGCCGCGCGAGCGGGGTGCGCAGATCGTGCGAGATGCCGGCGAGCATCAGCGCGCGGTCGGCCTCGAGCTGTTCGAGGTCCTGCACCATCTGGTTGAAACTGCGATTGGTTTCGGCGGCGACGCCCATGCCGCGCTCCGGCAACGGCTCGGGCGACTGGCCGGAGCCGACCTTGCGTGCGGCCATGGCCAGCCTGGCGAACGGCCGGTTCACGAGACTCGTGATGAACGCCGCGCCGAACAGCGACAGCGCGAGCGCGAACACGCCCCAGCCGGCCCATTGCAGGCCCGTTGCGTTGTCGAGCTGGTCGCGGTCGAGCGCGACCCAGTAATCGTCGTCGTCGATCTTGAAGCTGATCCACACGCCCGGGATGTCGTTCACGCTCTGGGCAATGATGGTGTCGTCGCCGAGGCGCCCGCGAATGTCGTGTTCGATCAGCCGGTTTAGCGACTCGTCGGGCTGGAGCTTGTACTTGTCCGTGGTTTCGCGCGGATACACGCGGACCCCTTCGTTGCTTTCCAGATCCTGCAGCAACGCGCGCCGCAGGTCGGGATCGGAATAGAGGAGCGCGGTGCGCGTGAGCTTGACGATGGCGACCAGTTGCAACGCCACGCGCTGCGCGCGCGGCTCGCGTTCGATCACGCGAAAGCTCTGGAACCAGGCGGCGAGACTGACCGCGATCAACAGCGCGATCAACAGAAAGGTCCGCCAGAAAAGGCCGCCGAACGCGAGCGTCAGGAGGCGCCGGTCGATCCGCATGGGCCCTTCTTATCTGGAACTATCTTGCATGGGACCAGAGTAAGCGCTAAAGCGCCAACTCCAGTCGACACGGGAGGCGAGAACAAACTCAGGCTGCACCGTCGGGAATGAACACGTAGCCGAGACCCCAGACGGTCTGGATGAAACGCGGGCTCCCCGGATCGGGTTCGATCAGCTTGCGCAGACGCGAAATCTGCACGTCGAGGCTGCGGTCGAACACTTCATATTCGCGGCCGCGCGCGAGTTCCATCAACTTCTCACGCGACAGCGGCTGACGCGGGTGGCGCGCAAACACTTTCAGCACGGAGAACTCGCCGGTGGTAAGCGGAATTTCTTGGCCGGCCTTGGTGAGCGTACGGGTGGCGAGATTCAGCGCGAACTCGCCGAATTCGAACACTTCGGTGGTTTCGGACGGCGCGCCCGGCAACTCCGACGGCGACTGGCGGCGCAGCACCGCATGAATCCGTGCGACCAGTTCGCGCGGATTGAAGGGCTTGGGGAGATAGTCGTCGGCGCCCATCTCGAGACCGACGATACGATCGACGTCTTCACCCTTGGCCGTCAGCATGATGATCGGCGTGCGGTCGTTGCTGCCGCGCAGGCGGCGGCAGATCGACAGGCCGTCCTCGCCGGGCAGCATCAGATCCAGCACCAGCAGATCGAAGCGCTCACGCACCCACAGCTTGTTCATGGATGGCGCGTTCTCGGCAACATAGACGTTGAAGCCCTGTTCACCGAGGTAACGGCGCAGCAGATCGCGCAGGCGTGGATCGTCGTCGACGACGAGGATTTTCGAAGGGTTTTTGGTTTCCATGGTCGGCATCTTAGCGCGATTAGAAAGTGGTGCGCGGTTGCATCATTTATCGGGTTACAGTCAGTTACAAAATTTACCCGCCATGTGGCACGACGTAAAGCATCGACAGTTAGACTCCTTTACTGAATGCGGCTGTTCGGTGGATACTTCACTCGACTAAAACTCACGCGCCCGGCTCGTTACCGGGTTGTATACGCATTGAGGTAGCCGGTTGCCGCGCCACGAAGGGAACAACATGAAGGGAGGGGTTTGGCCGAATGTGCGTCTACGGGTGATTGCACTGGCGGTAGCCGGTACGATTGCAGGCTCACTGGCACCAACGCTCGCCCATGCCCAGCCTTCCGCCGACAGAGCTGCGAGTGAGCACGCGTCCAGACCCGCCAATCCGCGGGCAAACCGCCGCAACGCGAGTAACGCCGAACGCCCCGCCTCAGACGCGATGTTGCGCACCGCGATTCCTTCCGATCTCGATCAACATCGCCGCGACGGCCATATGACGCCCGACGAGCGGCGCCTCCTACGGCAGCATATCGAAGACGCCGTGCGCGAACTGTATAAGCGTTAGTCAGTTTATGTGACGGTCGCCGCCTGGCTGCCGCGCGGCTTTCACGTCAGGGTTCTCCAGCCCTTGGCCCGCGCGAAAAATTTCGTTGCACTTCTCTCGTCAACTTTGCCATCCGTTCTACCGTTGAGTGGCGAGGACGCGGCACCTGATCGCCTGCGCGATTGCTGTTACTTGACATTCCGCCAACCCGGATGACCGATGACCCAATTTCTCACAGGTGGAAATCGCCGCGGATGGTTTGCCATCGCCGTCATCACGTTGGCGGCGACGTACGGTTTGCAGACGGTGGCCGTCGCGCAGCAGAGCCCGCCTCGTGTCTCGCACGTCAAACATCGCACGCCGGCCCAGGCCTCCGCTGCGTCCGGCATTGAACAAAACATCCTTGCTGTGGACGACGCGCGCTTCTTCCTGACGCGCGTCGGCTTTGCGCCGGACAGCGCCGAGCTCGCGCAATACGTCGGACTCACGCGGGCCCAGGCCGTCGACAAGGTGCTCGCAACAGCACGAACCGAAGCTGTCACGCCGTTGCCTGAGTGGGTCTTCGAACCGGTCCCGACACGTGAAGCGCGCAAGGCGTGGACCGCCGAGCAGCGTCGCGACGAGCAGCGCTTGCGTCGGCAGCGTTACGAAACATTGCGGGCATGGTGGGTGCGCGAGATGCTGGTCACGCCGTCGCCGCTGACCGAACGCATGACGCTCTTCTGGCACAACCATTTCACGTCGGGCCAGGACAAGGTTCAGTTTCCACAACTGATGGCGCGGCAGAACCTGCTGCTGCGCCGGGAGGCGCTCGGCAACTTCGGCACGCTGCTGCACGAGGTCGCGAAAGACCCGGCGATGCTGCAGTATCTGGACGGCGCCAGCAATCGCAAGGGCAAGCCCAACGAAAATTTCGCCCGCGAAGTGATGGAGCTATTCACGCTCGGCGAAGGGCATTACACGCAGCGCGACGTTTCGGAAGCGGCGCGCGCCTACACGGGATGGAGCCTCGATCCCGACACGCAGGCGTATCTGTGGCGCGCCAGCCAGCACGACGACGGCGAGAAGACCGTGCTCGGCCAAACCGGTTCTTTCGACGGCGATCAGGTGCTCGACATTCTGCTCGCACGGCCGGAAACCGCCACGTTCGTCACGACCGGGCTGTGGCGTGAATTCGTCTCCGATACGCCGGATCCGGCGCTTATTGCGCCGATCGCGGCGCAGTTCCGCGCGAGTCATTACGAGGTTAAGGTGGCGTTGCGCGGTCTCTTCATGAGCGACGCTTTCTGGGACGAGGGCGATCGCGGCGTGCTCGTGAAGTCGCCGGCGGAATTCGTGGTCGGCACGCTGCGCGCGTTCGACATCGGTTACGACAACACCGCGCCGTTCGCCGCCCAGATCCGCACGCTCGGCGAAAACCTGTTATACCCGCCGAACGTCAAGGGATGGCCCGGCGGTACGACATGGATCAACAGTTCGACGCTGCTCGCGCGCAAGCAATTCGTCGAGCAACTGTTTCGCGCCACTGAAACCGCCGGTCCGCGGCGCATGAGCGATTCGATGAACGCAAACGGCGAGGCGAGCGGCAGCGCCGCGCCGCGCGACATGCGGACGAATCCGCCGATGCAGCGCGCGACGGCGCGAGGCGCTCGGGATGCCAGGGGCGGCGTGCGCTTCGACATCGATAGGTGGCTCGCACAGTACAACACCGCGCCGACGGCGAAACCGGGGCTATCGGCCGAGCTACAACTTCAGCACGCGGTCTTGCCGCTTGCGCCGGTGAACGCGATCGACACCGATTCCACCGCGAGCGCTTATCTGGAAGCGCTGCTGATGGATCCGACGTATCAGCTCAAGTGAGCGCGAACCGCTGAAATGAACGGTCCGGCGGCGAGAGTGTGACGCGCCGTGACAATCGAACGAGGTGCAGTATGAAACGACGCAGCTTTCTCTCGATGGCCGCAACCGCCGGCGCGTCGCTCTGGCTGCCGAGCGCATTCGGCGCGCAAATGGCCGCGCCGGACGCGTCGCCCTATCGCGGCTACGGCAACCTGTTGATTCTTGTCGAGCTGAAGGGCGGCAACGATGGTTTGAACACCGTGATTCCGTTCGCCGATTCCACTTACTATCAGCTGCGCAAGAACATCGGCATCAAACGCGAGCAGGCGATTCAACTCGACGAGCGCACCGCGCTGCACCCGTCGTTGCAACCGCTGATGCCGCTTTGGCAGAGCCGGCAACTGGCGATCGTGCAAGGCGTCAGCTATGCGCAGCCGAATCTCTCGCATTTCCGCTCGATCGAGATCTGGGACACCGCGTCGCGTTCCGACCAATATCTGCGCGAGGGCTGGCTCACGCGTGCATTCGCGCGGACGCCGGTGCCCGCGGGTTTTGCCGCCGACGGCGTGGTCATCGGCAGCGCCGAAATGGGGCCGCTCGCGAATGGCGCGCGCGCCATCGCGCTCGTCAATCCGGCGCAGTTCGTGAAGGCCTCGCGCCTCGCCACGCCGGTATCGCTGCATGAGCGCAATCCCGAACTGGCGCACATTCTCGAGGTCGAGAACGACATCGTGAAAGCCGCCGACCGCCTGCGTCCCACTCAAGGCCTGGCGTCCATGAAGACCGCGTTCCCAGGCGGCGCGTTCGGCAGTTCGATCAAAGCGGCGATGCAGGTGCTCGCCGCCGCGGGCGCCCCGAAGGAAGCCGCCTTTGGCCGCACGCAGCAAGGACAGCCCGGCAACGGGCAGGGCGTCGCGGTGATCCGCCTGACGCTCAACGGTTTCGATACGCATCAGAACCAGCCGGCTCAACAGGCGGCGCTGCTCAAACAACTCGCGGAGGGATTCGCTTCGATGAAGTCGGCGCTCGTCGAACTCGGCCGTTGGGACGATACGCTGGTGATGACCTATGCCGAGTTCGGCCGCCGTCCGCGCGAGAACCACAGCAACGGCACGGACCACGGCACCGTGGCGCCGCATTTCGTCACGGGCGGACGAGTGCGGGGCGGTCTATACGGTGTACCGCCGGAACTCGGGCGGCTCGACGGCAATGGCAATTTGCCGGTCGGCGTCGATTTTCGACAGCTTTACGCGACCGTGCTCGGGTCGTGGTGGGGGCTCGACGCGTCGGCGATTCTGCAGCAGCGTTTCGAGCCGCTGCCCTTGCTGCGCGTCTGACGATGACGGGCCGCGCTTCATCGGATTCAACCCGCGGCCGTTGCAAGGTTCAAGCTATCTGGCGCGCCACGCGATCCATAGCTTGCGAATCGGCGTCAGCGCGATACGTTGATGCAGCACGTGATAGCCGTCGCGTTCGATTTCATCCAGCAGCGCCAACGCGAGCGCCGCTTGCGCGAGCAGCGTGCGCTGCGAGCGGCGCTCGCCGGTGGGCACCGCGGCGAGTGCGGCATGCAACGCATCGCCGGCGCGCTTCGTCTGGAAGCGCATCAACCCGGTGAACGCGTCGGAATACTTTCGGTTGATCAGATCGGCGGCGGTGACGTTAAAGCGCTGCATTTCGTCGATCGGAATGTAGATGCGGCCGTGGCGTGCGTCATTGCCCGTTTCGACCACCAACTGCGCGAGCAGTAGCGCCTCGCCGAGCGGAGCCGACCACGTCGACGCATGCGCGGCGTCTTTCGCCGTGGCCCGCGCCACCAGCGACGCGAAGGTGCCGCCGACGCCTTGTACATAGCGTCGCAGGTTCGGGTAGTCGAGGTAGCGCGCCTGGTCGAGGTCCATTTCGAAACCGGCAAGCAGCGCCTGCAACGCGCGGGACTCGTTCTCCACGTCCGGCAGATAGGCCGCGAGCGCCTTGGACACCGGATGCGACGGCGCGCCCGAAGCCAGCGCGGCGATTTCGTTTTGCCACCATGCGAGCTTGGTGCGGCCGATGGCGGGATCGCTTACCTCTTTCACCGTTTCCTCGAACTCGCGGCGCAGCGCGAACAGCGCGGTCAAAAGCGGCTGGCTTGTGGCGGGCCCCTGCCGAAGCGCATAGTAAGTGCTCGATCCGGGCGGTGCCGCTTTTTGCTGGCAATATTCGTCGAAATTCACTGGATTGGAATGTGGGGAAGAGCGGGCGAAGGGGGAGGCGACTGGAGCACGGCGTGCGCGCGCCAAGCCAAAAATTGTAGCATCGGCGCCCTTCATGCGGACGGCCGGCCAGATGCAGACAAGCGCGAATCAATCGGTTAGAATCTCGCGCTTACGCTTTTGGGCGCGTGTTTTTATGCGCACAGAGCATGCAGGACATCGGGCAGGGCGCACAGCGGCTTGTCCGGCTGCGAGGGTGGCGAAATTGGTAGACGCACCAGGTTTAGGTCCTGACGCCCGCAAGGGTGTAGGGGTTCGAGTCCCCTCCCTCGCACCAGGTATGTGAAGCGGATGTAGCGGAGAACCCCGTCGAGTCTTTGGACCGGCGGGGTTTTTTGTTTTTATGTGCGCTTTGCGCGACGCTCAGACGCCCGGCGGCTGTGCTTGCGTGCCCGGCAACTCAGCCTGCGCCGCGCCTTCGAGAAAACGGCGCGTCGATTCGAACGCCTGCAGCATCGGCTCCGGCCACGGCGTTTGCAGCATGACCGCCTGATGGTTTTCGAACGCCGACGACAGTAGTTTCGCCAGTTCGGGCGAGCGCAAATGACGCAGCAGCACGCTCACGGCAATCGCCGTGGCCTGGCTCGCGCCCGCGGTCTGGAGTTCCGAAGCGGTGAGGGCGGCGACCTGTTTGTTGATGTCCACTGAAAACTTCCTTGGATGAAGATGGGAGATTGAAGGGCTCGGGGGCCGGTTCCGGAATTTTGACATGCCTGGCCGGTTGCCGCGAACGTGGCAGGTTCCCGTGCTTGCGGCGTTCGAGATGGTGGCGAGGGTTTTCCGGCTGCTCGATCCGGCGAGCGATAGATGGCTGGCTATCAAGTAAGCGCAGCTGCCGTACCGATCCGATGTCATGTCGAACGCGACGCTCACGCAAGCTTCGGTATCGATACTGTCAACAGCCTGCGCACCCGGCATAATGATCCGGGCGACGCGCTGCTTACGGCGGTCGCCGTCAAACTGTTTCTGTTCGAATTGTCGCCTCTGGCGGGGAGTCGAGCGGATCGTATCGTTTATCGGCATTGGCCTGACGTGGCTGCCGATCGGCTGTCTCTCGCCGATGCCGCCCAATGCCGTGGTTCTGGAAACCGAGCAATGAAGCGTGTTTTGATCCTGACGGGCTGGTGTCTTGCGATCGCGTGCGTGTACGCGCCCGCGCAAGCGAACGCGGCCGAGCATTTTGCGCGGCATTTCGCGCTCGATCTCGAAGAGGGCGCCGCGTATTACAGCGTGACCCTGCCGGCCGCCGTCTACGCGGCCAGCCAGCGCAATGATCTCGGCGACCTGCGCGTGCTCGACGGAGCGGGCGAATCCGTGCCGTATGCGCTCGACGCGCCGCGCGAGCCTGCCCGCAAACCGCCCGCGTTGCGTCCGGCGCGCTGGTTTCCGTTGCGGACAGCCGCTCGAGGCAGCACCGGCGCGCCGCTCGGCGTCACGATCGCGTCCGACGGCTCACTGCGCGCGACCGCGGCGCCGCCCGGCCGCGCGCAACACGACACGGACCTGATCGATGCCGGACACGCGCCTCGCACAGGGCGGGTCGACGCGTTGGTCGTGCGTGTGCGGGACGACAATTACCAGGGGCGCGTCACCGTCGAATCGAGCGAGGACTTGCGCAACTGGCAACCGGCCGGCGATGCGCAACTTCTCAAGGTCAGCTACAACGGCGGCACGCTGAGCCAGGACCGTATCGAACTGGACGGCGAGCATGCGCGCTATCTGCGTTTGCACTGGCTCGACGGCTCGCCTTACGTCGAATCGATCGACATCGAAGTGCAGGCGGCCGGCGCCGCCGAGGCGCGGCGCGCGGACGCGCAGCGCATGTGGCGCGAAGGCATCGTCGCCCACGCGGGCCCGAAAGCCGGCGAGTATTTCTTCGACACGGGCGGCCCTTATCCCATCGACCGTTTGCGCCTGAATCTGCCGCAGCCTAATACGGTGGCGCCGGTCGTCGTCTATTCGCGCGCGGGTTTGGGGTCGGCCTGGCGCCAGGTTTCCAGCGCGACGCTGTATCGCCTGCATAACGAGGCGGTCGAGCAAAGCAATCCGCCGTTGGAGCTGGCGTCCGACACGGATCGTCAATGGCGCGTGGTGGTCGATACGCGCGGCGGCGGCTTGGGTAGCGGCGCGTTGACGGTCGCCGCGGGCTGGCGTCCCGCGACGCTGACCTTCGCCGCGCGCGGGGGCGCGCCGTACACGCTGGCGGTGGGCAGCGCGGCGGAGGTGTCGTCGGCGGTGAGCACGGAAGCGCTGGGAATGGGCGCCTCCTCGGTTACCGCGACAGCGCGGGTGGGCAGCGCGTTGTCCGCTGAGCAACGCGATGCGCAATCCGCGGGCAGGCATCCAGAAGCGTCGCGCCGCTATTTGTTGTGGGCGGCGTTGTTGCTGGCTGTCGGGTCGCTCGGTGCGATTGCATGGCGGCTTGCGCGCGGAGCGCGGGCTCAGGCTCAGGTGGGCGCGGCAGCCGGTAGGGGCAGTGAAGCGGCGCCCGGCGGGTCCGGCGCGGCGAGCGTTGCGCCTGGCGAGCCGAGCGCGAGCGACGCCACCGGTCACCTTGACGGCAAGGCATGAGCGCACGCCCACGAATCAGGACGAAGAGTCGCGCGGACCGCGAAGTCGCCCGACTTCGGCGCGCGCAGTGCCAGGCGGTACGCGCGGCGTTGTGCACACCGCGCCACACCTAGAGGCGCGGTGTGCGCAACGGAAGATGAGCGCCTCGCACAGCAAATGGATCGCACAGTACGGATAGCGCATAACCATTACAGCATTGCGCTACCAGGAATCAGTGCGTGCGACCGGCACCGCGCGCTCACCCGTCGTTCGCCGTCATCGTATGGATGACCTTATCCAGCGCGTAACCGAATGCGATCTTTTCCTGCTCGTCGAGACAGTCGAACAGGTCGTCGTTCCATTTACGCGCGATCGGCATCACCTTCCGATACAGCGCACGCCCCTCCGCGGTCAACGACACCAGCACGACGCGGCCGTCGTCCGCGCTCGGCTCGCGCTTCACGAGCCCCTGCCTGATCAGCGCCTCGGCTGCGCGGCTCGCCTGACTTTTGTCGAGATTGGCGTGCCGCGCCAGTTCCATGATCGAAAACGGTCCAAACGAGCCCACCGACGCAATCACGCGCGCTTCCGGCAAAGTCACGCCGAGCTTCTGCTGGTAGCGCTCGCTGATGCCGCGCTCGGCGAGCTTGTTCAGCACATGCAGACGGTACGTGAGGAACTGTTCGAGCCCGGCTTTGGCGGTGTCCTTCATGGTCTTCCCGTAATGTGTGGCGCGAGTGCTTCGGCTGACGAGAGTCGTTCGATCAGAGTGCCTTGATCGTTGCGGCGACCGTGCCCGACGGCCACTGCGGACCGTACTCAGCGCGCGCCGTACTTCAGGCGCGTCAACTGTTCGGCTTCGTCGGCGAGCAAACGCGCCGCGTCGTTGATCGCGGCCTCGAGCGTGATGGGGCCGGGCGCCGGCGAGAAGCAGCCGCTGAAGTACTCGGCAAGCCGGGGCAGTGCCGCCGAGTCGACCGCGCCGGAGAGCAGCGTGGCCGGCACGCCCGCCGCCCTTGCATGACGGCAGGCGATGAAGGGCGCCTTGCCGTGCAGCGTCTGGACGTCGGAGCGGCCCTCGCCGGTGATCAGCCAGTTCGCGCCTTCAAGCGCTGCGTCCAGGCCGATTTGCCGCGCGACGGTTTCCGCGCCGGGCTCGAACCGCGCGCCGAGCATATGCAGCGCGAAGCCGAGGCCGCCGGCCGCGCCCGCGCCTGGCTGATCGCGCGCCGATCGCCCGAGCGCCCCTTCCAGCAGATCGGCAAAATGGGCGAGGGCGGCGTCGATCGGCGCAATCTGCTCCGGCTTCACGCCCTTTTGCGGACCGAACACAGCCGTCGCGCCGTGCGCACCGGTCAGCGGATTGTCCACGTCCGACATGGCCACGAACTCGGTGTCCGCGAGTCGTGCGTCCAGTTGCGAGACATCCAGGCGCGCGACGCGCGCCAACTGTTCGGGTGAGGCGTCGAGTTCCTTGTCCTGGGCGTCGAACAGTTTCAGGCCGAGGCCGGCTAGCAAGCCCGCGCCGCCGTCGTTCGTGCTGCTGCCGCCGAGCGCGACGAAAAAGCGCCGCACGCCCGCGTCCAGCAGCGTGCGAATCGCTTCGCCCATGCCGCGCGTGCTGCGCGCCTCGACCGGCACGCCCATGCCCACGGGATCGGTAATGCCGACGACCTCGGCCGTTTCGACGATCGCGCTGCCGTCAGTCAGCAGGCCGACAAGCGCTTCGCGCACCGGACCGGCCGCGCCACGCACGCTCAGCTTGCGGCGTTCGCCGCCGCTCGTGAGCATGGCGTCGAGCGTGCCTTCGCCGCCATCGGCCATCGGACAGATGCGCACGTCGGCGTCGAGACGCGCGCGCAGGATGCCTGACGCGATCGCTTGCGCGACCTGCTCCGCGCCAAGCGAGCCTTTGAAGGAATCGGGAGCGATGACGACGACAGGCGAGGACGGCGAATTCGGCATGGTGTCTCTGAATGGTTGGAATCGTTGCGAAGGCGGGGAACAGGCGGAAACCGGAGGTGAACCCCGAGTGCGTCCGTAAGCTTATCAGCATGGGCGCGCCGACTGAATATGTCGAAAGGCATAGGCGGAATCGCCGCGGCAAGCGGTTGTCATGGCGTCTGTCGGGCTTGTTTTCGCATGGCCGCGTGGTGCCGGCGGCAAGTTGGAGCCGAAATAAAAACTGGCTCGAAACAGCGTGGAAAGCGGCCCGAACACCGAGAAAAGGGCGCGCAATCATCGAATCCCGGTTGATCGCACAAATAGTTTGCTAAAATATTCGGCTCTTTGGACCCAACCGTGCTGCCGGCGGCCTGCAAGCCCGCGGCGCAGGCGCGCAATCGACGCGAAGCGACGTCGAAAAGCGGCACGGAGAAGATAACTGATTCGCTCGAATAATTTTAGGACGATTGAAGCCATGGCTAACGTTGTTGAAAACCTCGGCAAGCTCGAACGCCGCGTAACGATTTCCCTGCCGAAGGATGCCGTGCAGAAGGAAGTGGACTCGCGTATCCGTCAACTCGCGAAGAACGTGCGCATGCCGGGTTTTCGCCCGGGCAAGGTGCCGCTCAAGATGGTGACGCAACAGTACTCGGGCCAGGTGGAAGCCGAAGTGCTGAGCGACAAGGTCGGCAAGGAATTCTTCGACATCAGCCGCGCCGAGAACCTGCGTGTGGCCGGCCAGCCGAGCTTTGCGCCGAAGTCCGACGTCGCCGAAGGCGACTACGCGTTCGACGCGACCTTCGAGGTGTACCCGGAAGTGAAGCTGGGCGACGTCGCCACGGCTGAAATCGAGCGCACCACCACCACCATCAGCGAAGCGGAAATCGACCGCACGCTGGAAATCCTGCGCAAGCAGCGCGTGCATTTCCACGCTCGCGGCGAAGCCGGCGAGCATGGCGACGGCGGCGCGGATACGGCGGCCAAGGAAGGCGATCGCGTGACGGTCGACTTCGTCGGCAAGATCGACGGTGAAGTGTTCCAGGGCGGCAGCGCGGAAGACTTCGCGTTCGTGCTGGGCGAGGGCCGCATGCTGCCGGAATTCGAAAAGGCGGCGCTGGGCTTGACCGTCGGCGCATCGAACGAATTCGACCTGAAGTTCCCAGACGACTACCACGGCAAGGAAGTGGCGGGCAAAACGGCGCAATTCACGATCACGATGAAGAAGATCGAATGGCCGCATCTGCCGGAAATCGACGCGGACTTCGCGAAGTCGCTCGGTATTGAAGACGGCGATCTGACCAAGATGCGCGCGGAGATCAAGGACAATCTGGAGCGTGAAGCCAAGCGCCGCATGCAAGCGATCGTCAAGAACCAGGTGATGGACGCGCTGCTGAAGATTTCGGAACTCGAGGTGCCGAACGCGCTGATCGAACAGGATCAGGAACGCCTCGTCGCGATGGCGCGTCAGGATCTGGAGCAACGCGGCGTGCCGAACGCCAAAGATGCGCCGATCCCGGCTGCCATGTTCAAGGAGCAGGCGGAGCGCCGCGTCAAGCTGGGCCTCGTGCTGGCCGAACTGGTCAAGGCCAACGATCTGCAAGCCAAGCCGGAGCAGATTCGTGCCGAAGTGGACGAGTTCGCGAAAAGCTATGAAGACCCGAAGGAAGTCGTCCGCTGGTATTATTCCAACCAGCAACGTCTTGCCGAAATGGAAGCGTACGTCGTTGAAGCCAACGTCGTCGATTTCGTTCTCAGCAAGGCCAAGGTGACGGACAAGGAAGTGAGCTTCGAAGAACTGGCAAGCGCAACGGCGCAAGCGTAAGCGTCGCTGCAACGGCGTGCCGGCTGTCGGAGCGACGGCCCGCACGCCGTTTTTTCGTGCTGTGAACGTGCGTTGCGTCCTGCATGATGTCTGTACTGGCGTGCGCTTCGCCTTGCACTGACCGCATGCTTGAATACGGGCTGACTCACCACAACCTGCCTAGCATCCATAGTTAGAATATTTCCAGACAAGGATCCATTGCATGACCTTTCGCGCCCAAATGCTGGACACGTTGACCTCCCAGTCGTCCCGGGATCTCGAAGCGCAGGCGCTCGGACTGGTGCCGATCGTGGTGGAAACGAGCGGCCGGGGCGAGCGCTCGTATGACATCTATTCGCGTCTGCTCAAGGAACGCATCGTGTTTCTGGTCGGTGAAGTGAACGACCAGACGGCGAACCTTGTGGTTGCCCAAATGCTGTTTCTCGAAAGCGAGAATCCGGACAAGGACATCAGCTTCTACATCAACAGTCCGGGCGGCTCGGTTTCGGCCGGCATGGCGATTTACGATACGATGCAGTTCATCAAGCCGGACGTGTCTACGTTGTGCATGGGACTCGCGGCTAGCATGGGCGCGTTCCTGCTGGCGGCGGGTGCGAAGGGCAAGCGCTTCGCGCTGCCGAATTCGCGGGTGATGATTCACCAGCCGCTGGGCGGCGCGCGTGGTCAGGCGTCGGACATCGAAATCCAGGCGCGCGAAATTCTGTATTTGAAGGAGCGGCTGAATCATCTGCTCGCGCACCACACCGGCCAGCCGGTCGAGCGTATCGCGCGCGACACCGACCGTGACAATTTCATGTCCGGCGATGACGCGCAAGCTTACGGTCTGGTCGATCAGGTGGCGCATAAGCGTCCTTGAACCGGTGCGATTTTGCTCCGAAATGGGGCAAAATCGTCATCGGACCGGTTGTGAAATAATCAAGACTCGTCCGAGCGCCTGCGGCAAACGCCGTCATCTGGCTCATTAGCCCTGCCGCGCCCAACTGCGAGGCGGGGGCAAACAGCGTATCATGTAATCGAGTGTCCGGAGGCTCACACATCTATGGCGGACAAGAAAGGTTCTAACAGCGAGAAGCTGTTGTATTGCTCGTTCTGCGGCAAGAGCCAGCATGAAGTCAAAAAACTGATTGCAGGCCCGTCGGTGTTCATCTGCGATGAATGTATCGACCTGTGCAACGAAATCATCCGCGATGAAGCTGCAGGCGCCGGCATCGAAGCGGGCTTGTCCAAGTCCGATCTGCCGAGTCCGCAGGAAATCCGTGAAATCCTCGATCAGTACGTGATCGGTCAGGAGCGCGCGAAGAAGATCCTCGCGGTGGCGGTGTACAACCACTACAAGCGCCTCAAGCATCTCGACAAGAAGGATGAGATCGAGCTGTCCAAGAGCAACATCCTGCTGATCGGCCCGACCGGTTCCGGCAAGACCCTGCTCGCGCAGACGCTCGCGCGCCTTCTGAATGTCCCGTTCGTCATTGCCGATGCCACGACGCTGACGGAAGCCGGCTACGTCGGCGAAGACGTCGAGAACATCATCCAGAAGCTGCTGCAAAACTGCAATTACGAAGTGGACAAGGCTCAGCGTGGCATTGTCTACATCGACGAAATCGACAAGATCAGCCGCAAGTCGGACAACCCGTCCATCACCCGCGACGTTTCGGGCGAAGGCGTGCAGCAGGCTTTGCTCAAACTGGTCGAGGGCACGATGGCGTCGGTGCCGCCGCAGGGCGGACGTAAGCATCCGAATCAGGACTTCATCCAGGTCGACACCACCAACATTCTGTTTATTTGCGGTGGCGCATTTGACGGACTCGAGAAGGTCATCGTCGATCGTACCGAGAAGACCGGCATCGGCTTCGGCGCAAGCGTGAAGAGCAAGCAGGACCGTGACGCGGGCGAAGTGCTGCGCGAAGTGGAGCCGGAAGATCTGATCAAGTTCGGTCTGATTCCGGAGCTGATTGGCCGCCTGCCGGTGGTCGCCACGCTCGGCAAGCTCGATGAAACGGCGCTGATGAAAATTCTGGTCGAACCCAAGAACGCACTGGTGAAGCAGTATCACAAGCTGTTCAATATGGAGCGCGTCGAGCTGGAAATTCGTCCGGCCGCGTTGCAGGCTGTCGCGCGCAAAGCGATCCGTCGCAAAACGGGCGCGCGGGGTCTTCGCTCCATCCTGGAACAGGCGTTGCTTGACGTCATGTACGATCTACCGCAGATGAAAGGTGTTAGCAAGGTTATCATCGACGACAATGTTATTGACGGTGACGGCAAACCGCTGCTGATCTACGAAGACGCGCCAAAAGTGGCGGGTTCGAACTGATCGGCTTCGGGTTCTGCAAAAAGCCGTTCATGGCGACGTGAACGGCTTTTTCGTTTATCGTGTGGTCAGGATGCTAGTTTTCACTATGGAGTCACTGAACCTTCGGAGTCACTGAACTTTTCCCACACGCGGAGGCTTGCAATATTTTCTGCCGGCCTCACCTATCGAACGAACTGATTCCACTCATGGGGAAATGAAATGTCAGGAACCCAACTCCTTCCGCCGGAACGCATTACGCTCCCGCTGCTCCCGCTGCGTGACGTAGTCGTCTTCCCGCACATGGTGATTCCGCTCTTCGTAGGCCGCCCGAAGTCGATCAAGGCTCTCGAAGCAGCGATGGAAGGCGGCAAGCACATCATGCTCGTCGCCCAAAAAACGGCTGCGAAAGATGAGCCGACCGAAAAGGACATGTACGAAGTAGGGTGTGTTGCCAACATCCTCCAAATGCTCAAGCTGCCCGACGGCACCGTCAAGGTGCTGGTCGAGGGCTTGCAGCGCGCGAAGACGCTTTCCATCGAAGAACAGGAAACGCAGTTTTCGTGCGAAGTCATGCCGCTCGAACCCGACCACGCCGACAGCGCTGAAACCGAAGCGCTGCGCCGCGCGATCGTGTCGCAGTTCGACCAGTATGTGAAGCTGAACAAGAAAATCCCGCCCGAGATCCTGACGTCGCTGTCGGGTATCGACGAGGCGGGGCGTCTGGCCGACACCATCGCGGCGCATTTGCCCCTCAAGCTCGACCAGAAGCAGCACATCCTCGAAATGTTCCCGGTGATCGAGCGCCTCGAGCATCTGCTCGCGCAACTCGAAGCCGAGATCGACATCCTGCAGGTGGAAAAGCGCATCCGTGGGCGTGTGAAGCGCCAGATGGAAAAAAGCCAGCGCGAGTACTACCTGAATGAACAGGTCAAGGCGATCCAGAAGGAACTCGGCGAAGGCGAGGAAGGTGCGGATCTCGAGGAACTCGAGAAGCGCATCACGGCTGCTCGCATGCCGAAGGAAGCCAAGAAGAAGGCCGACGCCGAACTGAAGAAGCTCAAGCTGATGTCGCCGATGTCGGCTGAGGCGACCGTCGTGCGCAACTACATCGATACGCTGATCGGCTTGCCGTGGCGCAAGAAGAGCAAGGTCAACAATGACCTCTCGAATGCGGAGCGCGTGCTCGACGAAGACCACTTCGGTCTCGAGAAAGTGAAGGAACGCATTCTCGAGTATCTCGCGGTCCAGCAACGTGTCGACAAGGTGAAAGCGCCGATCCTGTGCCTCGTTGGGCCTCCGGGTGTCGGTAAGACGTCGCTGGGTCAGTCGATCGCTCGCGCCACGAATCGCAAGTTCGTGCGTATGGCGCTCGGCGGCGTGCGCGACGAAGCCGAGATTCGCGGTCACCGTCGCACGTACATCGGTTCGATGCCCGGCAAGATTTTGCAAAGCCTGACCAAGGTCGGCGTGCGCAATCCGCTCTTCCTGCTCGACGAAGTCGACAAGATGGGCCAGGATTTCCGCGGCGATCCGTCGTCGGCCTTGCTGGAAGTGCTCGATCCGGAACAGAACCACACGTTCGCCGATCACTACGTCGAAGTCGACTTCGATCTGTCGGACGTGATGTTCGTGGCGACATCGAACTCGCTGAACATTCCGCCGCCGTTGCTTGACCGGATGGAAGTGATCCGTCTGTCGGGTTACACGGAAGACGAGAAGGTCAGCATCGCGCAACGTTATCTTTTGCCCAAGCAGAAGAAGAACAACGGCCTCAAGGAAGGCGAGGTCGATGTAACGGAAACCGCGATCCGCGACATCATTCGTTACTACACGCGTGAAGCGGGCGTGCGTTCGCTCGAGCGTGAAATTTCGAAGATCTGCCGCAAGGTCGTGAAGATGCTTCTGCTGAAGAAGGCGGAAGGCGCGGTGAAGGTCGACGGCAGCAACCTCGACACTTTCCTCGGCGTGCGCAAGTACGACTTCGGTCTGGCCGCCAAGGAAAACCAGGTTGGCCAAGTCACGGGTCTCGCGTGGACGGAAGTGGGCGGCGATCTGCTGACCATCGAAGCCGCGGTGATGCCGGGCAAGGGCAATGTGATCCGCACGGGTTCGCTCGGCGACGTGATGAAGGAATCCGTCGAAGCCGCGCGCTCGGTGGTGCGCTCGCGCTCGCGTCGTCTGGGTGTCAAGGACGAGGCGTTCGAGAAGCGGGACATTCACATCCACGTGCCGGAAGGCGCGACGCCGAAGGACGGTCCGTCCGCCGGTATCGCGATGACAACCGCGCTGGTGTCGGTGTTGACCGGTATTCCGGTGCGCGCCAACGTCGCGATGACGGGCGAAATCACGTTGCGCGGCGAAGTCCTGCCAATCGGCGGCTTGAAGGAAAAACTGCTGGCGGCGCATCGCGGCGGCATCAAGCTGGTGCTGATTCCGGAAGAAAACGTCAAGGACTTGACTGAGATTCCGGACAACGTGAAGAACGCGATCGAGATCGTGCCGGTCCGCTGGATCGACAAGGTGCTCGAGTTGGCGCTCGAACGTGTGCCGGAGGCATTGCCGGAAGAAGAGGCGAAGCCCGCTACGCCGGTTGCGGCGGAGCCCGGCAAAGACGCCGGCGCGACGGAAGTCGTGAAGCACTAAGGCAAAAGCCAGCAGCGAAAGGCTGGTTGGTGGAGCAGAAACCCGCGGACTTGTCCGCGGGTTTTTTATTGCCCAAACAGGCTGCGGCTCGGCTCATGAACGCACGCTTTCCCATCTTTTGGGCAAACGATATGTTGCGCCTGCCGACGGTTGCGTATGCATCGGTCGAACGCAAAATCCGCTTATTCGGTGAGCTTCGAGAACCGCCCGGATCAGGCTCAACCCCGCTTGACACAAGGCTTTCGGCCAATTCTAATGAGTCCGCCCGGCGTTGCCCGCCGGCCCGCGTGATGTCAGGCGCTGTAGAGCGCCGTCACGATTGCCATGAACATTCTCGGGGGTTGGAATGAATAAAACGGAATTGATCGATCACATTGCACAGCAGGCCGATATTTCGAAGGCTGCGGCAGGCCGTGCGCTCGATGCGGTGATCGGTGGGGTCAAAGGTACGTTGAAGAAGGGCGGTTCAGTGACGTTGGTCGGTTTCGGCACCTTCGCGGTCGGTAAGCGTACGGCGCGCACAGGGCGCAATCCGCGCACCGGTGACGCCATCAAGATAAAGGCAGCCAAGGTTCCCAAATTTAGGCCTGGCAAAGCCCTGAAGGATGCGCTAAACTAGCGGGCTCGCTGCTTGAGGTTTTGTAAAATCAGGCAGCCTACGGAAGTAATGAATAGCGAAGCGGGTGCTTAGCTCAGTTGGTAGAGCGGCGCCCTTACAAGGCGTAGGTCGGGAGTTCGAGCCTCTCAGCACCCACCATACCGTTTCGCGATTCGCGCCGACCAAGTCGCGATCTATCCGCTGCAGTACTCTAAAACCCGCGTGGCTATTGGCTCCGCGGGTTTTTTGTCGTCGCTGGATCTCGCGATGGTCCGTTGAATGCCGGCGCGGACCACGCCGATAGCGGAGTCGATTCCCGTCACGATGAATGATCCCGATGATGATCGTTGCATCGACCATATCGAATACTTACGGCCGCGGGCTCGACGATATGCGATCAGATCCGGCATCAGCGGGTGTGACCGGGCGTCTCCAGTCCGCAGCATCGCGCGACGTATGCTACTGCAATACGCGTGGCAAACGCCATGCATCACGCCAATCTGGAAATGACGTGGCCGCACAATGAACAAAGACTCGTGTTCCTCGCTCGATTCGCTTCTGGCTGACGTGCGTGCCTGCCGGGCATGTGCGCCGCACCTGCCGCTCGGTCCTCGCCCGATCGTGCGAGCCGGGGCCGACGCGCGCATTCTGATCGTCGGACAGGCGCCGGGCGCGCGCGTGCACGCATCGGGCATTCCGTGGGATGACGCGAGCGGCGACCGCCTTCGAAACTGGCTCGGAATCGACGCCGCCACATTTCACGACGAGTCGCGCTTCGCGATCATTCCGATGGGATTCTGTTATCCGGGACGGGGCAACGGCGGTGACAAGCCGCCGCGTCGCGAGTGTGCGCAACTCTGGCTGGACAGTCTGCTGGGAAAACTGCCGGACATTCAATTGACCTTGCTCATCGGCCAGTATGCGCAACGGCATTTTCTCGGCGCCCGCCGCAAGGCTTCGCTGACTGAAACGGTCAGGGCATGGCGCGAATACGCGCCGGCCTTCGTTCCGCTACCGCACCCGTCGCCACGCAACCAGCCGTGGTTTCAACGGCATGCGTGGTTCGAAAGCGAAGTGCTTCCGATGTTGCACGAGAGGATCGCGCAACTCATACGAACATGATCTGAGACGAGCCGGGTAATCTGTATGGACACACCTATTCGAACGGAGCAAGGAATGCCGCATTCGAACCGCGAAGGGTTGAGGATTTTCATCAAGAGGGCGTATGAGGAGGCGACGCAGGATGATGGCTATCGCGTCCTCGTGGATCGGCTCTGGCCTCGCGGCCGCAGCAAGGAGAGATTGGCGCTCGACCAATGGGCGCGCGACATCGCGCCAAGCGCCGCCTTGTGCGAATGGTTCGGACACAAGCCGGAGCGATGGGAAGTCTTCCAGCAACGCTATCGGCACGAACTCGATGCTGAAGAACTTCGAGAACGCATGCGGTCGCTCCTGGCTGATGCGAAGGGACAACCCATTACGCTCGTGTACGGCGCGAAGGACGAGGAGCATAACCAGGCCATCGTGCTGCGAGACGTCCTCGCGCATTTCGCGGCGGAATCAAACCGCTAAACCTTTCGGATCCACCACGTACGCGCGGGCGGCACGCTTGCACGCAAGCTGTAGAAAAATTCTATATCTTCGTCCGCCTCGCGCTTCCACACGACAGCGGCGACGACGAGTAGAGCAGCAGCGTTGCCGGAACCGCCCTTCGCTGACATAAATCAAGGCTGTCCAGATTCCAGACCGGACAATCAGGCAACGATTGCCGCACATGCCGTATGTGCGGATATGTTCCCGTCAACAGGAATCGATATGCCACAACCTCCAGAGAGGGGAATGCTCCCGTGAACGCGCCGCTGCCCCATGCCGGCTCCGCCCTCGACATCGAGATCTCCGAAACGCTGATTCGCCGGTTTGACAATCTGGGTCCGCGTTACACGTCCTACCCGACGGCTGACCGGTTCACGAGCGATTTCGACGAACGGTCCTACCGAACGTACCTGGGCGAACGAGCCGAGGCCGCCAGCAATCCGCCGCTGTCGATCTACGTGCACCTGCCGTTTTGCGAGTCGCTGTGTTACTTCTGCGCCTGCAACAAGATCATCACCCGCGACCACGGCAGGGCGGCGGAATATCTGCGCTATCTCGGCCGGGAGATGGATCTGGTCGTGCCGCATCTGGGCCGCGACCGCCGCACGCAGCAATTGCATCTAGGTGGAGGTACACCGACGTTTTTCAGTCTCGCGGAACTCGCGCAGCTAATGGATATGCTGCGAGGCCATTTCGATTTCGCACCGGAGGCCGAACTCGGTGTGGAAATCGACCCCCGCACCGTGGATGGCGCCACGCTGTCCGCATTGGCCGCTCTGGGATTCAACCGCACGAGCTTCGGCGTGCAGGATTTCGATCCTGCGGTCCAGCAGGCGGTGAATCGCATCCAGCCGCTCGGCATGGTGGAGAAGGCGCTGGCCGCAAGCCGCGATGCGGGCTTCCAGTCGGTGAATGTCGATCTCATCTATGGCCTGCCGCGACAGTCGCTTGCGAGTTTCAATAGCACGCTCGACCACATCATTCGTTTGTCGCCGGACCGTATCGCGCTGTACAACTATGCGCACCTGCCACAACGGTTCAAGGCGCAACGGCTGATAGTCGATAGCGAGTTGCCCTCGGCGGAAGAGCGTTTGGGCATATTCGCCCTGTCCACGCGACGGCTCCTCGAGGCCGGATATGTTTACATCGGCCTCGATCATTTTGCAAAGCCGGAAGACGAACTGAGTCGCGCGCTACAAAACAAAAGCTTGCATCGCAATTTCCAGGGCTATACCACCAGGGCGGAATGCGATCTGATTGGTTTTGGCGTATCCGCTATCGGGAAGGTCGGCAGTTCCTACAGCCAGTCGACGCGCTCCCTGCAAACGTACTATCAGCATCTGGAAGAAGGGCGATTGCCCGTTGAAAAAGGACGAGCGCTGAGCGCCGACGATCTTCTGCGCCGGGAAGTCATCATGACGCTGATGTGCAGCATGCCGCTAGACTTCGACCGGATCAATCGGGTTCACGGAATCGATTTTGCCCAGTATTTTTCGCATGAACTGGCGAGGCTGCAACCCTACGAGGAAGCCGGACTGTTGAAAACGGATGCGCATGGAATCTCGGTTACGGCAAAAGGACGTCTGTTCGTGCGCGCCATTGGAATGGTGTTTGACCGGTATCTCGGCCAGCCGACCGCGTCATCCTATTCGAAGCTGATCTAGAGAACCAGCATCGAGCGACATTGTCAGGATCGATCTCCGTAGGGAGCCAAACCATCCGGATCAATGGAGTCCATACCGCGCCACCGCTTGCAGGATCGCTTGCCCATGTTCGGTCAAGTGAACGCGCCTCGTGTTCGGCGCGATCTGTTCGAACGTGGCGAGCCGGCGTTCGAGTAGTACTTCGAGGTCGGCGTGACTCAGGTCATGGTGATCGGTTGCGCTCCCGACCAGGATGAGCGCGGCAACTTCATGCGGACTGAGCATGGGCTTCTCCTCGAAGACAAGGAATCTCATTGAAGCCGAACGTGGCAGTGTTCGACTGCGCGCATCGGCACGCCGTCGACGAGCGCCACTGGAACCCGGCCGAAACCGGGATCATCGGCTTCAATAAACGTATATTCATAGTAGTTGTTTCGATCCGATGATCGATGTGCATTTTGTCGCATGCCAATGGCCGGAGGACGCATGTCAACCGGGCTTTCCATCCACACGTGGCGAAGTCAGATAAGGCACGTATTTGAGCAGGTAAACGACCAGCGCCGCGGCCCAGCACACGCCTGCTGCGTCGACCCACGCGGCCGTTGCACTATTGGCTAACCACGGCCCAAAGACACGCAGAAGGGCGGCCGCGATCATCAGCCAGTAGCTCGCGATCTCCGCGCGGCCCGCGACGAGCATGCGCCCTGTATGACCGAGCGCCGTGCGCGTGATCATCGCGATGATCGCGCATCCCATGGCCCCGACCGTTAGCGCGTGAATCGCAAGAGAGTGCGGCACGATGCCCATTGCCGCCAGGGCGAGCATCACGAGGCCGACGGGAATCCATGCATAGGCTGCGTGAAGAATCCAGAGAATCGGCCGTGAAAGGACTCGCCACGAATGCCAGCCCGCGATTCTCGCCGCGTGGACCGCGGCGGCGATTCCGGCGCTGGCGACGATCAACGCGGAGGGCGCGGCGAAGGCATCCGCGAGCAACGCCACGATGACGGTGGGCGTGGCGAGCATTTCAACGAACTTCCAGCGTTTCGCCGTGAATCCAGGCATCGCGTTCATCGTGAACATCGGAATCACGCGTCCGGCGATGACCGTCACGAACATGATCGCGAGTCCGGTTGCCGCATACGCGGCGCGCAACGCGAGGTCCGCGCGGCCGTGCCCCAGCCACCAGTGGAAAAGTCCATTCAGCAAGCCGAGCGCGGCCAGCGCCACGGGCAGAAACAGATTGCGGCGATTGCGGGCGGCGAGCAGCACGCGCAGCAGCACGATGGCGGCAACAGGCAAGAAGGCGGTGTCGATTAGCGCGGCGAGCGGCTGCGGGCCGAACCACATCAGCACGCGGCCGCCGGCCCACAGCAGCCAAAGCCATCCGAGCGACGGCCCCCGCAGCGTATCGAGCGAGGTCCACGCGCGTACCGCCGTGAGCAGAAAGCCGACGACGATCGCGGCGACGAAGCCGAAGATCATTTCGTGGACATGCCACATCATCCCGTTCATCACGGTCGAGCGGCCCGCGACGGGATAGCCGTGCAGCGCGAGCAGCCACAGCACGACGGCGATGACGCCAAAGCCGGCTCCGCCCAGATAGAACGGCCGAAAGCCGAGCCGCAGAACCGGCAGAGTGTCGGCATCGCGCGACGCATTCAATGAAGCGGGTTCACCGATCTTCATCATGCTTCTCCAAAGATAGACCTTGCGCAGATCTTAAAGCGCGTTCCGTTCGGATTTCGTGTTCCCACGCTGAGATTGTTGACATGACTCAGGTGGACACGTCGAAGCGTCGTAGACGCTGATTTCCGCATGGCCCGGAGGCCGTCGGGAAGTCAGGAGATCGCCGCGAATTCCCGACTCACGCGCGCGTGTCTGCATGTCCCACACGCGCCGCGATCAGGCTGCCCGGGCGACCGCATAGGCTGCCGCTTGCACGCGCGAACTGAGCTTTAACTTTCGCAGGATGTGCTGCACATGGATCTTCACCGTCGCTTCGGCAATGTTCAGCGCTCGCGCGATTTCCTTATTGGTCTTGCCGCGCGTGATATAGCCAAGAATTTCGTCCTCGCGCGCGGACAGGCTATGAATCGGATCCTGCTCGGCCGATGCTTCATCCACCTTTGCTGCGCTTTGCAGCGACTGAAACGCGGTCACCAGCTTGCCGGTCATCTCGGGGCTGATCGCCGATTCGCCCGCCATCGTTCTGACGATCGCGGCGGCCATGCCGTCGCTGTCCACCGTCTTGAGCAGATAGCCGCGCGCGCCGCCGCGCAGCGCGGCAGCCAGATCGCGTTCGTCCTCGCTGACAGTCAGCATCAGCACCTGAGCCCGCGGCGCCGCTTCCCGCAATCCCGCGATTGCGTCCACGCCATTCACGCCCGGCAGATGATTGTCGAGAAGAATGACATCGGGTTGCGTCTCGGCGGCGCGTCGATAGGCTTCACCGGCATCGCCGGCCTCGGCCACCACGACGAATCGCGAATCGATCGTCAGCAGCGCAATCACGCCACGCCGGAAAAGAGAATGGTCGTCGACCACGAGAACGCGAATCTGTTTATGTTCGGTCATGCTGCCAGTCTCCTGCGTTCGGGTAGCGTCAGCACGACGCAGGTGCCCGAGCCCGGCACCGACGCAATGTCGACGTCGGCGCCGATGCGCTCGGCCCGTTCGTGCATGATGCGCAAGCCCACATGTGTTTCGTCCTGGGCGGTGGCCTCCGTCGCGAAGCCGCAGCCGTCGTCCCGGACTTCCACGCGCCACTGCGGCGTCTGCTGGACGTCCAGCCATACCTCGCGCGCGTGCGCATGCTTGCGCACGTTGGACAGCGCTTCCTGCACGACATGCAGCACCTGCACTTGCACGTCGGCGGGCAACGGAACACCCGTACCTTCGATTGACAGATGCGTAACCAGCCCCGTCTGGTGCTCGAACTTTTTCAGGGTGGTTTGCAGCGCGGGAACGATGTCCTCGGCGTTGGTGCGGGTACGAAAGTGCATCAGCAATTCCCGCACGTCGGAGAGGCTTTCGTGAATGCCGGCCTCGAGCTCACCGATCGTGCGTTCCGTGCGCGGTGCGTCGGCGTCCTTGAGCGCGCCGCGCAGCAGGGCGGTCTGGATTTTCATGAACGCGAGGCTTTGCGCGATGGAGTCGTGCATTTCCCGCGCGAGCAGGCTTCGCTCCGCGGCAACGGCGGCTTCACGTTCGAGCGCGCCGGCCCTGAGCCCTTCGATCGCGACAGCGAGATGGCTCGCCATCGTCTCCAGCAACGCGCGGTCTTCGCCACTGAGCGCGGTGGGGGCGCGGTAGAACAGATCCATCTCGCCGATCATGCGGTCCTGCAGTTGCACCGGAACGCTGATGACGGTCGTGAAGCCCGCTTGTCCGCAGTCGCGCAGCAGTCCCGTACCGTCCAGCCGGATAGGGATCACGCGCGTGTCCGCGTGGGCCACGGCCTGGCCGCAATGGCAATCGCCCGTCGGAATACACTGTTCGCGGTCGATCACGTGGCGGGGCAGGCCGTCCGACGCCACCAGCAGATAGCGCAAGTTCGCTTCGTCGGACCAGCGAATCGCCGATGCATCCGCCTTCGCGGCGCGTCTCACCTGCCTCGCGAAACCATCGGCCAGTTCATCGAGCGTCGAGGCGTGCGCCGCGAACGCGCTCGCTTCGTACAGCGCGGTCAATCGCGCATGCTGTGCGGCGAGCCGCACCGTCTTCTCCTCGACCTTGACTTCGAGATTCTGGTAGAGCTCCTGCAAGGTTTCCGTCATCTGGTTGAAGCCTTCCGAGACGGCGCCGAACTCGTCGCTCGACTCCACCGCGATCCGCGCCGACAGATCGCCCTCGCGCACGCGCGTGAGGCCGGATCTGAGCCGCTCAAGCGGATTGAAGACGAACAGATACGCCGAGTAGAGCAGCGTTACCGCACTGGCGATGGTCAGGCCGATCATGAGAACCTGCAGCAGGTTCAGGATGGTGGTCAGATAGGCGAGGCGCACTTCGATCGCGGAGACGAGCACGTCGATGTGTCCGACAAAGGCCTCGGCCTGCTTCGCGGCCTCGCTCGGGTCCGGCGCGGGCGAGGCGGTCCATGCCGCCCGTACTATTTGCCAGGTGCGCTGCACGTCGGCGAAGGCGGCCGTCGAGCCCGCATCGCGCGGCACGAGCAAGGGCCGCGATGGATCGCCGTCGCGCAACAGGGCGACGCTTTGCTCGAACTGGTCGACCTGCGTCTTCGCCAACAGCGTGTCGCCACGCGCAAGCGTCTGCGCGAGCCGCCACGTTTGCATGCGCATGCGGCCCGCTTCGTTGACGGCGGCCGCGCCGCCCTCCAGTTGCCAGCTTGCCCAGAGCGTGTAGCCGATGGAAGCGAACGCCACCAGCAGCAGCGTGCCGCCGATGATGCCGAGCTTGGCGGCGAGTGTCCGGAATCTGCTCATGTGGGTTCCTGGATCGCTCCAGACGGTTGAAACGGGCTCGCCCAGCGCCCGAAAGCTTAGGCGATATAGTCACCGGCGGTGCACCTGAAAGAACTGATCCAGATCAATTCGAAGCGTGTTCCACGGTTCCGGTATGGCGAGACGCCGCGCCGCCTTCGTCGATGCTTTTGCGAAACCCCGCGCCGGGCGATGCGCGGAGAACCGGAAAGGAAATCACGACTACCAGCGCCCCAGCAAACCGAGCGGATCGTGCGTGAGCGCAATCGACGCGATCAGCAGGTACAGGCTGATCGCGCCTCCGTAGAAGGCGCCGCGCACGACCATCGTGTGTCCGCGCTTGACGGCGAGCGAACCGGCCACGATGTATAGCAGGAGCAGCAGAAGCTTCGCGCCTAGCCACACGTCGCGCGCGGGGTTCAGGCGCAGCATGAGCCACAGCGTGACGCCCGCGGCCAGCAACAGCGAGTCGATGACATAGCTGAGGATTCGCCAGTGACTGCGCATCGGCCAGCCCCGGCCCGTCAGCACGGCCGCGCCGCGCACCGCGAAAAACGCGCCGCTGCAACCCACCAGCGAGACATGGCTGAATTTAAGCAGCGGATAGATGTCGATCAACGGCATGCCGCTCCTCCGGCGAAATGCAGAGCCGGCACAACCGCGACAGCCGCGACAGCCGGACGGATACTGAAAAGACTACTGGACGAGGGGCGTGGCCGCGGCATCGAGGTCCACGCCCGCGATAGCGGCCCGGCCCGCGAGCACGCTGACGTACTGGCGCAGCGCCGTGGCGAAGGTCTGCTGGCGCAGCGCCTGCGCGACCGCCTCGCGCACCGCCTCGAAGGCGGGCACGGCGCCGGCGTCCCGCTCCATGACCTCGACCACGTGCAGGCCGAAGCGGCTGTGCACGAGTTGCGGCAATACGCCGATGTCCGGTCGGCCGAACAGTGCTTTGGCGAACTCGGGCGCGCATTCGTCGGCGCGCAGCCATCCGAGGTCTCCGCCCGCGCCGCCGCTCGGACAGTTCGACAGATCCCGCGCCACGCGGGCGAAGCGGTCGTCGGCTGCCGCATCGTCGCAGCGCAGATCCAGCAGGCACGCTTCGGCGCGCTTGCGCAGCGCGCCGATATCGACGCCGGGCGTGACGGCGAACAACACATGACGCGCACGCACCCGCTCGCCGACGGCGTAGCGGTTTCGATGCGCGGCATGGTAGCGGCGGCAGGCGTCCTCGGTCGGTTCAGGCAATTGCAATGCGCGCTCCAGCAAGGCGTCGATCGCCTCGGAGGCGGCGACGCTGATGGCGCCGTCGGTGGGCAGCGGGTCGTCCGCGGCGAGCAGACCTGCCTCGATGGCGGACTGGCGCAGCAGTTCGATGCACGCACGCTGGCGTAAATCCTCGGCGGACAGCATGTCGCCACCGCCATGCAGCGCAATCCCATTGACGGTTGCGACGGCGGACAGATTCTCTTGCATGTTTCGATCCTCCTGCGAGTCAGATTCGGCGACGCGGCTGTTGATGACCGGCCGGCACGTTCAGGCGCCGCGAGCGCACCAGTTGATAAGGGCGCACCAGGTACGCGACCGATGCGAAGCCGCTCCACACATGGACCAGCCGGCTGAACGGGAACAGCAGGAAGATCGTCATGCCGAGCACGATATGCACCTTGAACGGCCACTCGACCGCGAGCAGGCCGCTTGCGTCGGGGCGGAACGTCACGATGCGCTGCGCCCAGTCGGCGAGCGCCAGCATGGTATGCGCATCGCCCCGGTCGGCGAACGAGTAGGGCAGCGTGAGCAGGCCGAGGCAGAGTTGCACCCAGAGAATCACGAGAATCGCCAGATCGGTCCGCCGGCTCGTGAGACGGATGCGCGGATCGAAGATGCGCCGGTGCAGCAGCACGCTCAGACCGGCGAAGCAGATGAGGCCGGCCGTCCCGCCCGAAATGATCGCCAGCAGTTGCTTGTGCTGCGCGCTGATGAACGGCTCGTAGAGGAAATGCGGCGTCAGCAGGCCCACCGTGTGCCCGAACAGCAGGAACAGGATGCCGATGTGAAACAGGTTGCTTCCCCAGCGCAATTGGCCCGCGCGCAGAAGCTGCGACGAATCGCTCTTCCACGTGTACTGATCGCGGTCGAAGCGCGCGAGACTGCCCAGCAGGAACACGGCGAGGCAAATGTACGGATAGACGCTGAAGAAGAAGGTGTGCGCGGCGATATTCATGTGGACGCTCCATGCGCGGATTGACCGGGTTGACCGGGTTGACCATGTTCCGGCTGGCGTGGCGTTCTGACGATACGCACGGGTTGCGATTCGCCGGGACTGCGTTGCCCCTCGGATGAACAGCCGCCAAAGGCGGCGGGCTCGCTCCACGTCTCATCGAGCAAGGGCTCGGCGGCCACCTCGACGAGCTTCGTCGGTTCGCCGGCCAGATCGAGCAGCGCGGCCAGCACGCAGGCGTAGGCGCTCTCGCGCCTCGTCAACGCGCTGAAGATGCTGCGCAGGATGTGCGCGATCTCCCGCAGAAAATCGGCGGCCGCTAGCGGCGGTTGCGTCGACGCGTATTCCAGCACCACGGTCAGGTGGTCCGGCAGTTCGCCGGAGGCGAGATAGAGTCCCGCTTCCTCATAGGTCTTGAGCAGATCGATCATCGCCGGGCCGCGGTCGCGCGAATCGCCGTGAACGTGCTCGAACAGGTGCAGCGCGGTGCCGCGTCCCCGGTCGAAGAGGTCGACGTAGGCGGCCTCGGCGTCGAAGCCCGTGGCGTGCAGAAGCTGATCGATCAACGCATCGAGTTCGGCGAGCCGCGCGGCACTCAGCGTGCGCTGTCCGTGCAAGGCCGCGCGCAGGTCGGGTAGATGTTCACGCAGCGCCGCGTCGGGATAGTCGAGCAGATGCGCGAGCACGCGTAGCGTCGTGGCATGCGCGGCGGAATGAAGGGCTTGAGTGGACATCGTTCAGACCTCGGCCTTGATGGGAATGGTGCGCTTCTTCTCGCTGCCGAACAGGCTCGTTTCCGTCACGCCATCGGAGCAGCCGTTGCCGAAGCTGAACCCGCAACCGCCGCGCACGTTGAAGGCGTTCTCCGCATACTCGCGGTGCGTGGTCGGAATCACGAAACGGTCTTCGTAATTGGCGATCGCCATCGTGCGGTACATGTCTTCCACTTCCTGGGTGCTGAGACCTACCTGTTGCAGCGCGGCGTGGTTTTCCCAGCCGTCCACCTGTTTGCCGCGCTGATAGGCGCGCATGGCGAGCATCCGTTCGAGCGCGCGCACCACGGGTTTCGTGTCGCCCGCGGTAAACAGGTTCGCGAGATATTTGACCGGAATGCGCAACTGGTTCACGTCGGGGATTTCGCCGTTGGCGCTCACGTGGCCCGCGTTCGCGGCAGCGGTGATCGGCGAGAGCGGCGGCACATACCAGACCATCGGCAGCGTGCGGTATTCGGGGTGCAACGGCAACGCCACCTTCCAGTCGACCGCCATCTTGTAGACCGGGCTCGCGCGCGCGGCGTCGAGCCAGTTCTCCGGTATGCCGTCCTTGCGGGCCTGTTCGATCACTTCAGGATCGTGCGGGTCGAGAAAGATGCCGAGCTGCGCCTCGTACAAGTCCTTGTCGTGCTCGACGCTCGCGGCCTGTTCGATGCGGTCCGCGTCGTACAGCAGCACGCCGAGATAGCGGATGCGTCCGACGCAGGTTTCGGAGCACACCGTCGGCTGTCCGGCCTCGATACGCGGATAGCAGAAGATGCATTTCTCGGCCTTGCCGCTCTTCCAGTTGTAGTAGATCTTCTTGTACGGACAGCCGCTCACGCACATGCGCCAGCCGCGGCACTTGTCCTGGTCGATCAGCACGATGCCGTCTTCCTCGCGCTTGTAGATCGAGCCGGACGGGCACGATGCGACGCAAGCCGGGTTCAGGCAGTGCTCGCACAGGCGCGGCAGATACATCATGAAGGTGTTTTCGAACTGGCCGTAGATGTCCTTCTGGATGTCGTCGAAATTGCGGTCCTTGCTGCGCTTGCTGAACTCGCCGCCGAGAATTTCTTCCCAGTTCGGCCCCCAGACGATCTTCTCCATGCGCTGACCGGTAATCAGGCTGCGCGGCCTGGCGGTCGGCGCCGCTTTCATTTCCGGCGCGCTCTGCAAATGGTCGTAGTCGAACGTGAAGGGCTCGTAGTAGTCGTCGATCTGCGGCAGGTTCGGATTGGCGAAGATGCGCATCAGCAGTTTCCACTTCGCGCCCTGGCGCGGCGCGATCGAACCATCGGCGTGGCGCACCCAGCCGCCGTTCCATTTGTCCTGGTTCTCCCATTCTTTCGGGTAGCCGATGCCCGGCTTCGTTTCGACATTGTTGAACCAGGCGTATTCCACGCCCGGCCGGCTCGTCCACACGTTCTTGCAGGTCACGCTGCAGGTATGACAGCCGATGCATTTGTCCAGGTTCAGCACCATGCCGATCTGTGCGCGTATTTTCATGATTTGGCTCCTTGGGACCGGCGATCGATCAGGGGTTCTCGCCCTGGGACTGATAGGCGCGTGCGAGTTTGTCGCCGCGTGGGGTATCCAGCCAGTCGACGTCTTTCATCTTGCGGACCACGACGAATTCGTCGCGGTTGGTGCCGATCGTCCCGTAGTAGTTGAACCCGTAGCTCAGTTGCGCATAGCCGCCGATCATGTGGGTGGGCTTGAGCACGATCCGGGTGACCGAGTTGTGAATGCCGCCGCGTACCCCGGTGATCTCCGAACCCGGCGTATTGATGATCTTTTCCTGTGCGTGATACATCAGCACCATGCCGGAATTGACCCGTTGGCTGACCACCGCGCGCGCCGCAATCGCGCCGTTGATGTTGAACAGCTCGACCCAGTCGTTGTCCTCGACACCGGCGCGCTTCGCGTCGTCTTCGCTGAGCCAGATCACGGGGCCGCCGCGATTCAGCGTGAGCATCAGCAGGTTGTCGCTGTAGGTGCTGTGAATGCCCCACTTCTGGTGCGGCGTGATGAAGTTCAGGACGATCTCCGGGTGACCGTTGGGCTTGACGTGATGCATGCCGCCCGTCGCCTTCAGATCCACCGGCGGACGGTAGCTCGAGAAGGCCTCGCCGAACGCGATCATCCACGGATGATCCTGGTAGAACTGCTGGCGTCCGGTCAGCGTGCGCCATGGAATCAGTTCGTGAACGTTGGTGTAGCCGGCGTTATAGCTGACCGTTTCGCTTTCGATGCCGCTCCAGGTCGGCGAACTGATAATCTTGCGGGGCTGCGCCTGCACGTCGCGATAGCGGATCTTCTCGTCCTCGCGATAGAGCGCGAGATGCTTGTGCTCGCGGCCGGTGGCTTTCGACAGCGCTTCCCAGGCTTTTACCGCCACATGACCATTCGTTTCAGGCGCAAGCTGCAGGATCACTTCGCAGGCGTCGATATCGGTGACGATGCGCGGCATGCCTTTGGTCGGGCCGTCGTCCTGGGTGAGGCCATTCAACTGGCCGAGTTGCGTCACCTCGGTTTCGGTTTTCCACGCAATGCCCTTGCCGCCGTTGCCGATCTTGTTCATCAACGGACCGAGCGCGGTGAAGCGCTTGAAGACGTTCGGGTAGTCGCGCTCCACCACGGCGATCTGCGGCGCCGTCTTGCCGGGGATGAGATCGCATTCGCCTTTCTTCCACTCCTTCACCTCGAAGGGTTGCGCGAGTTCCGCCGGCGAATCGTGCATCAACGGCGTCAGTACGACATCGCGCTCGACGCCGAGATGGCCCACGCAGACCTCGCTGAAAGTCTTCGCGAAACCCTTGTAGATTTCCCAGTCGGAACGGGCCTGCCAAACCGGATCGACCGCCGCCGAGAGCGGGTGAATGAACGGGTGCATGTCGCTCGTATTGAGGTCGTTTTTCTCGTACCAACTCGCGGTCGGCAGGACGATGTCCGAGTACAGGCAGGTCGTGCTCATGCGGAAGTCCAGCGTCACCAGAAGATCGAGCTTGCCCTCCGGCGCCTCGTCGTGCCATTCGACTTCGACGGGGCGCGCGTCGTCGCGGCCCAGGTCCTTGCCCTGCACGCCGTTTTCCGTCCCGAGCAGATGCTTGCAAAAATACTCATGGCCCTTGCCCGACGAGCCGAGCAGATTCGAGCGCCACACGAACATGTTGCGCGGCCAGTTTTGCGGCGCATCGGGATCTTCGCAGCTCATCTGCAAGCTGCCGTCGCGCAGCCCCTGCACGACATAGTCTTTCGCTTCCATGCCGTGCTCGGCCGCCTGCTTCGCCACCTGCAAGGGGTTGGTTTTCAACTGTGGTGCGCTGGGCAGCCAGCCCATGCGCTCCGCACGCACGTTGTAGTCGATCATGCTGCCGCCATAGAGACGCTTGTCCGCGAGCGGCGAAGCGATTTCCTCCATGTTCAGCTTTTCGTAGCGCCACTGGTCGGTGTGCGCGTAGAAAAAGCTCGTGCCGTTCATCTGCCTCGGCGGACGGATCCAGTCCAGCGCGAAGGCAAGCGCGGTCCAGCCGGTTTGCGGGCGCAGCTTTTCCTGGCCGACATAGTGCGCCCAGCCTCCGCCGCTCTGGCCGATGCAGCCGCACATCATCAACAGGTTGATCACGCCGCGATAGTTCATGTCGGCGTGATACCAGTGATTCATGGCCGCGCCGATGATCACCATCGAGCGGCCGTGCGTCTTGTCCGCGTTGGCGGCGAATTCGCGCGCCACGGTGACGATCTGATCGCGCGGCACGCCGGTGATCGACTCCGCCCAGGCCGGGGTGTACGCGGCATTGTCGTCGTAACTGGCCGCGCCGCTGCCGAGGCCGCGGTCGATGCCGTACTGCGCCGCTTGCAGATCGAATACGGTGGCGACCAGCGCTTCGCGCGCGTCGCCTTCCTTGCCGAGACGCAGGCGCACCGCCGGCGCCTTGACGTGATTGATCTGTCCGTCCAGTTCATTGGCGGTGAAATGCGGTGACGCAACGCCGCCGAAGTAGGGCAGGGCGATATCGACGATCTCATACGGTTGCGAGCCGTCTTCCAGCACCGAGAGCTTGAGCGTGGCCGCCTCGCCGTGACGCGCTTCCTTGTCCTCCAGATTCCACTTGCCGGCGTCCTCGCCGCCTTCGGCGCCCCAGCGAAAACCGATCGAACCGTTGGGCAGCACGGCACGCCCGTTCGTGTCGAACGCGATGGTTTTCCATTCGGGATTGTTCGATTGCCCGAGCTTGCCGTTGAAGTCGCTCGCGCGCAGATAGCGGTCCGGCACCAGGGTCTCGCGCCCGTCCGGCAACGTATGCGTCTTGAGCATCACGAGCATCGGCAGGTCGGTGTAGCGCCGCGCGTAGCCGTCGAAGTATTCGCTGCGCGTCTTGAAGTAGAACTCGTTGAGCGCGACGTGACCCATCGCCATCGCGAGCGCCGCATCGGTTCCCTGCCGCGGATGCAGCCAGAGATCGGAGAGCTTCGCCACTTCGCTGTAGTCGGGCGTCACCGCGACGGTTTTCGTGCCCTTGTAGCGGACCTCGGTGAAGAAGTGCGCATCGGGCGTGCGCGTTTGCGGAACATTGCTGCCCCACGCGATGATGTAGGACGAGTTGTACCAGTCCGCCGATTCCGGCACGTCGGTCTGCTCGCCCCAGATTTGCGGACTGGCCGGCGGCAGATCGCAATACCAGTCGTAGAAGCTCATGCAGACGCCGCCGATCAGGCTCAGGTAGCGGCTGCCTGCCGCATAGCTGACCATGCTCATCGCGGGAATCGGCGAAAAGCCGATGATGCGGTCCGGGCCGTGCTTCCTGATCGTATAGACATTGGCGGCGGCGACGATCCGGTTCACCTCGTCCCAACTGCTGCGCACGAAGCCGCCCATGCCGCGCACCTTTTGATAATCGCGCGCCGCGCCTCGGCGTTCTCGACGATCGAGGCCCACGCCGCGACCGGATCGCCCTGCGCCTTCAAGGCGGCGCGCCAACGTTCGAGCAGGCGTCCGCGCACCATCGGGTATTTCACGCGGTTCGCGCTGTACAGATACCACGAGTACGACGCGCCGCGCGCGCAGCCGCGCGGTTCATGATTGGGCATGTCCCAGCGGGTGCGCGGGTAATCGGTCTGCTGCGTTTCCCACGTGACGATGCCGCCCTTCACATAGATCTTCCATGAACAGGAGCCCGTGCAGTTCACGCCGTGCGTGCTGCGCACGATCTTGTCGTGGGCCCAGCGATTACGGTAAGTGTCTTCCCACGTGCGGTCTTCGCCCGTGGTGACGCCGTGACCGTCCGCGAACCGCTCTTTGGGGAGCGCGAAGTGGGTCAGTCGGTCGAGAAAATGGCTCATGGAACAGGCTCCGGTTTCAGCAGGGCATCGGCGCGTTGCGGCGGGCGTAGTGCCACCACGTCACGGCGATGCACACGAGATAGAAGGCGATGAACACGTACAGCGCCGCTTGAGGGCCGCCGGTGAGGGCAATGGCGCTGCCATAGCTCTTGGGGATGAAGAAGCCGCCGTAGGCCGCCATCGCCGCGGAAAATCCCAGCGTGGCCGCGGCCTCGGTGTTGCCTTCCCGCGTCGCGCGCTGCACCGCTTCGCGGTTCGCCGGGTCGACCTCGCGCAGCCTGGAGGTGAGAAAGATCACCGGGATCATGCGGAACGTCGAGCCGTTGCCGATGCCCGTGGTCAGGAACAGCACGAGAAAGCTGCCGAAGAAACCCGCGAAGCTGCCCGCCGAGGCGCCGCTCGGCAGGAAGATCAGCACGCCGCCCACCGCGCACGCCATCACGACGAAGTTCCACAGCGTGACGCGCGCACCGCCCAGCTTGTCGGCGAGCCAGCCGCCGAAGGGGCGCACCGCGGCGCCGACGAGCGGTCCCAGCCACGCGTAGGCGAGCGGATTCACACCGGGGAACTGGCTCTTGATCAGCAGCGGAAAGCCCGCCGCATAGCCGATAAACGAGCCGAAGGTCCCGAGGTAAAGCACGCACATCAGCCAGTTGTGCTTGCGCCGGAAGATCACCGCCTGTTCGGCGAACGACGCCTTCGCTTCCGCGAGATCGTTCATGCCGAACCATGCGGCGAGCGACGCCAGGGCGATCCACGGCACCCACACGAAGGCGGCGTTCTGCGTCCACACGAGCGTGGTCTGTCCGGCCTTGACGACGCTTTGCGGGTCGCCGGCAAAGATGCCGAAGATGCCGGCGGTGACCACCAGCGGACTCAGGAACTGCACGACCGACACCCCCAGGTTGCCGAGTCCCGCGTTGACGCCGAGCGCCGAGCCCTTGCGCTCCTTCGGAAAGAAGAAGCTGATGTTCGCCATGCTCGAACTGAAGTTGCCGCCGCCCAGGCCGCACAGCAACGCGAGCCCGAGCATGGTCGGATAGGTGGTGGTGTTGTCCTGCACCGCGAAACCGATACCGATGGCGGGGATCAACAGCGAGGCCGTCGAGATCGCCGTCCAGCGACGGCCGCCGACGAGCGGCACCATGAACGAATAGAAGATGCGCAGCGTCGCGCCGCTCAGCGCGGGCGCCGCCGCGAGCCAGAACAACTGGTTGGTCGAGTAGCGGAAGCCGAGCGTCGGCAGACTTACCGCGACGACGCTCCACACCTGCCAGATGGCGAACGCGAGGAACAACGCGGGGACCGAGATCCACAGGTTGAGCCTCGCGATCGCTTCGCCTTCACGTTCCCAGAACGCCTTGTCTTCGGGGACCAGATCGCGAGCGTGCGGCCTGGCCGCGATGCTATCGGCCGGGAGTTCATTGCAATTCTCCTGTTGGACGGTCGGCCCGCCCGGGGGTGTCCGGGCGCGGCCGTGTTGCGTGCTGTCGCAGGTCCCATCACGAAGCACGCGAGCCAGATCGCCACCGACAGGCAGAACATCAGCACGGCGGCATCCTGCAGTGGCCAGCTCTGGTCGAAAATCGGGTTAGGCAAGGGATTCATGATGTGACGCCGCTCGAATGGTTGAGCACGATTGTGGGCGGCGGGGGTGCGGATGAATATCCGTCGAGTGGGGGTCACGCGCGAGGCATTGGAACTATGCCGTCGCGGTTGGCCGTAGTTCGAAAGAACTAGCGGGCTTCGCAATCGTCATCGGATTGAGATGGATCAACCGGGAACGCCGCGATCCGGTGTTCGCGTGAGCGGGCGAATGCGGGGTTAACGCTATTTGTGCAGCGCTGGCGCGAGCCGATAATGGCCTGTTTCCACCTGCCGAAGCATCGAGATGCGCGACCGAATCGACGAGGAGATCACTTTTCGCAAGCTGGAAGTCCTGCTCGCTTTCATGGAGACGGGCAACCTGTCGAAGGCGGCCGAGGCGTTGAACGTCAGTACCGTCAGTGTTCATCGCGCGCTGCATTCGCTCGAACAGGGTGTGCGATGCGCGCTCTTTCGGCACGAAGGCCGTAATCTGAAATCGACCGAAGCGGCGCAGATGCTGGCCGACGTCGCGCAAGAAGTGCTCACCACGATGTCCGACGGCATTCGCGCGACGCGCGAGGCGGCGGGCTATTCGTCGGACCGTCTGAAGATCGGCTCGCTTTACTCGCTGACCATCCGGGCCGTGCCCGGCATCGTCATCGACATCAAGGTGCGGCGTCCGACACTCCAGGTCGAACTCGCGCTCGGCTCGAACGCGGAACTGCTCGACAAGCTCAAGCGGGGTGCGATCGATGCGGCGTTGATGGCCTTGCCCGACGCCGATCCGGAAATCGAGTCCATTCCGCTTTTCGAGGACGACATCTTTTTCGCGGCGCCGGCCGGTTCACCGTATGCGAATCAGGAGGCCGTCGATCTGTGCGACTGCCGCGACGAGACCTTCGTTTCGCTGGGCGAGGGCTTCGTCACGTATCGCGGTTTTCTGGAGGCGTTTCGCGTCGCGGGCTTCACGCCGAACGTGACCATGCGAGTCGGCGATATCTTTTCGTTGATGAACCTGGTGAGCGGCGGAGTCGGCTATACGCTGTTGCCGGGCCGCGTGCGCGGCGTGTTCGGCGACCAGGTGCAGTTCATTCCGCTCAAGCCGCAATTTTTAATGCGTCAGACCATCGGCGTGAGCTTTCTGCGCGCGCGCGAACGCGATCCGAACCTGCTCGCGCTGATGGCCGTTTGCCGGCTTCGCACGAGAAGCGTCATCTGAGGTTAGAAAACTGAGGCGGCAACCGAGGCGTCGCCCGACGCTTCACGTCATTCGCGCGCCCGTTCCCGTTCGATCAGCGCTTCAACGTCACGCAGCGCCGTCTCGCTGCAACTCACCGCAATGCCTTCGCCGAAGATCGCGCAACTGAGCCGCGTCAGCACGTTGGCGGGCGGCATCTCGACCGCGAGCCGCGCGCCTCGCTCCCACGCGAGCCTGATCGTGTCGTGCCAGCGCACCGGCCGCGCCATGTTGCCGGCAAGATCGGCCGCGAGGCGCGGGCCGTCGAACAGCGGCCGCGCGACGCTGCTGCTCAGATACACGACGCGAGGCGCTTGCACGGCTACCCTGGCGAACGCATCGGCGAGTTCGGCCGCGGGTTCGTCGAGCAACGCGCAATGGGACGGCACCGCCACGTCGAGACGCTCGCAGCGTTGCGCGCCGTGTTCGCCCGCCAGCGTTGCGAGTTCGTGCATGGCGGCGTGACTGCCCGCCACCACCATCTGCGTGTGCGCGTTGATGTTCGCCAGAAACACCGGCATGGCCGCGCTGTTGACTCGCGCGATCAAAGGTTCGAGCGCGCGCTGTGTCATGCCGACGATCGCGGTCATGCCGTAGCCGCCCGGATAGGCGCGCTCCATCAACTGTCCGCGCAAGGCGACGAGCCTCACGGCGTCGGCGTAATGAAGCGCGCCGGCGCTCACGGCGGCGGGATAGGCGCCGATCGAAAGGCCCGTCACGAGGTCGGGCTCGTGACCGCGGGCGGCGAGCACGCGCGCCTGCGCGACGCCCGCGATCAGCAGGCAAAGCTGCACCGCGGTGGTGGAGCGCAGCGCATCGGCGGTGTCGAGCGCGCGGACGTCGTAGCCCAGCGTGTCGCTGGCCTCCTCGATCGCGCGAGTGGCCGCGACGTGATCCGGCAGCGCGTGCAGCATGCCGCTTCGCTGCGAGCCTTGGCCGGGGAAGGTGAACAGCACGCTCATGAGGCTTCTCCGTGGCGCATCATGCACGCCGCACTCTGCACGCCGCGCTCGCTCGCGCGTTTCACGCGGCCATCAGCGCTCGGGTCGCGAAGAACAGCAGCGAAGGTCCGAGCAGGCAGCCGATGCCCGTGTGAAACGTCGCGATCAGCGCGCCATACGGCACGAGCCGCCGATCGGTCGCGGCGAGTCCCGCGCTCACGCCGCTGACGGTGCCGGCGAGGCCGCCGAAGATCATCGCGGAGCGGGGCGTCTTCAGTCCCATGAAACCCGCCGCGATCGGCGTGCCGACCATCACGATGATCGCCTTGATGAGGCCCGTCGCGATGCTGAGCGCGATCACGTCGGAGCTCGCGCCGATGGCCGCGCCGGTGACGGGGCCGACGATATAGGTGACCGCGCCCGCGCCGATGGTCGTCATGCTGACCGCGTCGGTGTAGCCGAACGCGTGGGCGATGCTCGCGCCGACGATGAACGGCAGCACGGTGCCGAGCAGCAGCGACACCACGCCGATGAGCCCGGCCTTGCGCGCCTCGGTGGCCTGCACCTCGAAGGCGGTCGCGACGATGGCGAAGTCGCGCAGCATCGCGCCGCCCATCAGGCCGACGCCGGTGAAGAGCGGCAGGTCGGCGAGGCCTTTTTGTCCGCCGGTGAAGACGCCGCCGAAATAGGCCAGCACGAGGCCGATCACGATCGCGATGGCCGAGCCGTGCACGCGCCCGAAGGTCAGCTTGCGCGAGATCAGCGACGACACCCACATGATGAGGCCGACCAGCGCGAACGAAGTCACGAGGCCGTTCTGGATCAGAACTTTATCGAGCATATGCAACATGATGGTCTCCTGCCTCAGATTTCTTCGAGTTTCGGCGCGCTGACGAGCGACGTGCTGTCGCTCCCGGTGCGGGAAAGAACGGCAATGCAGCACGCGCAGACGGCCACCGCGCCCAATGCCGACAGCAGCGCGACCGGACCGCCCTTGAGCGCGGCCACCACGTTCTGATTGGCGGCCATCGCCACCACCACGGGGATGTACATCGCGCCCCAGAAGCCCACGCCCGCCTCGGTTTCCTTCGGCAACAGCCCGCGTCCGTGCAGATAAAGGCGCAGGAAAATCAGCAGCAGCATCGCAATGCCGACGCCGCCGACATTCGTCTTGACGCCGATCGCGAGCCCCAGCAGGTCGCCGAGAAAGAGTCCCGCCAGATGGCAGAACGCAAGCAGCGCGGTTCCATAGATGATCATTTCGTGTCTCCTGTCATACGTTTAATGGCTTCTTACGAGCCGGTGCGTGAAGCGGGATGGGCGGGGATGGGGTCGGCGCGGTTCAGCGCCACTGCTCGCGCAGCTTGCGGCGCACGGTCACCGAGCTCGCGCGATGCGCGCTGCCGAGCCGGCTGCCGAGGCCGCGCGACGGGTCGGCGCGAATCTCGTCGAAAGCTTCCTGCAACGCCTTTTCGACAGCGGATTGATCCGCGCCGTTGGGCGCATCGGCGTTCCTCACGCTCAGGAGCTTCCACAGCAGCCCGAGCGACGCGTAGTTGTCGATGTCGTAGGCCATCGGCGGCACGCGTGCCGTGAACGCCTCCAGATCGGCTACCGAGCGTAGCGTAACCCGCGCGGCGGATTCCTTGCCCATCGCGTGAACCATGACCTGCGAATCGGCGAGCGCGATCAGGCGGTTGGCCTGATAGCCGTGCGCGAGAAACGCGCCCGACATCGCCCGTCCGACGATCAGCCCGATCACCGGATGACCGGCGAGGCGCGCGCTCGCATACGCATCGGCGGCGCCGGCGAGCGCCTGGTGAATGCCGTAGGCTTCCTCGCGCCGTCCGTAGGCCTGGCTCGCGACGTCGATCACGGCGACGATCGCGCGCTTCTCGTGGTCCTCGCGCCCGGCATCGGCGTCGATCACCTCGCGCACCGCTCGCGCGATCTCCCAACCCTCGATCAGTCCGACTTCGCCGCTGCGTGCGCGCGGGAACGCGTTATCCGGGTCGGGCACCACCGCGATGAAGCGCGCGGGATGCTCGCCGAGCCGCGCATCGACGACACGCACCGAAGGCGGATAGCCCGCCTGCAACGGCGCGCTGTAAGTGAGCGCGTCGAGCCATACCGCGCCGCGCTTCGAAAGCTCCTGTGTGCTCATGACCTGAACCCCTTGCTGTAGATGGCGGCCGCCTGTTGCTGAGTGGCTTGCGCTTCGGGATCGACCTCGGCAAGCCGTTGCAGAAAGCCGGCCACGCATTCGCTGCGGCACGCTTCGGGACGTCCCGCGCGAAACCGTTCGATGACGGCGGCGCGGATCGCGCCGGCGTCGTCGGCGGCGTACACGTCGACCAGCCCCGTGCGATGGCGTTGCTCGCCGCCCGTGAAGCTCCAGATCATCGGACGGTCGCGCGAATCGAATTCGGCGATGCCGGCCTCCTGCTCGATGACCGTGGGTCCGTTGAGTCCGAGGCGCGCTTCGCGGGTGGCGATCAGGTAGCTGCACAGGCCCGCCGCGATCGACATGCCGCCATAGCAGCCGATCGGCCCCGCCGTGATGCCGATCACCGGCTGATAGCGCCGCAAGTCGACGATGGCGGCGTGAATCTCCGCGATCGCCGCGAGCCCGAGATTCGCTTCCTGCAAGCGCACGCCGCCCGTTTCGAAGAGAATCACGGCGCGCATCGGAATGCCGTTGCGGTTGTCCTCGGCGGCGAGTTCGAGGCTGCCCGCGATCTTCGCCGCGGACACTTCGCCCATGCTGCCGCCCTGAAAGCCGGCGTCGATGGCGAGCACGACCGCGGGCTGTCCGTCGAGCTCGCCTCGCGCGACCACGGTGCCGTCGTCGGCCTGCGTCACGATGCCTTGCCGCGCGAGCCACGGCGAACGCACGCGCTCGAACGGATCGAGCAGTTCGCTGAAGGTGCCGGCGTCGAGCAGGTGTTTCGCGCGGCTGCGCGCGTCGAGTTCGATGAAGCTCTGGCGTTCCAGCAATGCCTGTGTGTCCATGATCGTCATGCTCCGCCGGTTGTCGCCAGTTGTTCCAGCACTTGGCCGATGCGCATGCGCACGACGGCCGGCGTCGCGCCGGAATCGTTGATCTCGATCTTCGCGGCCGGCAGCGTGCCGTCGCCGAAGATGCGTTCGAGCACGGCTTGCCAGGTGCGGCCCATGCCATCGACGGAAGTCGTGATGTTCACCACGGTGCGCGGCGAGCCGTTCGCCTCGAGCAGCACTTCGAGGTCGCCCGACGCGACCACGCCCGCCAGCGCGCGGCCTGGCGCGGGTTGCCCCGCCGGGAATTCGAGGACGATGGTTTCCATATGCGTTCCTAAGCCTGCGTCGTAGGAGCGGCTTCGCGGTGAAGCCGGTTGAGAAAGAGGGCGGCGGCGAGCAGATCGGCTGCGCCGCCGGGCGACACGTGCAGTTCGACGAGCCGCCGGTCCAGCAGCTTCAGGTGACGGCGGCCGGCAAGCGACGCGGCGCCGCCGAGCGCCAGCACGCGCCGCGCGCCGTCCTGTAACTCGGCGAGCGCGCCGGGCCCGCCGCGTGCGAGCACGCAGGTATCGTCGAGACTCGCCATGATCGCGAGCAGCGCGTTCAGGCGTGCGGCCGTCTCGCTGTCGCCGCGCCGGCGCGAGCGTGAGAGTTCCGGCAGCGCCACCTCCACGACATGCGGAAAGCCGGCTTGCGCCTGGCCGCGCGCGCCGCCCACGTTGTAGTCGAGGCATGCCCGCTCGCCCTTGTTGCCGGTCAGCGCGGGCGCGTGGCGATCGGGCAGACGCGCGAGCGCTCCGGCGCGCGCGGCGATGGCGTGTGGCGTATGGTCGGCGGGGTCGGCGGGGTCGGCGGGGCCGGCCGCCGCGGCGGTCACGAGCAGCCCGAGCGCCCAGATCGCACCGCGATGGGTGTTCACGCCCTGCGTCGCGTCGAGCATGCGCGCTTCGCCGTCGCGCCCGATCGCGCCGATGCGCTCGCGCAGCGACTGCATACGTTGCAGCGACTGCATCGGCTGCATCTCCAGGCCCGCGCGCGCCAGTTCGGTGAAGGTCGGCTGCAATGCAAGCGCCGACACGCACATCAGTTCCCAGTCGAGATCGTGATGCGCGCCGCGGCTGCGGATGTCGACGAGTCCCGGCTTCGGCGCGAGCGTGGCTTCCTCGATCAGCGCCGCGACCACGTGTTCGCCCAAACGCCCGGCGAGATCCGGTGTCGCGCGTGGCGCTCGCGCTACTGGCATGGCGAGGGTCTCGCGCATCACCAGCTCCTGAACCGCGCGGGCGGCTCATACAAACCGTCCGACCAGTCGACCAGATCGGCCATGCTCTTCGCGGCCAGCAGCGAACGGGTGGCTTCGCCGCGCTGAATGCCGAGGTCCTCCGGCAACGCGACGAAGCCGTCGCGGCGCAGCGTCGCGAGTTTGTCGGCGCTGCTCGTGAGGCCGATGGGCGTCACGCCCGCGACCGCCGCGATCATCTCCTTGCGATGTTCGAGCGAGCGCGCCTTGTACAGATAGGCGATGCCTTCCTCGGTGAGCACGTGCGTGACGTCGTCGCCGTAGATCATGACCGGCGCGAGCGGCATGCCGGACTCGCGGCCGACGTCGACCGCATCGATCGATTCGACGATGGTGGGCTGCCCGCCCGCCTGGAACGTCTCGACCATCTGCACGACGAGCTTGCGGCCGCGCTCCAGCGGACTGTCCGTTTGCAGCAGATCGAGCCACGCGGGGGTGGCGTGGCGCCGGCCATGCGGATCGTGGCCCATGTTGGGCGCGCCGCCGAAGCCGGTGAGGCGGCCATGCGTGACCGTCGACGAGTTGCCGGCGCCGTCCATCTGCAAGGTCGAGCCGATGAACATGTCGACCGCGTATTGCCCGGCAAGCTGGCACATCGCGCGATTGGAGCGCATCGAACCGTCGCGGCCGGTGAAGAAGATGTCCGGCCGCTGCGCGACGTAGGCTTCCATGCCCAGTTCGCCGCCGAAGCAATGCACGCTCTCGACCCAGCCGGTTTCGATCGCGGGGATCAGTGTCGGATGCGGGTTCAGGGTCCAGTGCTTGCAGATCTTGCCCTTCAGGCCGAGCTTCTCGCCGTAGGTCGGCAGGAGCAGTTCGATCGCGGCCGTGTTGAAGCCGATGCCGTGATTGAGCGACTGCACCTGGTGCCGCTCGTAGATGCCGCGAATCGCCATCATCCCCATCAGCACCTGAACCGGCGTGATGAGGCGCGGATCGCGCGTGAACAGCGGCTCGATAAAGAACGGCTTGTCCGACTGCACCACGAAGTCGATCCACGAGCCGGGGATGTCGACGCGCGGCAGGTCCTTCGGGTCGTCGACGATCTCGTTGACCTGCGCGATCACGATGCCGTCGCGAAACGCGGCGGCTTCGACGAGGGCGGGCGTGTCCTCGGTGCTCGGACCCGTGTAGAGATTGCCTTGCCGATCCGCCTTGTAGCCGGCGACCAGCACGACGTTCGGCGTCAGATCGACGTACAGCCGCCCATACAGTTCGATGTAGGTATGGATCGCGCCGATTTCGAGGATGCCGTCCTGCAGGAACTGCGAGATGCGCAGGCTTTGCGCGCCGGCGAAGGCGAAATCGAGTTTCCTCGCGATGCCGCGCTCGAACAGGTCCAGATGCTCGGCGCGGCTCACGCTCGGAATGATCAGATGCAGGTCGTGGACGATTTCGGGGTCCACTTTCGCCAGCGAGCGCGACAGGAAATCGGCCTGCTTCTGGTTGTTGCCCTCGACGACCACGCGGTCGCCGGGGGCGATCAGGGCTTGCAGGACGTCGACGATACGCTCGGTGGGGAGAACCGCGCCGTCCGCGATCGCTGCGACGCGCGCGAGCCGGCGATGCTTTTCCGCGCGGCGGGTGGCCCAACGGGATGAGGACTGACTTTGACCGGACATGTGCGCTCTCGCTCAGGACATGAGGCGAGTCTAGGGAGCGGGGTATCCCGGTTCAATCACGTTCGGGACGCGTCTGTTATCCCAAGGGTAACGATCTGGCGAGCCGGGCGCTGAAACCGCGCTGGGACGGGGCCGGCGGGGTCCCGATCGTTGTCCTGGGGTTTTCCCAGACGGCCGCGCGTATGGGATAACAACGAGGACAACAACGAACCCGCATTGCCAGATCGCACCCCGTCGCGCGGGGTGGCGCCGGGTAAGCCCCATCGCTCCTGAACCCTGACGCAAACGATTGGCGGGCGCATCGGCATTCAAGGACCGTCGTGATGCAGCCGACATAGCAACAAGCACCAGGGCAGCAGGTGATGGCCGCGCAGGGCGGCGAATATGACGAAACCGGCGAACGGTGGAGGTATGAAGCATGAATTCCAGACAGATGACCGTGCGGGCGAAGCTCACGACGGCGTTCAGCGTGTTAGCGGCGATGGTGCTGGGGGTATCGGTGCTCGCACTCGTTGCATTGAACGATGCGAACGAGCGCTTCTCGGATTACGTGAGCGGCATTAGCGCCCGCGCGGAGGTGGCCGCGAAGGTGCGCACCGCGGTCGACCGGCGTGCGATCGCCGCGCGCAATCTGGTGCTCGTGACCAAGCCGGCGGATCTGGAAATCGAAAAGGCCGCCGTGACCCAGGCGCACGCGGACGTGCAGGCGCGGCTCAAGCACCTGAAGGAGATGATCGCGAACGCCGGCGATGCGAACGAGGCGGCGCGCGCCCTGGTGGCCGACATCGACCGGGTCGAGGCCCAGTACGGGCCGGTCGCGCTCGCGATCGTCGACGCCGCGTTGAACAAGCGGCACGAGGAGGCGATCGCCATGATGAACGAGCAATGCCGTCCGCTGCTCGCGGCGCTCGTCAAGGCGACCAATACGTATAGCGAATTCACCCGCAACCGGGCCCAGGCCCTGATGCAGGAGTCGGCCCAACACTACGCGACGCAGCGCATGCTGCTGATCGGCATCTGCCTCGCGGCAATCGGCGCGGCGCTCGTCGCGGCATTCCTGATTACCCGCAGCGTGACGCGCGCACTGGGCGCGGAGCCGGCTGCGCTGGGCGAGGTGACCCGGCGCGTGGCCGGCGGCGATCTCGGCTCCGTGCCGGGCGCGCAGGCCGCGCCGCGCGGCAGCGTGCTCGCCTCGATGGGCGAGATGCAGGCGAGCCTCGTGAAGCTGATCGCCCAGGTGCGGACCTCGGCGGACAATATCGCCACCGGGTCGAGCCAGATCGCCTCGGGCAACCAGGACCTGTCGTCGCGCACCGAACAGCAGGCGTCGTCGCTGCAGGAAACCGCGTCGAGCATGGAAGAGCTCACGTCCACGGTGAAGCAGAACGCGGAGAACGCGCAGCAGGCGAGCACGCTCGCCGCCAATGCCTCGGAAGTCGCGCTGAAAGGCAGCGCCGTGGTCGGACAGGTCGTGGAGACGATGACCGACATCAGCGAGAGTTCGACCAAGGTCGCGGATATCACCGGGATCATCGAAGGCATCGCGTTCCAGACCAACATCCTCGCGCTCAACGCGGCGGTGGAAGCCGCGCGCGCCGGCGAGCAGGGCCGCGGCTTCGCGGTGGTGGCGAGCGAGGTCAGAAGCCTCGCGCAGCGTTCGTCGAGCGCGGCCAAGGAGATCAAGGACCTGATCAACGCCTCGGTGCAGAAGATTCACAACGGCTCGACGCTCGCGGGCGAGGCGGGCAAGACGATGGCCGAAGTCACGCAGGCGGTGGCGCGCGTGACCGACATCATGGGCGAGATCGCCGCGGCCTCGGGCGAGCAAAGCCGCGGCATCGAGCAGGTCAACGTGGCGATCACGCAGATGGACACGGTCACGCAGCAGAACGCCGCGCTCGTCGAGGAAGCGGCGGCCGCGTCGACCTCGCTGGAGGACCAGGGCCGCCAGTTGACCGAGGCGGTGGCGTTCTTCCGTCTCGACGGCGCGCGCGCGTGAGGCCCGGCGCGTAAGTCGCGAGGGGGGCGGCGAACCGCGCCGTGGTTCGCTCGCGCCCGTCATGGACAGCGGCGCGAGACCCCCGCCGCGATTCGCTCGCTCAGGCCAGCCACGTTTTGATCGTGGCGGCCATCGTGCCGGTCGAGATGCCATAGCGGTCGTGCAGCGTGGGCAGCGCGCCGGCGGCGAGGAACGCGTCCGGCAGCGCGATCTGCCGGAACGCGGGCGTGACGCCCGCGCCGAGCAGCGTGCCCGCCACGGCTTCGCCGAGCCCGCCGATCACCGTGTGGTTTTCGGCCACGACCACCATGCGGCCCGTGCGTTTCGCCTCGCGCAGGATCGTCGCCGTATCGAGCGGCTTGATGGTCGGCACGTGCAGCACGCCCACGCCGACGTTGTCCGCTTCGAGCGCCTTCGCGACTTCCAGCGAGCGCATCGTCATGATCCCGGACGAGATCAGCAGCACGTCGTTGCCGTCGCGCAGCAGCTTCGCCTTGCCGAGCTCGAAGCGATAGTCGTATTCGTCGAGCACGGCGGGCACGTTGCCGCGCAACAGGCGCGCATAGACGGGGCCGTCGTGCGCGGCGATCGCCGGCACCATCTGCTCGATGTCGAGCGCGTCGCACGGATCGATCACGGTCATGTTCGGCATCGCGCGCATCAGCGCGAGGTCCTCGGCGGCCTGGTGGCTCGGGCCGTAGCCTGTCGTGAGCCCCGGCAGCGCGCAGACGATCTTCACGTCGAGGTTGTCCTCGGCGATCGCCTGATGGATGAAGTCATACGCGCGGCGCGTCGCGAACACCGCATACGTCGTGACGAACGGTTGCGCGCCTTCATGCGCGAAGCCGGCCGCCGCGCCCATCAGCAACTGCTCGGCCATGCCCATCTGGTAGTAGCGCGCCGGAAATTCCTTCGCGAAGATGTGCAGGTCGGTGTACTTGCCGAGGTCGGCCGTCATGCCGATCACGTTCGTTTTGGTGCGCGCCAGTTCGGCGAGCGCGTGGCCGAACGGGGCGGAGCGCGTGAGCTGGCCTTCGCCCGCGATCGACGCGATCATCGCGGAGGTTTTCAGGCGCGGCTTGTTCTGGATCGTGCTCATGCTTGTCTCCCGGCTTCGAGTGCGTCGAGCGCGAGTTGCCACTCGTGCGCATCGACGCGGATGAAATGGTTCTTCTCGCGTTCCTCGAGGAACGGCACGCCGCAGCCCATCTTCGTATCGCAGACGATGATGCGCGGTTGCGGCTTGTCGTGACGGCGCGCGTTATCGAACGCGCGCTTCACCGCGTCGATGTCGTTGCCGTTCACGCGCTGCGTGTACCAGCCGAACGCTTCGAGCTTGTCGACCAGCGGCTCGAACGCCATGACCTGCGTCGAGGGACCGTCGGCCTGCTGGTTGTTCACGTCGACGATGGCGATGAGGTTGTCGAGCTTCCAGTGCGCGGCGGACATCAGCCCTTCCCAGATCGCGCCTTCGTCGAGTTCGCCGTCGGAGAAGAGCGTGTAGACGAACGCATCCGAGCCCCGATGCTTCAGACCGAGGCAGCGGCCCACCGCGATCGTCAGGCCCTGGCCGAGCGAGCCGCCGGACATTTCCATGCCGGGCGTGTAGCTCGCCATGCCCGACATGGGCAGACGGCTGTCGTCGCTGCCGTAGGTTTCGAGTTCGTCGGCGGGCAGAATGCCGGCTTCGAAGAGCGCGGCGTAGAGCGCAATCGCGTAATGCCCGTTCGACAGCAGGAAGCGGTCGCGTTCGTCCCATGCGGGATCGTCGGCGCGGTAGCGCATCGCGCCGAAATAGGCGACGGCCAGCACGTCCGCGATGTCGAGCGCCTGGCCGATATAGCCCTGGCCCTGTACTTCACCCATCAGCAGCGCGTTTCTGCGGATGCGGTACGCGCGCTCGGCGAGCGTGGCGTCCTCGGTAATGGTTGCGTTGTCCATGTACGACTCCTTTGGTATCGAGAGATGTCCGGTCTTTCAGCGGTTGACGGCCCTGGCCGGCACGAGGAACACGAGCAGGGCGCCCAGCGTCACCGCGATCGAGATGAAGATGAGGCCGGCGGTGGACTTGCCCGTCAGATCGTTGAGCCAGCCGACGATCGCGGGTGAGAAGAACCCGGCCAGATTGGCGAAGCAGTTCACGGCCGCGATGCCCGCCGCGGCGGAGATGCCGCCGAGCAGCGCGGTCGGCAGGGACCAGAACTGCGACGACGACGCGAGGATGCCGGCCGCGGCGATGCTCAGGCAGACGATCGACGCCGCGACACTGCCGAGCAGCGGCAGCGTGGCGAAACCCGCGGCGGCGATCAGCATCGGAATCGCCAGATGCAGGCGGCGCTCGTGAAAGCGGTCCGCGCTCATGCCGACCAGCGGCAGCGCGACGATCGCGCACAGATACGGAATCGCGGTGAAGATGCCGACCCACAGCGGGTCCGCGACGCCGGACTTGCGAATGATGGTGGGCAGCCAGAATGTCAGTCCGTACTGGCCGAGCACGACGCAGAAGTAGATTGCCGCCATCAGCCACAAGCGGCGGTCGCCGATGAAGGCCTTGATCGACAGATGCGCGGTCTTGTGCGCGTTGTCGCCGGCGACGTTGCGCGCGAGCAGCGCCTTCTCGGTATCGGTGAGCCATTTCGCGTGGGCGATGCCGTCGTCGAGATACAGCAGGATCGCCACGCCGAGTACCAGCGACGGCAGTGCTTCGAGCAGGAACAGCCACTTCCAGCCCGCCATCGAATAGACGCCTTGCAGCGAGTGCATGATGAGGCCCGACAGCGGGCCGCCGATGATGCCCGCGAGCGGAATCGCCATGAAGAACAGCGACAGTGCTTTCGCGCGTCGCGCGGAGGGAAACCAGTACGTCATATAGAGGATGACGCCGGGCGCGAAGCCCGCTTCCGCGACGCCGAGAAGAAAGCGCAGCACGTAGAAGACGGTTGGCGATTTGACGAACACGAAGCTCGCTGAAATTACCGCCCACGTGAGCATGATGCGGGCGAGCCAGCGGCGCGCGCCGACCTTGTGAAGAATCAGATTGCTCGGCACCTCGAAGAGGAAGTACCCGAGAAAGAAGATGCCGGCGCCCATGCCGTACACCGTTTCGCTGAAGCGCAGGTCGCTCAGCATTTGCAGCTTCGCGAAGCCGACGTTGACGCGATCGAGGTAGGCGCCGAGATAGCACAGCATCAGAAACGGAATGAGCCGGCGGCTGACCTTGGCGTAGGTTTTGGCTTCGAACGTCGGCGAGTCGCTACGGGAAATCGCATCGCCCGTGACGGGCGGCGCGCTGTATCTGGATTTCATGGTTGTCTCCTGTCGCGCCCCGGGTTGTCCCAGGTGCACGCGAACCCAAGCCGCGCAAAAACGCGGCGCTATTTAGTGATTTAGTGAATCAGCATGCCGCCGTTCACATCGAGTGTGACACCCGTCAGATAACTCGACAGGTCGCTCACCAGAAACAGGCATGCGTTCGCGACATCGGCGGCGTCGCCGAGACGTCCGAGCGGAATGCCCTTGATGATCTCGACGCGCATCTCCGGCGTGAGCTTGTCGCCCGTGATGTCGGTCTGAATCAGACCCGGCGTGATGGAATTGACGCGAATGCGGTTCGGGCCGAACTCGCGCGCCATCGCCTTGGCGAGTCCGAGGACGCCGGCCTTCGCGGCGCTGTAGTGCGGGCCGCCGAAGATGCCGCCGCCGCGCTGCGCCGACACCGACGACATGCAGACGATGCTGCCGCCGTTCTGCTCCTTCATCGCGGGAATCACGGCTTGCGACATATAGAGCGTGCCGCGCAGATTGACGTCGACGATCGCGTCGAAGTCCTTGCCGCCGATCTCCAGCGTGCGAACCGGCTGCGTGATGCCGGCATTGTTGACGAGCCCGTCGATCCGGCCATAGCGCTCCAGCGTGGCGCGCGCGGCCGCGACGCAGGCGGCCTTGTCGGTCACGTCGCACGCGAGCCCGAGGTGTTGCGCGCCGAGGTCGGCGGCCGCCGCTTGCGCGTCCTCCTCGCGCAGATCGAGGATCACCACCTGCGCCCCCTGGGCGGCAAGCGCTTTCGCGGTTGCCTTGCCGATACCGCGGGGCGATGCCGCGCCCGTCACCATGATGATTTTGTTCTCCAGCAACATCGCTTGTCTCCTGAGTGTTGATTTGATGCCTGAAGTGTCGGCTCGCGGGCCGGCGGCATCAACGCGGAAACGCTCAACAATGGCTGAGAAAAATTCAGGTATTCAGGTGTGTCGACTGTGGCGGGCGCGAAGCGCTCCGACTATCGCCGAGCCGCGGAAGAGGCGGCGGCCTCGCGCTCCATCCACGCAAGAAACCGTTCGACGCGCGGCAGTTCCGCGTTCTGCTTCGGGTAAACCAGGTGGTGCGCGCCGACCTCGACCGCGCAGCTATCGTCGAACACTGGGACGAGCAGGCCGTCCCTGATTTTCACCGACGCGAGCATGAGGCTTTCGAGCGCGATGCCGAGGCCGAGCGCCGCCGTTTCGATCGACATGTACGAGCGGTCGAAAGAAAAATCGAACGTCTTTTGAGGCGCGGACACGCCTGTTCTGCCGAACCATTGCTTCCACTGGACGAGCGGCGTTTCCGAATAGATCAGACGATGCGCCAGCAGATCCGCCGGCGCGTTCACGGGATGCCGTTCGAGATACTTCGGCGCGGCCAGCGGGGCAATGAACTCGCCCCGGATGGTTTTCACTTCCAGATTGCTCCAGTTGCCATAGCCGTGACGGATGTCGATGTCGTAGTAGCCGTTCGAGAAAGACACGTTCTCGTACGAGCAGGCCAGATTGAGCTGGATGTCGCCGTTCGCCTCCTGAAAGGACGACAGGCGCGGAAGCAGCCACATGAGGCCGAAGCTCGGGCTCGAATGCACGCGCAGGATGTCCACTTCCTTGCGGCTGGACGCACGTTCGGTCGCGCGGCTGAGATCGGCCAGCGATCCCGTCACATCGGAGAGATAGCGCTCGCCGGTCGGCGTGAGCACGAGGCCGCGCCCGGACCGCTGAAACAGCGGCTGGCCGATGATCGACTCCAGATTGCTGAGTTGATGGCTCACCGCCGAAGCGGTCAGGCCCAGTTCCTCGGCCGCGCGATTCACGCTTTTGGTTCGGGCCACGCTTTCGAACGCGATGATCGCCTTGAGCGGTGGGATACGCATGGGGAATTTTTCAGTTGCGGGTGAAGGGCAGACGAACGAAAGCGGCTTGACATGCATTATCCGTTTTTCGCTCCCGAAGCGCGATCGATGCGGGGCGAGTTTGCCCGAGGCGCGAACCGCCAGTGCCGCTCGCGTGGTCCGATTGGATGACGATGGGCCGGCTTTGGAATCCCGCAAACGTTTTGCGGGTTTTTATTATGTTTGGCTGGTCGGCCGAGGAGCGGTGAAAATCCCGCCAAAATTTAAAGTTTATCCCTGTAATCAGATTTTTTGGACTTTATCGCGTCATTCGAAAAACACCAGAATTTGCGAAGTCCAAGGGCGGAGCGAAGCGATCCGGCGCAGTGCGGGAAAACAAAATTAATTTATGAAGCGGAAAGCTTTTAGAAGGAACGCGGATCAGAAAGTATTGGGGCGATCGGCCCGCGCCATGTCTCATTAGAGCCTACGGAAAATCGCGCTTTATTGCCCAGATACCAGGCAATTATTGCCTGAAAACGATTCTGCTCGATAGCGGGAGGTAAGAATAGCCGAGCCACGGCCCACCGCGCTTCGCTCTTGCTCGGCGACGGAACGTCCCGTCAACGGCCCCACCCAAGCGGCGGGAGTTTCGCTTTTATGCACGTTTTTTCGCCGATCCGCGAACCTTGCAATTGGATTGCGCACCGCACGCTTTGCACGACCGCCCGCCAAAAATTTCAAACGCTTTCAGCTCCGTTAACTTTTGTCAAATCCATGGCTCGCTTAAACATTGCCGCTCGCAACGGTAAAACGTTTGCGAGGTTCTGTTTGCTGGAAATAGCCAGCAGGTTATTAAAGTTTGCCTGGTTTTGACGATCTCAACGCCATGCTTTCAACCACAGAATAGTGGTGCGCTTGAAAAAAAGAGCTATTAGAATGCGCTGCCTGGACAAAAGGCGCTCATTAACGGGTAGATGGGCGATGGCGGCCGTGTTCGACGCGGATCGGTAAAAGCAATAAAACCGAAGAAGAAATGACATGACCTTGGGGATTCAAACGATATTCGAAGCACGGCCGGCGCTTTGCGATGCACCTCGGAACATGTCGGGGCCGTCGCGGCAGGAGCGGAAAACGGCCCGTCCACGCTTCGTCATGCGCGCCTTGAGCCGCGCGGTTGTCGCGGTGCTCGCTTTGGGCGGCGCGAATGCGATCGCTCAGCCGGCACAAGCGCAGCCGCAGCCGCAACCCGCGCCGTTGTCCGCGCAACCGCAACCGCAACCGCAACCGCAAGCCAAAGCGCAAGCGACCGAACCGCATCGCGCGCCATCCGTCAACCTCGCATTCTTCGACGGCGCCAACGTGCCGGTCGATCTGTTGCAGGCCTTCGACGCCGTTGTCGTCGATCCCGCGCAGGGTTTCGATCCGTCCGCGCATCCGTTGCGCCATACCGCATGGCTCGCGCGCACGCATGCGGATGCCGCCGCAGGCACGCCGGCCGCCTTCGTCGCGAGCCAGATCGAGCCGCTGTGGCAGCGCGGTTTTCGCGGCTTCCTGCTCGACACGCCGAACGCCATTGCCGCCATCGACGCGATACACGCGGCGCATCCCGACGCGCGCCTCGTGATCGGCGGCGCCGACGCGCTGCAACTCGCGATGCCGCATGCCAACGCGCTGTACGCGGTGGCCGGTCCGTCGCTCGTCAGCGGCATGAGCGCGAACGGCGCGTTGCAGACCGTCGTGTCCGCGGACGAGCGCGCGGCGCGCATCGCCGGCGCGCAAGCGTTCATGCAACAGACCGGCGTGCCGGTGGTGTCGATCGAATACTGCCCCGCGGACGACCGCGCCTGCGCCCGCCACACGGCCGCGCAGGTGGTGGCGACCGGCGTCACGCCCTACGTGACCGACGTGGCGCGCGGCGTGGTCGGCATCGGCGCGATCGAGGTGCTGCCGCGCAAGGTGCTCGTCGTGCAGGACACGGGCGACGATCTGCTGCTCGACGAAACCCCTGGCGTGCGCGATCTGGCGACCCCGCTGAACTATCTCGGCTACGACGTCGAGTACGCGAACGTCAACGACACGCTCCCCGGCGACATCACGCCCGACCGCTATGCCGGCGTCGTCGCGTGGTTGCAGGGCAGCGGCACGCAGGACAGCGCGGTATGGCGCGCATGGGTGGATGCGCGGATCGCGTCGCACGTGCCCGTCGCGTTTCTCGGCCAGTTCGGTTTCGACGCGGCCGAGGACGAAGGACGCGCGCTCGATCTGCAAGCGGTGCCGGGTCCGTTCAGCGACAAGGTGGAGGTGGTCTCGCGCGATCCGATGGTCGGCTTCGAGATCGATCCGAAGCTCGGCCCACGCGATCTGACGGGCGTGCGGGTCGGCGCCGAGAGCCGGCCGCTGCTGCGCGTGACGAGCGGCCAGGCGACCCTCGACCCGATCGCGATCACGCCGTGGGGCGGCTTCGCGATGAGCCCGTACACGGTCGTCTCGCTCAACGGCATCGACCAGGAACGCTGGGCGATTCAACCGATCTCGTTCCTCACCGCCGCGTTGCGCCTGCAGCGCATGCCGTCGCCGAGCGTGACGACGGAGAACGGGCGGCGTCTTTTCATGTCGCACGTCGACGGCGACGGGTTCGCGTCGCGCGCCGAATTTCCCGGCGCGGACTACTCGGGCGAAGCGCTGTACCAGCAGATTTTCACGCGCTACAAGGTGCCGATGACGCTCTCGGTGATCGAGGGTGAAGTGGGGCCGACCGGCCTCTATCCGAAGATCTCGCCGCGTCTGGAAGAGATCGCGCGCAAGATGTTCGCGCTGCCGTATGTCGCGATCGGCACGCACACGTACTCGCATCCGTTCGACTGGGGCAGCGTGGACGCGAAGACCGGCGAGCGCGTGGACCGCGGCGGCGGCGACACCGCGTTTTCGCTGGTCATTCCGAACTACACGTTCGACATCGACCGCGAAGTGACGGGCTCGATCGATTACATCAACACGCGTCTCGCGCCGCCGGGCAAGAAGACGGCCATCCTGCAATGGCCGGGCAACTGCAAGCCGCCCGCGCTCGTCGTGCGCAAGGTGTACGCGGCCGGCGTCGCGAACGTGAACGGCGGCGACACCGTCATCACGAAGAGCGCGAGCAGTTGGACCAACATCGCGCCGATCGGCGTCGACAAGGGGCCGGGGGCGTACCAGGTGTATGCGCCGAATCAGGACGAGAACGTCTACACGAACGACTGGCTCGGCCCGTTCTACGGCTTCACGCGCGTGCTCGAAACCTTCGACATGACGGACAAGCCGTTGCGCTTCAAGCCGATCGATCTGTATTACCACATGTACAGCGGCACGAAAGTCGCGTCGCTGCGCGCGCTCGATCAGATCTTCACGGCGGTGCTCAAGCAAGCCGTGCTGCCGGTGCAGATGACCGACTACACGCAGAAGGTGCTCGACTGGCGTTCGTTCGCGGTCGCGCGCGCGGTGCGTGGCGAGACCGATGCGGATGCAGATGCAGATGCAAACGCAGATGCCGGAAAGCCTGCGGGCGGCGACTGGATCGTGCGCGGCAACGGCGAGGTGCGCGAGCTGCACTGGCCGCTGTCGAGCGCGCCGGATCTGCGCGCGTCGGCCGGCGTCACCGGCTATTCGGCGGGTCCGGACGGCACCTATATCCACATCGCGGACGGCGCGGCGCGGGTGTCGTTCAACACGACCGATGCGAAGGCGGGCCCGTTGCCCTACATCGCCGAAGCCAACGGTTTCGTGCGCAACTTCAGGCGCAACGCCAACGGCATGTCGTTCGAATTCGGCGGCTACTACCAGCCGTTCGTCAGGCTCGCCAACGCGCGCGGTTGCAGCGTGAGCGTCGCGGGACGCGCGGTCGCCACCCCGCGCGACGGCGCGGGCGTGCGCTTCGATACGCCGGCCTCCGCCGGTTTGCAGGTGAACTATCAGCCCGTCGAGATTGCCTGTGAGCGCTAAACGTCCCCGTATCGCACCGACCTGGCTCGTCTGTTTGCTGGCGGGCGTCGTGCTGCTGACGATCTACGGCGTGTCGCCGCGCGGCGGCTTGCGCCAGCGCGTGGCGTCGGTCGGCGCGCCCAGCGAATTGAGCGTCGCGTATCTGGAAGCCTGGTCGAAAGTGCGGCCCGACAACGAAGAGTTCCTGTCCCTGCTCGGCGCGCAGTATTCGTATCTAGGCCGCACCGCCGACACCGAGCGGATCGCCGCGCGCATGGATGCGCTCGGCACCGACGACATGCGCCGCGGCGCGACCATGCTGCGTCTTTCGGCGGCCGAGCAGCGCACCTTTGCGATTGCCGAGGAAGATCCGCGGCGCGCCCGCGAGCTAAACGATCTGCGCGCGCATCTGCAAGAGGCGGCAAGGCTGCAATGGGCGCCGAAGGATCTCGAATGGCTCGCGCAGCGCGCGGCCGGCGTCGGCTTGCCCGATCTCGCGATGCAGCTTTACGCGCGGCTGTCGGCGCACGATCCCGATGGCCGCGCGAAGTGGGACACGCAGATCACGCGTTACGCGCTGCAAGTGGGCGACTATCGCGCGGCCGCGGACGCCTGGTTCCGTCAGCAAGCGGCGGCGCGCACGCGCGACGAGCAGCGCCGTTGTTTCGTGGCCGGCGTGCGCGCATTGCAGTCGGGCAATCTGCTGGACGAAGCGCTCGCGGCGGCGGACGCGCATGGCGCTAGGCTCGCCGACGACCCGGCCACGCTGGTGGTGTTGCTGAATCTGGCGCGCGCGGCGAATCGTCCGCAAGCCGTCGATCGCTACGCGAAGATGCTGGCGCGTTATGCGTCGCTCGGGCCGCGCGATGGGGCGAGGGATTCCGCGCCGCGGCAGCAGCTTGCGCAGTACGCGTATCGGGATGGTCCTGTGGCGCAGGGGGATGGTTTCGCGCTCGCGAGTCTGCGCGCGGCGATGCGCGGCGATGTGCGGGGGCGGGGCGCGGTGGGTGTGGTTCGCGTCGCGGCTATGGGGGAGGTGGCGGGTGTAGGCAGCGCAGCTAGCGGAGCCAGCTTAACTAACGCAGCCAGCCCGGCCGACAAAGCAAGCGGAGCTAACACAGCAAGCATAGCTAGCGCAGCAATCGCAGGCAACAAAGCAAGCGCAGCTAGCACATCCAGCGCGGCGAACCCCCAAACCCTCGCCATCGCCGACACCGTATTCCAGGCGTTCGTCGAATCCGGCGACCTGCCGAATGCGCAGAAAATCGCCGCGCAACAGGTGCAGCGCGATCCGCGTTCCGCGCTGTGGGTCAAGCGTCTCGCGCAGGTGGCCGAATGGAACCGCGAGCCCACGCTGGCGCTGAAGTCGTGGCTCGAATACGCGCAGGTGTCGAACGATCCGGTCGGCTGGCGCAACGTGCTGCGCATCGCGCCGATGCTCAACGACGACGAAGCGTATCTGGTCGCGCTGGTTCATCAGGCGCGCGCCACGCCCGGCGATATGAAACTGGTCGATAGCGTCACCGCGACCTATGAACGCCTCGGCCGTCCCGACGACGGTCTCGCCTTCCTGCGCTCGCTGCCGCGCGGCGTGAATGGCACGAACGGCGTGAATGACACGAACGGCGACGCGATCGATCAGCGCATAGGCGGCCTCGCCGAACGCGCGGGCCACGACGACCAGGCGCTCGCCATCTACCGCGCGGTGCAGGCGCGTCATCCGAACGACGCGACCGCCGCATTGCGCACCGCGAGCGTGCTGTATCGCCAGGGCGACTATCGCGCATCGCTGGCCGCGTTGAGCGCCGCGCGCGCCGGCGCGAAAGACAGCGACCCGATCTTCTGGCGCAACTACGCCGAACTCGCGCGCCTGCTGCAACGCGACGGCGACGCCAACGAAGCGTACCGTCACCTGCTCGCGAGCGGCGCGGTCACGCGCGAGGACCTCGGCGAAATGACGGACTTCTACGATCCGTATCCGATCGACGCGGGCCGCATCGCCGAATTGCGTTTTCACCGCGAGCACAGCGCGCGTGCGTTGCGCGACGCGATCTATTACTACCTCGACGCCCAGGCGCTGGACCGCATCGCCACACTGCTCGCGAACCTCACGCCCGACGAGCGCAAAATCGCCGAAGCGTCGCCCGCCTTGCTCGGCGTGCGCGCCGAATACTATCGCCTGATCGGCCAGCCGCAAAACGCGCTCGCCGATCTGAAGCGCGCGGTCGATTTGCCGGGCGCGGGCACCGACGTGAACGCCGCCTATCTGTGGACGCTCGTCGACTACGGCAGCGACGCCGACCTGCGCGCGGCGCTCAAGCGCTGGCGCGGCAGCGCCGCGCAAAGCTCGGCGTTGTGGGGACCGTTCGCCGCGGCCGAAATGCGCCTGAACCGGCCGGTCGCCGCTCTTGAATATCTGCGCCGCCAGGCGGGCATGATGTCGCGCGATCCGCTGTGGCTGCTCACCTATGCCGACGCCCAGGAACAGTCGGGTCACGCGGGGCTCGCGTGGACGATCCGCAAGAAGGTGTGGCTGCAATTGCAGAGCGAACAGGCGAGGCTTGTGGAAGAGCGCGGTGAGTCGGGTGTGTCGGGCGCAGTGAACGCAACGAGCGTGTCGAAGGTGTCGAACGCGTCAAGCGCGCCGGGCGTGTCGAGCACACCGAGCACATCAAGCACATCGAGCACATCGAGCGTGTCGAACGCATCGAACGCATCGAACGCATCGAACGCATCGAACGCATCGAACGCGTCGAGCACACCGAGCACACCGAGCACATCAACGCGCGGCCGCCTCGCACGGGACGCCGAAGCGGCGGCCGATCTGCGCGGCCGGCGCGTCACGCTGTCGACGGAATTCGCCACCGGCGACGTCTCCGCCGCGTTGCTCGACGACCTCATGTCGGCGCACGCGACGCCCGCCGACCTCGCGCAAACGCGCCGCACGCTGATCGGCAACGTGAAGGGTCTGCCGGGCGGCGCGCCGATGCAAGGCGCCGATCTGCCGCAAAACGCACGCTTGCGCGGCGCGGTCGCGAAGGACGTGGCGATCGCATGGGCGCTGTCGCACGAAAGCAATCCGCTGGCGAAGCGCTGGCTCGCGCAGCAGTATGCCGAGCGCCTGTCGCGTCCCGCCGACGCGCGCCTGACCATCGCGCTGGCCGAGAACGATGTCGGTGAAATGGAGCGCCTGCTCGACCAGGAACGCTCGCGCTTGCCGATCTACGACCGCATCGACGCGACGATCGCCGTCGATCATCCCGACCGCGCGCAGCAGCTTGCCTTCGACGCGCTCGGCGGCGCGCCCGAGGACACGGAACTGCATACGCGGGTCACGGAGACCGCGCTCGACTGGCCGCAATCGCTCGACGCGAGCGTCACCAACTACGTCGAGCATCCGCTCGATTACGTCGAGGCGACGCTCGCGGGCAGCCGCAAGATCGCCGAGCGTTATCTCGTCGGCGTGACGGCGGTCCAGCATTTCCAGCATTCGACCGACATCACCCAGCTCGTCAACGTGCCTTCGGTGGACCGCTGGCTCAACATCTACGGCGAGCGGCGCACGCGCGATACGTCGTTCACGATCACGGGCGGCCGGCGCGTCGCCTCCGCCTCGTTCTATACGCTCGACCTGGCGGGCGAGGTGGGCCGCAACTCGGCGCTCACGCTCGGCCTGCGCGCGGGCCGCAACCAGGTCGCCGACGAAACCCAGGCGCTGCTGGTCGGCGGCATGAAGGACAACCTGATCGGCGACCTCACGTATCGGATGACGCAGCGCCTCACGTTCAGGGGCAGCGTGGAGGCGGATCGTTTCTACAGCCAGGCGCGCACGTATCTGGGCAGCGGCGTGCTGTCGACGGGCGAGGTGAGTTACCGGATCCGCACGCAGTACCCGGATTACACGCTGCGCGCGCTCATCACGCACGGCGGCTACGGCGCGAGCGGCCAGGCCGACGCGCTGATCACGCGGCTGTTGCCCGTCGCCTTGCAACCGGCGACGCCGCGCGACTTCATGCCGGATACCTACACGCAATACGGCTTCTTCCTCGGCGCGGGCAACGATCTGCTCGAACAGTACACGCACCGCTGGCGGCCTTTCTTCGACGTCGGCCTGCTGCACGACTCGATACAGGGCTGGGGGCCGCAGTTCAACGTGGGTATCGCGGGCACCGTGTTCGGCGGCGATCACCTGGCCGTGTTCCTGCAACACCAGCGCGTGTCGAAGATCGGCACGCCGGTCACGGTGCTGGGCGCGCGCTATAGCTGGTACTACTGATTCCGTTCGATTTTCCGTTCTATTGGCGACGCAGGCGGACCACGCCTGCGATGAATAACGACGTTACTGAGGAGTAGTTCGATGAACAACATGAAAAGATGGCGCGGCCTCGTCAAGTGGTCCGCGGTGGTGGCGGCGTCCGCGCTCGTGCTCGGCGCGTGCGGTTCGATTCGTCAAACGGGTTCGCCGGCGCTCGGCGTGAAAGACTCGGTGGCGATCGTCTCGATGGCGAACTTCACCGAAACGCCGGCCGCGGGCAGCAGCGCCGCCGCGATCGCGGCGAACACGCTGCGCGCGAACGGCTTGACGGACGTGCGGATCGCGCCCGTCGATGCGTCGGCGAACGCGATGTTCGACACCGCGCAGCGCGAGCTCGGCGAGAAGAAACTCGCCTGGGCGCGCGAGCAGCACGTCAAATACGTGTTGACCGGCGCGGTGGAAGAGTGGCGCTACAAGGTCGGCGTGGACGGCGAGCCGGTGGCGGGCGTCACCTTCGAACTGATCGACGTCGCCTCGGGCCAGGTCGTGTGGAGCGCCACGGGCTCGAAGAGCGGCTGGACGCGTTCGAGTCTCGCGAGCGTCGCTTCGTCGCTGATCGGCAGCCTGTTGTCGCCGCTGCGCTCGCGCGGTTGATGCGCGGGTTGCTTCAGGTTTTGCTTCACATCTTGCGTCACGTCCCGCGTCGCGCAAGCACGCTGTCATCCGTATCTCGACACGTCATGAGGAGTCGGCTGTGAATACCGTCACCGCGCAATCCGCCGCCAGTGCGGCGAAGCCGCGCCATTCGAATCCGCTCGGCAATCTGAGCGCGTTGCGGCGTTTCGTTGCGCCCGCGGTGGCGCGGCCGTTTTCCATCGTCGAGACGATCGCGTTCGTCGCGGTCATCGGCGTGTTGAGCTGGGCGCTCGACCGCAACGATCCGTTCCTGCTGCACGCGGGTTTTCCGTGGCTGTGGTTCGCGCCGCTGATCGTCGCGCTGCGCTACGGCACGCTGCTCGGTCTGCTGGCGTGCGCGATGCTGATCGGCGCATGGCAGGTGCTGATGCGCGGCAGCGCCGACGCATGGCCGACGCTGTTCTTCACCGGCGGCCTGTTGCAGACCATCGTCGCGGGGCATTTCGGCGATACGTGGGGCAACCGCGCGCAGCGCGCGAACGCGTTGAACGATTACCTGAACGACCGGCTCGTCGCGATCACGAACAGCCATTACCTGATGCGCCTGTCGCATGAGCGGCTCGAAAAGGACCTGTTGTCGAAGCCGACCACGCTGCGCGATTCGATCACCGAGTTGCGCCGCCTGTCGGTCGCGCACGGGCTCGACATCGTGCCGATGGCGCCGGCGCGGACGCTGCCGGGCGCGCAGGCGTTGCTCGAATTCGTCGCCCAGGCGTGTCAGATCGAAGTGGCCGCGCTGTATGCGGTGCACGAGGGCAAGCTCGCGCATGAAGCGCTCGCGCGCATCGGCGATGCGTTCGAACTGGAACCGCGCGACGAACTCGTCGCCCGCGCGCTCGAAACGCAAGCGGTCGCGCATATCAGGAGCGGCGGGCATCCGGCCACGCACACGAGCCTGCTGGTGTGCGCGCCGGTGATCTCGGCGGACGGGCGCCTGCTCGCCGTGCTGGCGATCAGGCGCATGCCGTTCCTGTCGCTGAACTTCGACAACCTGCAAGTGCTGCTGGTCCTGCTCGGCTACTACGCCGACGGCGTCGAACACTCGCGGCAGGTGCGCACGATCCTGCATGCGGTGCCCGACTGCCCGTATGAATTCGCGCTCGACGTAAGCCGCCTCACGCGTCTCGAAGGCACGGCGGGCATTACCTCGTCGCTGGTCGCGCTGGTGTTTCCGCACGACGACGAAGGCGATTCGTTCTTCGAGCATGTGATGCGCCGCCGCCGCGCGCTCGATCTGATGTGGCCGGTGAAGGCGGCGGGGCGCTCGGTGCTGATCAACCTGATGCCCGCCACCGATGCGACCGGCGTGGACGGCTATCTCGCGCGGATCGAAGCGAGCCTGCGCGCGCAGTTCAATCTCGATCTGGAAGGCGCGCGCATCGGCGTGCATACGCTGCATCTCGGCGGCGGCGAGCCGGGCGCGGCGCTGAAGCGCCTTCTCGTGCGCAGCGGTCTCGAGGTCTGACGCCATGCGCTCCGAATCCACCCGCCGCGAGTCGAGCGTGCTCCGCGCCAGCGCCGCTTTCGCCGGCATCGTGCTCATCGCGCTCGTGCAGTTTGCGCTGATCTGGCGCATCGCGAACCGGCACACCGCGTTCGATCCGCTGCTGCCCGTCGTCGCGATCGACGTGCTCGGCGGCGCGCTCCAGGCGCTACTGGTGCGTGCACTGCTGCCGTTGCGCTATCGTGAGCCGCGCGGCTGGAGCGTGCTGCTGCTGTGGCTCGGCTGCGCGTTCGTGCCGCTGTTCGGCGGGCTCGTGGTGCTCGCGAGTTGCGTGTGGGCCGCCTGCTATCCGCGCTCGCACAGCGGCGAGGAACTGGACGACGTGCCGGCGCCCGAGTTCGTCACGCATCTGATGTCGCGCGTCTCGCACGGCGGCGGCGCCCGCTTGCAGGCGCGCATCGTGAATACGCAGGTGAATGCGTCGGATCGTCTGTCGGCGCTCGTCGCGATTCAAACCATGCCGACGCGCACCACCGGCACGTTGCTGCGCGAATTGCTTGCCGACCCGGTCGAGGACGTGCGCCTGATCGCCTACGGCACGCTGGACCAGGCGGAAAACGAGGTGACGCAGCGCATCTTCCAGACCGCGCAAAGCCTGGAAACGGCGAGCACCGATGCGCGGCGTCACGCGATCAATCGTCAGCTTGCCGAGTTGTATTTCGAGCTGATCTATCAGAACCTGGTGCAAGGCGCGGTCTACCGGCACACGCTGGAGCAGGCCGATCGCCACGCCCGCGCGGCGCTCGATATCGACGACGCCGACGCCGCGCTGTGGATGATCCGCGGCCGCCTCGCGCTCGCGAACGGCGCCGCCGACGAAGCCGCCACCTACATGGCGCGTGCCCAGGCGCTCGGCTTTCCGCGCGAGCGCCTCGTGCCCTGGCTGGCCGAAGTCGAATTCCTGCGCGGCGATTTTCCGCGCGTGTCCGAACTGCTGGCGTCGCTCGGCAATGCCGCGACGCTGCCGATGCTCAAACCTGTCGCGCGTTACTGGTCAACATGAAACCATCACTGCTGCGCCGCGCCGCGGACGCCGATGTCTGCCTGCTGCTCGAAGGCACGTTCCCCTATGTGCGCGGCGGCGTGTCGAGCTGGGTCAACGACATGATCCGCTCGTATCCCGAACTGCGCTTTTCGATCGTGTTCGTCGGCAGCCGCCAGGAGGACTATGAAGGCGCCGCCTATGCGCTGCCGGATAACGTCGTGCATTTCGAGGCGCACTACCTGTACGAAGCGGCGCTCGCCGACAAGGAGGCGTCGCGTGAAATTCCCGGCGATGCGCAAGCGTTTGCACGCTCGGCCGCCTTGCACGACGCGTGGCGCAACGGCGGCTCGAATCCAGGCTCGAACCTGGCCCCAAGCCCCGGCGCGCTGATGGCCGACATGGTGCAACTGATCGGCGACCACGGCCCGCTCAACGAGGAACAGTTTCTCTCCAGCCGCGCGGCGTGGGACTTCATCGTCGACCAGTACCATCGCTATTGCACGGACCCTTCGTTTACCGACTACTTCTGGACCGTGCGGATCATGCACAAGCCGCTATGGCAGCTTGCGCGCGTGGCCGAACAGTTGCCGCCGGCGAAGATGTATCACACGGTGTCGACGGGCTATGCGGGCTTTCTCGGCGCGCTGCTGCATTATCGGAGCGGGCGGCCGCTGCTCGTCTCGGAGCACGGCATCTACACGAAGGAACGCAAGATCGACCTGCTGCAAAGCCAGTGGATCCGCGACAACCGCGGCGCGTTCGAGCGCGACATCTCCAGGATCAGCTATTTCCGCGAACTGTGGGTGCGTTTCTTCGAAGCGCTCGGCAAGCTCGCCTACGACGCCGCCGACGACATCGTCGCGCTCTACGAGACCAATCGCCAGCGGCAGATCGCCGACGGCGCGCAGGCCTCGCGCACGCGCAACATTCCGAACGGCGTGGACGTGGAGGCGCTCGCGCCGCTCGTCGCGCAACGCGTGGCGCGTGCGCGCAAGGTGGTCGCGCTGATCGGCCGCGTGGTGCCGATCAAGGACATCAAGACCTTCATTCGCGCGCTCTTCATCGCGTCGCGGACGATGCCCGATATCGAAGGCTGGATCGTCGGCCCGCAAGAAGAAGATCCGGCCTATGCGCTGGAGTGCCGCGCGCTGGTGCAAAGTCTCGGGCTCGCGGCGAACGTGAAGTTCCTCGGCTTTCAGCGCATCGACGAGATCCTGCCGCAAGTGGACGTGATCGCGCTGACCTCGATCAGCGAGGCCTTGCCGCTCGTCGTGCTGGAAGGCTTCGCGGCCGGCGTGCCGGCGATCACGACCGACGTGGGCTCATGCCGCCAGTTGATCGAAGGCTACGGCGACGACGATCGCGCGTTGGGTTCGGCCGGCAGCGTCGTGCCGATCGCGAATCCGGCCGCGTTCGCGCAAGCCGTGCTCGACCTGCTCGGCGACGAACCGCGCTGGCTCGCGGCGCAACAGGCCGGCCTCGCGCGCGTGCGGCGTTTCTATACGAAGAAGCAGATGATCGATCAATACCGTGTGCTGTATGAACGTTTGACGGCCGCGCCCACGCGGGCCGATCGCGCGAGCGGCCAGGCCGCCGCCGCGCGCGGCGGCTGTCCGATGCACCATGGCGCGCCGGACGGCGGCGCCCGGCTTCAACCGCAAGAGGTGCGCTGATGGCCGGTATCGGTTTCGAACTCCGCAAGATACTCAAGCACCAGACGCTGTTCGGCGTCGCGCGCGCCTACGCCTACGCGGGGCTGATCAGCTCCGGGCCGCTGATTCTGTCGATCTTCGGCATTCTGATCATCGGCCTGTTGAGCCTCGCGTTCGTGATACCGAAGTACGCGATCGTGCAGTTCCAGGTGTCGGTGACGTATCTGATCGCCTGCAGCCTGATCCTGACCGGGCCGCTGCAACTGTCGTTTACGCGCTTCATTTCCGACCGCCTGTTCGAGAAGCGCGACGACCTGGTGCTGTCCAACTACAACGGCGTCGTGCTGATCTCGACGGCGGCCTCGGGCGTGCTCGGCGTGCTCGCGGTGGCGTTCGGCTTTCGCGGCGAGCCGCTCGTCTATCGGCTGCTGATGGTGGCGGGCTTCGTCGTCGTCAGCAATATCTGGATCGCGGTGATCTTTCTGTCGAGCGTCAAACAATATCGGCAGATTCTCTATGTATTCGCGCTAGGCTACGGCTGCACCGTCGCGTTCGCATTGATGCTGAATCGTCATGGATTGCCGGGCCTGCTCGGCGGCTTCGTGGCGGGCCATATCGTGCTGCTCGCGGGGCTGTCGGGGCTGATTTACCGCAACTACCAAAGCGAGCGCTTCATCTCGTTCGAGGTGCTGGAAAAGCGCTTCGCGTATCCGAGCCTCGCGCTCGTCGGGCTGCTGTTCAACCTCGGCGTGTGGATCGACAAGTTCATGTTCTGGTACGCGCCGCAAACGGGCGCGCGCGTGATCGGACCGCTGCATGCATCGGTGATCTACGATCTTCCCGTGTTCATCGCCTACGTGTGCGTGATGCCCGGCATGGCGACCTTCCTCGTGCGGATCGAGGCGGATTTCGTCGAGTATTACGACCGCTTCTACGACGCCGTGCGCAGCGGCGCGACGCTGCGCCACATCAACGACATGCGCGACATGATGGTCGGCAGCGTGCGGGCGGGGCTCTTCGAGATCGTGAAAATCCAGGCCGTCGTGCTGCTGCTGATTCTCGCGTTCGGCCACCTCGTGCTCGAAGCGCTGGGTATTTCCACCTTGTATTTGCCGCTGCTCATCGTGGATGTGATCTCGGCCAGTCTGCAAGTGTTGCTGCTCGGTTTGCTGAACGTGTTCTTCTATCTCGACGGACGCCGCGCCGTGCTCAGGCTCACGGCGGCCTTCGTCGTGCTGAACGGGCTGTTTACCGGCATGACGCTGTGGCTCGGGCCGGACTGGTACGGCTATGGTTTCGCGCTCGCGCTGCTCGTCGTCGTGATGGCCGCGGTGATGCTGCTGGACCGCAAATTCGCGTCGCTCGAGTACGAGACTTACATGCTGCGCAACTAGGCGGGAGAATTTCGGATGAGCAATGCGCTGCGCGGGCGTGATTCGATGCGCGGGGTTTATCGGCGTGTCGTGTGCGCGGCGCGTCTCGTGATCGTCGGTTTACTGTCGTCGGTCGCGCATGAACGCGCGTCGGCCGACGCGGGCGTCGCGCCGTCCATTGCGCTCTTTTACGGCGCGCAGCCGCCGGTCAGCCGGCTGCGCGAATTCGATGTCGCGGTGATCGAACCGGACAGCGGCTTCGAGCCGCTCAGGCACAAAAGCGCGCGTACCGCGTGGTTCGCCTATGTGAGCGTGGGGGAGGTGACGCCGCAGCGTTCGTATTACGCGGCGATTCCAAAGGCGTGGCTAGTCGGCGACAACGCGGTGTGGGGCGCGACGGTGATCGATCAGGACGCGGCGGACTGGCCCGCGTTCTACGTCGAGCATGTGATCGCGCCGCTGTGGAAGAAGGGCTATCGCGGCTTCTTTCTCGACACGCTCGATTCCTACCAGCTCGTCGCCAAAACGGATGCAGCGAGGGCGCGGCAGGAACGCGGTCTGGTCGCGGTCGTTCGCGCGATCAAGGCGCGCTTTCCGCGTGCGCGGCTGATTTTCAATCGCGGCTTCGAGATCCTGCCGCAGGTTCATTCGCTGGTGGTCGCGGTGGCATTCGAATCGCTGTATCGCGGCTGGGACGAGGCGGGGCAGCGCTACACGGAGATCGCGCCGGCCGATCGCGAATGGCTGCTGGGGCAGGCGAAAACGATTCGCGAGCAATACCGGCTGCCGGTACTCGCAATCGACTATTGCGCGCCCGCGGACGACGCCTGCGCGACCCAGACCGCGAGCCGGATCAGCGCGGCGGGCATCGTTCCGTATGTCACGGATGGCGGTCTGCAAACGGTCGGCACGGGGCCGGCTCGCGCGATGAAGCAGTAGCCGTGGCGCAGGCACGCGACGAACGCAGACCCGGCCCGTAGTGGGCCGTAGCGGGTCATGGCGGGCCGAAGCGGCGGCGTGGACTCGCACCTTGCCGCGTCGAGCGGCCTTGAATACGGCCTCGAAAGACACAATCCCAAACACGGACCTGAGCGCCGATGAGCGAACCGGCCTTGCCCGCAGGGCGTCCGGTTCACTGACCGGGAGCGTACAATCGTGCGGCCGTACCGGGCCCCACGTCCATTTCTGGCAGAGTCGTCAATGGCGGCTGGCGACGATACACGCTCTGTCGAAACCGCCGCCCACAGGTCCGATTGCCCGATTGTTCCGGGCCGGCAGCGCAGCGGAGAACGAGCCACATGCCCGCTCATATAACGCCCAATCAACTGATTCAACTCATCATCCCAGGCATTACCGCCGTCTTTGCGCTCAGCTTCGCCTGGGCGTGGGTCTACGACAAACGGCTGCGCTATCTGCGCTTTCTGGCCGCTTCCTTTGGTGCTTTCGCACTCGGCTCGGCGGTGCAGATCTGCCATCTGCCGGATGAATGGCGAGCGAACGCGCTGCTATCGGCCGCGTTTTACGTGCTCAGCATTCAACTGCTGGCCGAAGGCGTCTTGCGCAGGGCCGGGCTTCGGTTGCGGTTCGCCGCGCATGCGTCGATGTTCATGCTGGTGATGGGCGGCATGTACTACTTCTCCTACGTCGCCTCGAACCTGCTGGTGCGGATCTACATTCTGAATCTCAGCGCCGGGCTGTTGATGGTGTTCACCGCGCTCCGTTTCAGGAAACGCTGCCGTGGCCGCACCATCAATCACATTCTTCTCTGGGTGCTGCTGATTTTCGGCGCGAGTTTTTTCATCAGGACGCCGCTCACCGTCATTCAACCCTTGCCGCATAGCACCGCGCCCTTCGCGCAGAGCATGTTCTGGGTTCTGCTGCAACTGTCGCTCGCATTGATGGGCGCCGTGTTGGGACTCGTGCTGCTGGCCGCGGCGATGTCGGACGTGATCGACCGGCTCGTTCTCGAACGCGATCTCGACTCGCTCACCGAGACCCTGAACCGGCGCGCGTTCGAACGCCTCGCGGGCCGCCGCGTCGCGGACAAGCGAAGCCAGCCGCTCGCGCTGATCGCGTTCGATATCGACAACTTCAAGTCCATCAACGACCGTTACGGCCATGCGGCCGGCGATGCGGTGCTGCGCCAGTTCGGCGCGATCCTGCGCGGCGCGGTGCGCGAGAAAGACGTGGTGGGGCGGATCGGCGGCGAGGAGTTCGTGCTTCTGCTGCCGGGCGCCGACGGCAAGTTCGCGTACCGGATCGCCGAGCGCTTGCGCACGGTGCTGGAGTCTTCGCGCTTCGACGAAATCGACGCAACGCTGCGCGTCACGACGAGTGCCGGCATTGCCCGCTATCGCCCTGGCGAGGCGGTCGCGGCGTTGCTGGCGCGCGCCGATCAATTGCTCTACGCCGCGAAACGTGCCGGACGCAATCGGGTTCTCACCGAGTTGTCGGATCAGACGCTGGACGCTTCGACGCTCGACATGGCTTGAGCGCGCGCGAAGCTGGCAGCGGTGTTCAGCCGGAATTAAAGGTCGGCGCATCCCGGTCGTTAACGAGTCATACGATAACCAACGGACTCTGGCTCGATGCGCAATTTGACAATAAGACATAGCCTCCTCGCGGTGCTGGTGGTTTTTGCAGGGATGATCCTGTTCGGCGGCGTAGTGGGCGTGCTCACGCTCGGCCGGTCCAACGACAACGCCCGGCTTCTGCACGAGATCGCGAGCCAGGAAGTGCTCGTCAACGACGCCTATAAAGACACGACCCGCACCCGCGCGGCGCTCACGCGCGCCTACTCGGCATTGAAGGAGCGCAATGACGAACAGACGCGCGACTCCGCGCTCAAAAGCGCGCAGACCACGTTGGACCGAGCGGATCGCGAAACGAAGGCGTTCCGCGCGGCAGCGCTCTTTCCCGGCCAGGACGAAGCGTTGAAGCAACAGCTTCTCGATTCGTCGACCTCGTTGGCCGCGCTCCTGAACACCGCATTCGACGCGCTGCGGCGCGGCGACACCAACGCCTACGTCGCGATCAACGACAAGGACATCACGGCCTCGGGCGCGGCGTATTCGGCCAACGTCGAGAAGTTTCAGAAGCTCGCCGATGCGCTCTCCACGGAATCCGCCGCCCAGGGCGACCGCGAATACGCGTGGGTCGTCGGCATGGTGGTGACGGGCGTGGCGCTCGCGCTCGCCTTGATCGTGGCGACGCATTTCGCGCTGCGCAGGATCGTGATCCGTCCGTTGCAGCAAGCCTCCGCGCTGCTCGACCGGATAGCGGGTAACGATCTGACCACGTCGATCCCGGAAGGCGGGAAGAACGAGGTCGGCCAGCTATTCGACGCCATGTCGAGGATGCAGTCGGGACTCGCGCGGACCGTGTCGAACGTGCGCGTGAATTGCGAGGCGATCCACGGCGGCGCGCGCGAGATCGCCGCCGGCAACGTCGATCTGTCGAGCCGGACCGAGCAGCAGTCGGCTTCGCTGGAGGAAACCGCGGCAAGCATGGAAGAGCTCACCTCGACGGTGAAGCAGAACGCCGACAACGCGCGTCAGGCCAGCACGCTGGCCGCCAACGCGGCCGACGTCGCGCAGCGCGGCGGCGACGTGGTGCAGCGCGCGGTGCGGACGATGACGGCCATCACGGCCAGTTCGCACAAGATCGCCGAGATCACCGGCATGATCAACAGCATCGCGTTTCAGACCAACATCCTCGCGTTGAACGCGGCCGTGGAGTCGGCGCGCGCGGGCGAGCAGGGCCGCGGCTTCGCGGTGGTGGCGGGCGAAGTGCGCACGCTCGCGCAGCGCAGCGCGAACGCCGCCGAGGAAATCAAGGCGCTGATCGCCGCGTCGGTCGACGATATCCGCAGCGGCAACGAACTCGTCGTGCAGGCGGGGCAGACCATGAACGAGATCGTCGGCGCGGTGCAGGGCGTCGCGACGATCATGGCCGAGATCACCTCGGCGACCGTCGAGCAGAGCGCCGGCATCGAGCAGGTGGGGCAGGCGGTCAGCCAGATGGACCAGGTGACCCAGCAGAACGCCGCGCTGGTCGAACAGGCGGCGGCCGCCGCGAGCGCGCTCGAACAGCAGGCGCAGTCGATGACGTATGCCGTGTCCGCATTCCGACTCGCCGCGAACTAGCCACGAATTAACCGCGCATTAGCCGTGCATTAATCATCGCGACGCGCGGCCGTGCCGGATCAGGCACGCGCCGCACGATGAGATAAGCTGCGAGCCGGATCCGTCGTCCGGTGAGTCTTGACTCGCCGACGTGGGTCGTTCCGATCATTCCAACGATTCCAATCTTTCCAACGGGAGTATGAGCATGAGCGTTAAACGCGCCCTGGGTGTAGCCGCCCTCGTGCTGGGCACCGCTGTCGTGTCCGGCGTCTCGCAGGCGGCGACCTATGCGTATGTATCGAATGCCGACAGCCAGGATATCTCGGTGTTCAGCCTCGACGAATCGAACGGCGCGCTCGCGCCGGTGCAGACCGTCGCGGTCGCGGGCACGGTCATGCCCCTCGCGTTGTCGCCCGATCATCTGCGGCTGTACGCGGGGCTGCGTTCCAAGCCGTATCGCGTGGTGAGCTTCGCGGTCAATCCGCTCGACGGCCGGCTGATCGAACTCGCGCGAGCGCCGCTCGCGGACAGCATGGCCTACGTCTCGACGGACGCGACGGGCCGCTACCTGCTGTCGGCCTCCTACGGCGGCAACCTGCTGGCGGTGAACCCGATCGGCCGCGACGGCGTGGCCGGCGACGTGCAGCAGACCGTCAAGACCGGACCGATGGCGCATGCGATCCGCACCACGTCCGACAACCGCTTCGCGTTCGCCTCGGTGCTCGGCGCGGACGCGTGGCTGCGTCTGAAGTTCGACGCCGCCAACGGCCGCCTCGCCGACGCCGCCGCGCCCGCCTATTCGCTGCCGCCGAAATCGGGCCCGCGCCACTTCGTGTTTTCGCCGGATCAGCGCTTCACGTATCTGATCGATGAACTCGACGGCAAACTGCACGTGCTCGCGTTCAATCGCGCCGGCGACAACGTCAAGCCGATTCAGACCATCTCGATCCTGCCGCCCGACTTTTCGGGCGACAAGCCGTGGGGCGCCGATATCCACCTGACGCCCGACGGACGCTTTCTGTACGCGTCGGAGCGCACCTCCAGCACGCTGGCGGCCTACAAGGTGGACACCGCCTCGGGCAAGCTGACGCGCATCGGCACGTATCCGACCGAGAAGCAGCCGCGCGGATTCAACATCGATCCGTCGGGCCATTACCTGCTGGCGGCCGGGCAGTTGTCGACGAGCCTGAGCGCTTACCGCATCGACCGTAAGAGCGGCGCGTTGAGCGCAATCGGTCAGTATCCGGTCGGCAAGGGCGCGAACTGGATCGAGATCGTCCGGTTCGACGGCACGAATGGCAATTGAGTGCTGGCGCGGCGCCCGCGGGCGCCGCGCATGAAGCGGCAAACGTGCGTGCCGTGACACGCGGCATGCACACCGCCTTGCTTCGATTCATTCACGACATCAACGACATCGACGACATCAAGGATCGAGCAGCGCCGCGCTACGGCGCGACGCGAATCACCACCTTGCCGAAGTGCTGGCCCGACTCGAGATGCCGATACGCGGCCGGCGCATCCTCGAAACCGAACACGCGATCCACGACCGGCGTGATTCGATGCGCGTCGACGAGCTTGACGACGTCGTCGAGCATCGAGCGGCTGCCCACCATGATGCCGTGCAGCCGCTTGATGCCGCCGATCACGGCGAGCAGTTCGAGCTCCGGTCCCGCGAAGCCGCTCACGCCGCCGATGATCGACACGAGCCCGCCCATTTTCGTGGCGGCCACCGAGCGCGGCAGCGTGTCCCGGCCGCCCACCTCCACGACGATGTCGGCGCCCATGCCATCGGTCAGCCTCGACACTTCGTCCTGCCATTCGGGCGTGCGCCGGTAGTTGATGGTTTCATTCGCGCCGAGCTTGCGCGCGCGCTCCAGTTTCTCGTCGCTCGACGACGTGATGATCGTGCGCAGACCCGCCGCGTGCGCCAGTTGCAACGCGCAGATCGACATGCCGCCCGTGCCGAGCAGCACGACCGTCGCGCCGGGTTTGGCGTCGCCGTCCGCGAACAGCGCGTTCCATGCGGTCACGCCGACACACGACAGCGTCGCGGCCTCCTCATAGCCGAGATGCGCCGGGATCGGCGCGAGGCTCGTTTCACCGGCGACGAAGCGTTCGGCCAGCACGCCGTCGATGTGCGCGCCCGGCGACTCGGCCACTTTCCACGGCGCCGGGCCGCCATCGATCCAGTGCGGGAAATACGTGTTGATCACGCGATCGCCGGGCTTGAAGCGCGTCACCTCGCGGCCCACCTCGACCACCTCGCCCGCGCCGTCGCAGAGCGGAATCAGCGGCGCATCGCGCAGGCCGAGATAGTCGCCGCGCGCGAACATCAGGTCGCGATAGTTGAGCGACGCCGCGTGAACCTTGACGACGACCTCGCTCGGCCCCGGCGTGCGCGCCGCCGCATCGCCGCGCTGCAAACCGGCGATGCCGCCGCCGGGTTTCAATTTCCATGCGTTCATAGCGACTCCCGATGTGATTGGAGCACCTATGATAGTGTCGCTGCGAAGGACGCATTGACGAGACTTTGACGACTTACCGTCGCCTGCCAGGACACAACGCGGCGGCGAAAAAAGGAGGCGCAAGCCATGGACGAACGGTTGCGCGGCGTTGCCGAATTTGTCGACGTCGTGGAGGCCGGGAGCTTTGCCGCAGCGGGCGAGCGCCTCGGCGTCACGCGCTCGGCGATCGCGAAGATCGTGGCCCGGCTCGAACAGCGGCTGGGCGTGCGGCTGTTGCAGCGAACCACGCGACAACTCGGATTGACCGACGAAGGGCATGCGTACTACGAGCAATGCCGCCGCGTGATGGCGGAGTTGGGCGCGGCCGAGGCGGCGCTCGACGCCGGCCGCCGCGAGCCGGCCGGGCGGCTGCGCATCAGCGCGCCGGTGCTGTTCGGCCGGCAATGCGTCGCGCCGGTGATACTGAAGCTGGTCGAGCGTCATCCGTTGCTCGATGTCGAGATGTCGTTCAGCGACCGCAATGCGGATCTCGTCGAGGACGGCTTCGATCTCGCGGTGCGGATCGGCGCGCTGCCGGATCATGCGACGCTCGTGGGCCGCCGGCTCGGCGTGCAGCGCATGGGCATCTGCGCGTCGCCCGCGTGGCTCGAACGGCATGGCCGTCCGTCGGGTATCGACGAACTCGGTTCGCAGGTGAGCATCGCCTATGGGCGCGGCGGACAAAGTGCGCCGTGGCGCGTGCTCGGCGCGGACGGTGAAGTGCACGAGTGCCGTCTTGCGGCGCGGCTGCGCTACGACGACTTGCAGGCGATCGCGGACGCCGCCGCTGCCGGCGCGGGCCTCGCGTGGCTGCCGTGCTGGCTGATGGCGCCTTACCTGCGCGACGGCCGCCTCGTGCTCGTGATGGACAGCAACAGCGTGCTGGGCGCCGAGGTGCACGTCGTGCGCCCGAAGGCGCGTCACATGCCGTCGAAGGTGCGCGTCGCGATCGACGCGCTCGTCGAGGAAGTGCCGCGCGTGCTGGCGCGGATATGAGCGGGCGGGGCGGCGTAGGGCAGCGCTGCTCGCGGCCCTTCGATCCAGCGAGGCGGCCTGTTCCCTGGGGCCGCCGCGAGAGGTCCAGATTGCCTTGGGCGAGTTCGCCTGCGGCCACCGGGATCGATTCGGCAAAGGTCCTGAGATCATGTCGACATGCTGAAGGCGTGATTCGACGTCGCCATGCGGCTGCCGCATGGCGAGCCTCATTGCGGCGTGCCGGCCTGATAGCAGGCCTGCGTGCCCGTGGTCTGATAGACGAGCCGGTAGCCGCTGGCGGCCGTCGCGTCGGCCTGTTTCGACGCGAGCGTGAGCCAGCCCTTGCGCGTCGGCGGCAGCGGCCGGATCACGAGCGCGGCGAGTTGCGGATCGGCCGCGGCCGCGGCCGCGCCGATGATGCGCCGCACGTGCGAGAGGCTGCCCGCGTACCAGCCGAGGAACGGACGATAGGCGGGGCCGGCATAGTGGCTGTCGATGATCATCCACGGATCGTGTCCGGGCTGGCCGAGATTCGCGAGCGTATCGGTCGGACCGAGCAGCGCCTGAAAGTCGCCGCCCAGCCGCGAGTCCGGTTGGCCGATGCGGTTCACGTCGTATTTCGCGCGATCGGCGCCGGCCTGCAAATCGCTGAAGCGCTTGCCGGTCCACGTGATCACGTGCGCGAGCTTGTAGTCGTCGGCGAAGGTGCCGCTGCCGACCTTGTCTTTCTGCGTGATGTACAGCAGGTCGCCGGGCAACAGGTATTGCTCCATCGCGCCGATGTTGCCGCGGTTGATGTCGAGCAGCACGCCCGTCAACGGATCGACTCCGCTGGCGGGCGTCGCGCACGCCTGCGCGCTGATGGCGCCCGACAACTGATTGCTGGCGAGCCCCGCGAAGTTATAGACCCACGAGGTGAAATTCGAACAGTCCGCCCCGTTCCACATCAGCGCTTGCGACGTGATCGGAGCGGGCGTTTGCGACGCCGAGGTCTGAATGGTCTGCGCGCCGTCGGCGCCGCGCTGCGCGGTGCAGGTCATGCTGGCCGAATGCGCGTCGGCCGAACCGCCGCTGGTGCTGCCGGCCGACGAATCGCGATAGTCGATCGACCCGGTGTTCTCGGGCGGCGTCCAGCCCGGAATGTGATGGTGGCAGTAGTTCAGGTTCTGATCGACCCAGTAGTTCTCGATCGCCATCACGAGTTCGCGCCTGAACGTGTCGATGTCGGCGCACGACGCGGGCGGCGCGATCCTGCCGTAGCTCGCGGCATGCGGGCCCCACGTGCTGGCGGTCGGATAGGTCGACCAGTTGCTGCTCGTCATGCCCGGCGCGAGCGACGCCTGCACGTCGTTCTTGCGGCCCTGGAACAGCCACAGGTTTTCAGCGAGCAAGGCCACGCGGTCGCCGCACGCGGCGCCCGACGCCGTGGCGGTTTGATTCTCCGATGCCTGGGTGGTGTTCAGCATCGCCAACGAAGTGATACCCGAGCGGTTCAGCGGATTCACGCTGAAGTTCGCCGCGCCGGTCGTGACCGGGCAGGCCTCGTCGGCGGGCGCGGCGAGCGTGCCGTCCGCGGCGAGGTTGCCCGCGCCCGCGTGGCAAGCGGCCAGCGTGTCGCCCCTGGCCGACTGCGCGACGATGTTTTGCACGCTGGCCGCGAGCGTCGCGCCGGTGTCGCCGCGGCTTTGCGATTCCGCGCCGAGCGCGAGCGCCATGCGGTTGCCGTCCGTGACCGTGCCGGTCGGCGTGTGCGCGGCGACGAACGCGGGCGGTGTTTGCTGCGGGTCGATGCCGCCGAGAAACGCGGCGACGCGCGCGGCGGCCGCCGCGATATTCGCGGGCGTCAAGCCGCCCGCGGCCTGCGCATCGGCGACCACCGCGCTCGAAAACGCGGACACCAGCATCGCCGAGGGCCGCGCCACATAAACCGCGGACAACGTGCCGCCGTCGACCGACGCGCTCGTGCCGGTGGCTTCCTCCAGATACGACCCACCGCTCGCGCGCAGCAACAGCGGCCAATGCAGATCGGCGGGCAAGGCGAAGCGGCCGTTTTCATCGCTGACGGTGCGCGCGACCGGGGTCGCGCCGATCTTGCCGTCGCTGTCGATCGCATACGCGCTGACAGTCGCGCCCGCGACCGGCCCGAGATACACGCTGCCGTCCACCATGCGCGGCGACGCGGCGCTGCCGCCGCAAGCGGCGAGCAACACGGACATGAAGGGGAGGCAGGCGAGCAGGGCGGTGGAGACGATCAATCGGCGCATGGGTAATTCCAGGTCGAGGAGGAATGGCATTGACGCGATTAACGGCACCTTACTGTACAACTTGATTGGAAGTTTTACGTAAGCCTCGCCGCTGCAGGCTTGCCACTATGCGCGATGAATCGAGGTCTTTCGTGATGGTGTTTTCGAGCGCTCAAAAGCGAACCGGCCCGCGACATGCGGGCCGGCTGTTTTACGGCATCGGCGTTCGATCAAGCCATCACCACGTTCGCGAGCCGGAACTGATACGGCACCGCCGTCGTGCCGCCGCCGCCGCCCGTCATCACGATGTCGCAGCGCGCGATGCCGAGCAGCGAGAGTTCGGTGTTGATATCGGAGAGCACCGCCGAATTCATCACCGCGCCTTGCTCGATCTGCGACGCCGTGCCGATCCACAGCGTCGGCTTGAATTCGAACACGGCCTTCTGTCCCGGCACGATGCCCGTCTTGTGCGCGAGCAGCCGGTTGTCCTTGAACACGCCGGCGGTGATCGCGCCGCTGCGCAAGTCGTTGCGCAACTGGATCTCCCGCGAGCTCGACGCTGCGCCCGCCACGCCCAGCACATTGCCGGAAGCCGCGCGCGTGACGCTGAACATCTGGCCGTTTTGCGCGGGCCGCCGCGGCATGTAGTTGCCGTCGGCGTCGCTGGCGGTGAGGGTGGTTTGCATCGGAAACACGAACGGATGATTGTCTCCCCGCCCGCAGTTGCTGATCACCTTCCACGCAATCGCGAGTTCGTCGAAATCCGTCGAGACGTTCTTCTGGAAAATCACGACCTGACTGTTGTTGACGTCGTTGGAGAGGTTGATGAAGTTGAGCTTGATGTCCATGACTGACCTTTTCCGAATGGAGTGAGACGGCGCTGGACCATGCGAGGTCCGGCGCCGCCTGGATGTTGCCTGGATGTTGCCGCGTGTGGAAACGCCGCGACCTCGTCAGGCCATGACGACGTGTTCGAGCCGGAACGTGAACGGCAGCGAACGCGGGCCGGGACCGCCGCCCGTCATGACGATGTCGGCGCTGGCAATGCCGAGCAGCGAAAGCTCGGTATTGATGTCGGAGATCACCGCCGAATTGAGCAACGCGCCCTGTTCGATCTGCGACGCCACGCCGATCCACAGCGTCGGCTTGAACTGGAACACGGCTTTTTGCCCCGGCGCGATCGACGTCTTGGTCGCGAGCGGACTGCCGTCCTTGTAGATGGTCGCGTTCGCCGCGCCGTTCGGCAGATCGTTGCGGACCTGCACCTCGGAGCTGTTGCCCGGCTCGGTGCCGAGCGTGAGCACGTCGCCCGAGGTGGAGCGCACGATCTGGAACACCTGGCCGTTGCTCGCGGGCTGCTGCGGCATGTAATTGCCGTAGCTGTCGCTCGCGCTCACGTTCATCGTCATCGGAAACTTGAACGGATGATTGTCGCCCTGGCCGCAGTTGCGGATGACCTTCCACGCGATCGCCAGTTCGTCGAAGTCGGTCGCGACGTTTTTCTGGAAGATCACGATGCTCGAATTGTTAGCGTCATTCGAACGGTTGACGAAGTTAAGCTGAATGTCCACTTGCCTGCTCCTTGAAGTTTGAAATACGGCAATCGGTTTGCCGCGCACCTTCCCACCGGCCGGCCCGGCGGGCCGGCCGTCAAACGAAACCGGAGGGGAGCCCGCCGTGCGGCGGGCGTCGTCGCGTGAAAGGCGCTACACGTGCACGACGTTTTCGAGCGCGAAGCCGAAGGGCTGCGCGTCGGCGCCGCCGCCGCCGCCCGTCATCACGATGTCGGCCGCGGCGATGCCCGCGAGCGGCAGCATGGTGTTGTCGCTCGACAGCACGGCGGAACTCAGCGCGCGGCCTTCCTGCACTTGCGACGCGGCGCCGATCCACAGCACGGGCGTGAAGCGGAACACGGCCTTCTGGGCCGGCGCGACGGCCCATTTGGCGGCGATCAGCTTGCCCGCGCTGAACGCGTTGACGTTGACCGCGCCGCGCGTCATGCGGTTGACCACCTCGATTCCCGCGCCGCCGCCGACGCCGCCCGCCGGCGCCGGCTCGGCGACGAGCCGGGCGCGGCCGGTCGGATGGACGCCGACCGTGAATCGTTCGCCATCCTGCGCGGTGGCGCGCGGCGAGTAGTTGCCGTGCTCGTCGCCCAGCGCGATTTCGATCGCGGTCGAGTAGACGAACGGATGGACACAGTCGCGGCCGCAGAAGCGGATCACTTTCCACGCGATCGCCAGCTCGTCGAAATCGGGCACCACGTTGCGCTGGAACAGCACCACTTCGCTGTTGCCGCGATCGTTGGACCGGTTGATGAAGCGCAGTTGGATGTTCATTGCGCTGGCTCCGTGGTGTTGGTTGTATCCGTGGTGCCGTCCGCGAGGTGCTTTTCGACCCACTGCGTGAGCGCCGGCGATACGCTGCCGGCAACCGACGCGGCATGCAGCGCTTGCGCGCGGCTCTGCGCCTGCAGATCGGTCGCGAAACGGCCGAAGGCCATCGCGGCGTCGCTGGCATTGCGGCTGCGCGAGAGGTCGTCGAGGTATTGCGCGGCGGCGTCGCTGAGCGCGCCGCTGTGTTGCGCGTGGCCTTGCGCGATGCGCGTCGCGAGGTCGGCGTGAATCGCGGCCAGTTCCTTGATCGCGGCCGCCGCGCCGGTCAGCGCGAAGCGCTCGCGCTGCTCGCGCCAGCCGGCGTCCAATGCCGACTGCGATGCGGCGCTGTACTGCTGGGCGCTTTGCAACGCGGTGCGCGTGAGCGCGCGCCACGCGCCGGGATCGGTGGCGGCGCCCGCGAGTCCAGCGGGATGAGCCGACTGCGCGACGAGCTGGCTGAACAAACGGAAGGCGGCGAGATTGGCGGTTTCCCACTGCGTGATAAAGGTCGAGAGCATGACGGCTCCTGGTTCGGATCGGGTTCGGGTTGAGTTCGGGTTGAGTTCGGGTTGAGTTCAGAGCGAGTGCGAGCAAGCAAGGACGCTGTTCACTGACGCGCGCCGCCGAGGCGCTCGATCATCTTCATCACCGCGGCCATTTGCGGCGCCTCGCGGGAATAGAAGTTGGGATGGATCGGATCGGGACTCGTGTAGCCCCAGAAATCCCAGCAGCCGAGCGGATTGACCGCCGATTTTTCGGTTTGCGGATAGAGCACGATCAGGCGGTTCGTATCGGCGATTTCGTTGTAGCCGGCGCCGCGCACGAAGCGTTGACCGACCGCGGCGGCGTTTTGCACGCAGCCGTGAAACGCGACGTGCACGCCGCACGCGACGCGTTGGCAATCGGCCGGCACATAGACGTAGGCGAGATCGGCCAATGACGCGCGGCGCTCGGGATCGAACGCGCGCTGGTCGAAGCTTTGCAACTGGCCGCCGGCCTGGGCGGCGGGCGCGTTCAACGGCGCGTTCGGCCGTGCGTAAATCCAGCGCAGAATCTCGTGCGCTTGCTCGAAGCCGCAGTTGTTGATGTAAGGGCCTTGATTCGCGCTGCACGGCGAGTCTTCGGGATTGTTCGTGATCAACGCGTGGCCCGCTTCGGGGTGGCGCTGATACTGGATGTTCGGCTTCGGCACCTGAGCCAGTTCATAGAAGCGTTCGGCCTGATCGACCACGCGCGTGGCGACCACCGTGTCCTTCGCGCCGCTGAACAGGTAGAAGCGCTGCTCGCGCAGGTTGGCCGGGTCGTCGATCTGTTTTGCCTTGGCGTAACGCTGCGCGGCGCGCCATGCGCCTTCCGCCGACGGCGCGGCGCCGGCCGGCTGCATGCACAACGTCACGGCCGCCACGGCGGGCGCGATGAAGTCGGACTCGCCGGCGCAATCGAAGGCGCCCCCGGCGACGATCCCCGCGCCGACCAGGCGGCTCGACCACGCCACGTCGAATTGCGCGGCCATGAAGGCGCCCGACGACAGCCCGGAGACGGACGTCTGTTGCAGATTCGCGCCGAGCGCGGGCAGCGCGGCGAGGTCCGCGGCGTTCGCGCTCGTGAGCGTCGCGGCCAGCACGAGTGCGCCGAGCCGCAAACGCAGAGCGAGGCGCTGACGCATGCCGCGTTGCCTGAAAGTTCTGAATAACGAATCATCGATGACGGCTGCCGCATTCATACCGTTGCTCCTGTAGGTTCTGGTGTTCGCCGGATGCACGGCGAGCGCATGGGTGTTCGCGTTTCTGTTCGCGTTTCGGGCGGGTAGGGCTTGCGTTGCGTGAATCTCACTACGCTTGCAGAGTACGTGGGCCGCGCATCGGCATGAATGGGGCGGAAGGCCGGTATGCGACATAGAACGGATGGCCCATGAACCGATAGCGCACGCAATGGGCCGCGCTGCTTGCGGTCAGCGCGCGGCCTCGCGTGTGCAGAACGACACCGGTATCGACACGCCGCGGTCCACCGTCGTGACGGCGATGGGGCGGTTCGCCTGTGTGTAGCGCAAACGGTGGATGCCGCGCGGCCCGAAACCGCTGTCGATGTCCGCGGCGAGGTCCGTGCCGTCGGGTAGTCGCGCGAGGCTCCGGCCGCTCATCATCGCGGGGCGGCGCTGCGGGTCGTCCCAGTCGGCGTGGTCGGCCGACGTATAGAAGTTCGGCAGGACGCCGCGGGTGTAGAGACTGTCGAGCGTTTGCGCGAGCCGCTCGGCACACCTCGCGCACAGCGCCGGCTGATGCGCGAGCTGCAACGCCTGGTTGATGCGCGCGGCTTCGGCGTCGCAGGTGAGCGGCGTCGGCTGCTGCGCGTGAGCAAAACTCGCGAAGCCCGCGAGGCAAACCGCGATGGCGGCCGTGACGATGCCGGCTGCGGCACGATGGTTCGAGATCATCGGAAAGACCCCTTTGAATGCGCTAGGAGAGAAACAGCTTGCGTTCGGCCTGGCGGCGGCGCGTGAGTCCGGCAAGCGGCTTGCCGCCCGCCTTGTTCCACACGAGGAATTGATCGGCGGCACGAGCGGGCGAGCCGGCGTTCAGATAGCGCAACAGGGTCGACGAACGCAGCCGTCCCGCGCCGAGGTTGAACACGAACGACATCAGCGCGTCGAATTGCTGCTGCGTGATGGGCACGCGCACCAGCTTGCACAGTTGCAATTCGGCGCCGCGCAGGTCGCGCCTGAGCAGCGCTTGCGCTTCCGCTTCGCTGAGCGGGCGATCGAAATGCTCGTGCGGCAGGATCAGATGTCCATAGCCGATGGTCGGCTTGCCGACCGCGTCGAGATAGCGCTGAAGGCGCAGGCCCTCGAAGTGTTTGATCAGGTCGATGCCTTGCGCGCCGGTGCGCGTGGGTTGGTCAGTCATGAGGTTTCTCCGGTTCGTCGTGACGTTTGCGCGGCACGAGTCGATGGGTGTACTCGTCGATCACGCGCATGATCGCCTCGGGCGGCGCGAGCGCCGTGAACTGCATTTCGATGTCGATGTGCTGGGTGTCGCGTTGCGCCTGCCGGCCCTCGGCATCCTTGCGCGCCGATGGCGGAGCGAGCGTGACGAAGAAGCGCCCGCGTTGATCGCCGCCGGCCAGTCCGCCCGCGGGCAGCGCTTCGGTGAAGTCGGCGCGCACGGTCAGATGCACGACCATCCTGTCGAGCGCGAGTCCGCGCGGCGTGGCGAGCGCGACGAGCGGCACCGGCATGGTGTGCTCCGCGTCGAGCGCTAGTTCGACGACGCGCGGCGACAGCAAACCGTCCTCGTCCTGATCGAAGAACTGATCGAGCACGGCGGTGTACTGATGCGCGAGCAACTGGTTCGCGGCGGCCGCGGCGTGCTGCATGCCGCGGGTGATTTCGTCGAGCGCGAGGCCGCGCGGCGGGGGTGGGTTGGCGTTGGGCGGCGGCGGGGTGTCGCCGGGTGGGGGAGCGCCGGGCGGCGCGCCGCCGCCGTCGTGCGCGGCGGCCGCCTCGCCGTCGACGGCATCGGTCGGGACCGCGTTCGCGGCGTCGTCATGCGAAGGGGGATGGGCCGGCGAACGTTGCGCGCCGCGCCGCCTGAAAAAATTGAACATGATGTCCGTCCGCCGTCAGTGGCCGTCGCGCTTACTGATGAGCGGGCTGCGGCTGGCCGCCCGCCGCCTGCGTCGCGCCGCCGGCCGCGGACTCGCCGATCAGCTTGCCGTCGGTCGGCGTCGCGGGCAGCGCCTTCACGTCCTTCGACTTGTCCTCCGTCACGACCGGTTTGGTGGCCGCATCCGTCAGAAAGTCGATGACGCGCATCAGCGCCTCGGGCGGAGGCTGCCGCTTGACCTGCGTGTGGATCGAGTACTTGGCGCGCGTATCGGTGCTGCGGGTCTGCTCGGCCTTGTGCGATACGCGGCCCGACATGCTCACGCTGACCGGTCCCCAGCCGAGCTTGACCTGCAACTCGCCGCCCGCTTCGGTCGACGACGACGACTTCTCCGACTGCGTGATTTCCAGTTCGAAGTCGATCGTGCCTTCCTCGATCGCGATGATCGGATGGACGATCGCGGCCAGCAGCGGAATGCGCATGGTCTTCTGCACCACGCCTTTCGATACGCCGCTTTCGTCGACGAGGGTTTCATCGTAGTCGAACTGGACGGCCACCGCCTTGCCGTCCTGAATGCAAACCTGCATCAGAAAGTCGGCGTAACTTTTTGCCGCCTGGGTTTGCGCGGTAATCATTGCTTTCAATGGGCCTGCGATCATTTGGTCCATTGGCAACGCGTTAATGACGGAACCGATGAAATTAGCATCCATACAAACCTCCAGTGGTGAAAACCGGGTAGTGCGAATACACTGCCTTTATTCAAGTTACATAATCTGAAGGCCCATTTGGAGAGGCCGGCCGTCATGGATGTAGACAGGGGTGACGGTCATGGAAAATCGTAAAGAATTAATGTGCCTTTTGCATTAGAACGTTTGTCACGGATCAACGGGCCTAGTGCGTCGTTTTGAAAAGAGCGGTAAAAGCGAGCCGAAGAGACGCGAATAACGTGAACCCGAGCGTCTCGCTACCGAGGGGAACCGCGCAAAATGAACGTTCTAATGATCGATAGTCCGCCGTTGTTCGTGGCGGGAGTGGCCGATGTCTTATGGCGGCGCGATAGCACTTGCCAGGTGTGGTCGGCTCAGTGCGCTGACGACATTTACCGCATCCGTGAGGAATTCCCGCCGGGCACGGTCGGCGCGGTGACGCTCGAATGGGACGAGCGGGCGGCGCGCATGGGCTGGCCCAAGCTGCTGCAGGACACGCTCGGCACGGTGCCGTGGCTGTTCGTCGTGCGCACGGTGTACCGCCAGGCGATTGCCGACGCGCTGATGGCGGGCGCCGCGGGCATCGTCGAGCGACATGCGAGCGCGGACGAGTTCGCCGATGCGCTATGCCGCGTCGCCTCGGGCGCGATTTACGTGCCGCCGAGTTACGGTCTCGCCGCCGGCGTCGCGTCCGGGGAATCGCCTTCGGGCGACCGCGCGTTCGAGCGCCTCACGCCGCGGCAGCGCCAGGTGCTGCGGCTGCTCGCCGAAGGCAAGTCGAACAAGCAGATCTGCCGCGTGCTGAACGTCGCCGAGGGAACCATCAAGAACCACCTGTATGCGCTATTCCGGCAGATCGGCGTGAGCAACCGCACCGAAGCCGCACTGTGGCTGTCGCGTCATATCACGCCGGAAAGCGCGTACCTGCAAGCGACGGTATGCGCGGTACATGAATAAAAGCCGCGCCCGTTCGCGGCCCGGATGAATGACCGCACGCGTGCGCGCGCGGCGGAAGGGGACTCGATCGGGCGGCGGCGCGTCGGCTGTATCGGCACTCTATCGGCGTGAAGCGCGCCGTCCTCGGCGGCGGCGTTGCGCTCAGGCCGGCGCGCCCGGATGCCCCTCGTCCTCGGCGGCAAGCGTTTCGATCGCATGCCGCAACGGCGCGGGACTCACGCTGACCTCGCCGGCGAACGGCCGGTCCACGGCCAGGACGAAAAAGAACGCGAGCCCGAGCGTGGTCGCCCAGATGGTGACGAGGCCGAAGTGAAAGCGCGTCGCCGGCAACACGTACAGCAGCACGAGCGAGAGCGCGCTCGCGATCAGCATCACACCCCATAGCGTCGCGGGCATCGCGACGTCGAGCGCTTGCAGGCGATGCTCGCGGAGCTTGGTCATTTCATTCACGCGGGCGAGCACTTCGGTGAGCAGCGCCCGTTCGCGGTCGCCCGTCGGCGTGATGCGGTTGGTGGTCGCGAACATGCGGCTGAACGCGGCTTCGGTGGCGGCATCCGCGCGGGCGTGCTGCTGCATTTGCGGCCATTCATCGCGCACGACGTGCTCCATGTAGACGATGAGTTCGCGCCGCGCCGCTCGCGCGTCGGGCTTGCCGAACGACGCGAGATCGCGCGCCAGTTCGGTCGCGCATGCGGCTTCGGCGGCGACCGTGCCGGCCGCCGCATCGTAGGTGCCCCATACGGTGACGGCGGCGAACGCGACCAGCAGCGAGTTGATGGTGGTGACCGCGGACATCATCGCGACCGTCATGCCGCGCTGCTCGGCGTCGAGCCGGATCGGAAAGCAGCGGCGAAACAGCAGGTAGCCGGCGAGCGCCGCAACGAGCGTGGCGCCGACGACCAGCATGCCCATCACGGCGGCCGGCAGGTTGTAGAGGAAGAGCATGGTTACTCCGTGTCGTTTGAGAATGTCGTGGAGGAGGGGCTGAATGAAGGGCTGAACGGATCGCCGGCGAGCATCGCGCGCGTGAGTTCGGCGAGGCGCCGGCGAGCGGTGTCGGCGGAATCGGGCTTGTCGAACGACTGCTGCAGATCGAGCAGACTGGCGGCGAGTTCGCTCTGCCATTGCGTGCGTTCGCTGGCGGCTTGCGCGCGGCGCGTGTGCAGCGCGGCGTCGACATCGGCGGAACGATCGCCGCGCACGAGCGTGTCGAGCGTATCGACGAGGCGTTGCAGCAGCCGATGCACGGCGGTCGCCGAGAAACCGCCGAGCATCGCGAGCGCGGGTTTGCCGAAGCTGTGCATGCCGCCCTGATCGAAGAGCCGCGGCGGCAGCAGCTCGACCAGAATCAGCCCCGCGATCACGCCGAGGATCAGCCGCGCGCCGTACGACGCGTCGTACTTCGGGTCGTAGGTCGACGCCGCGATATAGCGATGCGCCTGAAACAGCGTGGCGAACGACGCGCCGAGTCCCGCGCAGAACAGCAGAAAGAGCGCGTTCCACAGCAACTGCGTGCCGTGCGAATCGAGAAAGCCGCGCTCGACGTTGTCCGCGGACACCTCGGGCGAGAGCCCGGTTGCGATGACGGCGATCAGAAACGAAATCGCCGCGACCGTCAGCAGGCGGATCAACGGAACCGGACCGAGCCACCCGAGCGGGCGGGTGAGGCGATGCTGTTCATCCAGCAACGTAACGGCTTGCGGCGTGGCGGGCGCGATCAGCGCCGCGAGCTTGCGGTGGATCGACGCGAGCGCGTGTTGTGCCGAGGTGGAGTGACGCGGTGTGGCATTCGCGGCTTCGTTGGACGGTGCGTTGGACGGTGCCGTGGACGGTGCGGTGGACGATGAAGCGCCTGACAAGACAGCCGGTCGCGTATCGGACGGCATGCCGTCGATCAGCGCGCTCAACAGCGCGATCGTTTCGGGCGCGACCGGCAGGCCGTGGTGCAACGCATAACGCGCCATCGCCTCGCATTCGTCGCGCAGTTGCGCGAGCAGCGCGCCGGGCGACGCGCCATCGTATGATGCGTGACGCTGTGAGGCGCGCGATGCGTCATGAAAGCGAAGACGCTTCGCAAAGCGATAGATGTCCATTCGAATGACCTGTCCGGTGTCGGGTGGCGTCCGGCGCGAGATGCGCTTAACGGCAGCGACCACTTTGCGTGGCTAACGGATCGCGGACAATCGGGCGGAAGTCATGGACGAAGGCATGACGAAGCGCCCATGAAGGGCGTTGGGCCGACTACTTATATAAAGAGGGAGCGGGGCGAAGCATGCGTGATGCAGCGTTTCGCGCGACACGTGTGCCGCTTTTCGTGCTGATCGGTCCGTCCTCATAGGGCAGGACTGCCGCGCTGCACAACGAGATCGCGGTCGATTTCGCGAGCGGGTCGGGCGCGCGTCATGTGCCGGCCGGCTTCGATTCGCAGGGCAGCGGGCGCGTGAATGTCATGTATGCGGGGCGTGCCTGGGTGCTTGCTCGCGTCGGCCGCTCGGCAGATTTCTGTTGCGGTGTGGCGACAGATGAGGCAAAATCACGGGCTCTTGTAGAGCAGTATCAGGAGTGGTAGTTCAGTCGGTTAGAATACCGGCCTGTCACGCCGGGGGTCGCGGGTTCGAGTCCCGTCCACTCCGCCAGTATCCTCGAAAGGCGAACTCCGGTTCGCCTTTTTTATTGCCCGCTGTTGTAATATCGGGCGTTCTGTTTTTGGCACTCACGCATGCTCGATTTTTTCCGCAATCACAAACGCCTGATGATGTTCATGCTCATCCTCGTCATTGTGCCGGGGTTGGGTTTTGTGGGCATTCAAGGCTTCCGCGGCTTTTTTGACGAAAGCGCAAACGTTGCGAGCGTCAACGGTCACAAGATCACGCGCGCGGAATACGACAGCGCGATGCGTCAGCAACTCGACCGCGCGCGGCAGATGCTCGGCGCGCAGTTCGACATGAAGTCGTTCGATACGCCGGAGCGCCGCAGTCAGATGCTCGACGGCCTGATCGAGCAGCGCGTGCTGGTCGACGAAACGCAGCGTCTGCACCTCACCGCGTCCGACGACGCCGTGCGCCGCGTATTGCTCAACGATCCGGTGATCTCGTCGCTGAAGAAACCCGACGGCACGATCGACGTGGACCGTTACAAGCAGTTGCTCGCCATGCAGGGCATGACGCCCGACCAGTACGACGAACGCGTGCGCTACGACATCTCCACGCAGCAGTTGCCGGCCAGCATCCAGAGCAGCGCCTTCACATCGAAAACCCTCGCACAGCATCTGACCGAACTCGCCGAACAGCAGCGCGAAGTGCAGGGCATCGCGTTCCATCCGCGCGACTACGCGGCGAAGGTGCAGCCCACCGACGCGCAACTGCAAGCCTATTACGACGCGCATCGCAACGACTTCGCCACGCCGGCCACCGCCACGATCCAGTACCTCGTGATGTCGCCGGCAAATCTCGCGGCCTCGGTGCAGCCGAGTGACGCCGATCTGAAGAAGTACTACGAGGACAACATCGCGCATTACCGCACGGAAGGCCAGGTGCGCGCGAGCCACATCCTGATCGCCGCGCCGAAGGATGCGAGCGCGGCCGACAAGGCCAAGGCGAAACAGAAAGCCGAGGCGTTGCTCGCGCAGATCAAGGCGCACCCGGATCAATTCGCGCAGATTGCACAGCAGGATTCGCAGGATCCGGGTTCGGCCTCGAAGGGCGGCGACCTGGGTTACTTCAGCCGCGGCATGATCGCGGGCGGCCAGGCATTCGACGACGCCGTGTTCGCGCTGAAGAAAGACGAAGTCAGCGGCATCGTGCAGACCGACTTCGGCTATCACATCGTCAAGGCGACGGACGTGAAGCCGGCCGTCACGAAACCGTTCGACGAAGTGAAAGACCAGATCGCGAAAGAGGTGAAGACGCAGCAGGCGGCCAAGGCGTTTAGCGACGACTCGGAAGGCTTCACGTCGATCGTCTATGAAAAAGCGAAGAGCCTGCAACCGGCCGCGGACAAATACAAGCTGCCATTGCAGACGGCCACCGTCACGCCGCAGCCGAACCCGAAGCTGCCGCCTGACAGTCCGCTGAACAACGCGAAGTTTCTCGCCGCGGTGTTCGCGAACGACGCGGTGACCGCGCGCAACAACACGCAGGCCATCGACGTCGGCGGCAACACGCTGATCGCGGCGCGCGTCACCGACTACAAGGCCGCGGCCGTGCCCGCGCTCGACGCGGTCAAGGACACCGTGCGTCAGAAGGTGATCGCGGCTCAATCGAACGAGGCCGCTCACAAGGACGGCATCGCGAAGCTCGCCGAGTTCGAAAAGTCGAAGGCCACCACCGGCTTCTCGTCGCCGCTGAAGGTTTCGCGCAATGACGCGCAGGGCATGCCGCCGGTCGCATTGAGTGCAATCTACAAGGCGGATGCGCAAAAGTTGCCGGCCTACGTGGGCGTCGATCTCGGCGACGACGGTTATGCGATCTATCGCGTGAACTCGGTCGTCGCGGGCGCACCGATCGATCCGCAACGCCTCGCCGCCGCACAGCAGCAGATCGCGCAAGTCGACGCGCAGTCTGAAGCAGAGGCTTATCTGGAAGCGTTGCGCGCGCGCTCGAAGGTGAAGTTCTACGGTTCGCTGGAGAGCGGCAACGCGCAGGCGAGCAGCGAATGAGCCGGCCGCAACGCGTGAAATAAGAAAAGCCCCGCAAATGCGGGGCTTTCTTTTTGCCGAGCATGAAAGCTCATCAAACGGTTTGCTTCAAACGCCTCGACGCCCGATGCGTTACAGGCAGGCGCTGATCGCGCTGGTGGCATCGCTGCCCGCCGCGCCACTCGCGCGGAAGCCGACCCACGAACCCTTGCCGGAATACGAAGGACGCACCACCGCGGCTGCGCCATTCGGCGGCTGTTGACCGGGGACATAGACGTCGACGGCTTGATCGTTGGCGAGCGTGTCTTGCGACACGACCTGCTGTTGCGAGCCGTCAGCCCATTTCTGCGCGATGCAGGTGGCGACGGCCTTCGGTGCCTGCTGGCTTTGGCCCACTGACTGGACGCCCGCCGGCGGTTGAGCGGCGCAGGCGGAAATTGCCACGGTCAAAGCGATTAACGGTAAGTATTTCACGTTATCTCCTCAGGAATTCGCTCAAAAAACGAGCCGGGTTACATGGAGTTGAAGGTGTCAGATAGACCTTACCGATCCATGTTCCCGAAGTTCTGGAAACAAGTTGTTAGCGGACTGTTCAGTGCGGCGAACTTGTGCGAAGGAGTGGCTTGACGGCGGGCCACACGTTATCGAGTAGCACTGGTTGTGCCTGCACGGTGGGATGCAGTTGATCCGCCTGGAACATCTCGGGCTTGTCGGCGATGCCCGCGAGCATGAACGGCACGAGCGGCACCCGAAGCTGTTTCGATAACTGCCCGTAGAGGCCGTGGAACTTCTGCGTGTAGTCGGGGCCGTAATTGGGCGGCACATACATGCCGACCAGCACGACCTTCGCGTGACCTTGTTGAGCCTGCTCGATGATCGTGCGCAGGTTGTCTTCGGTGGTGGCGAGCGGTACGCCGCGCAAGGCGTCGTTCGCGCCGAGTTCGACGATCACGATGCTCGGCTTCAGGCGCTGCATGAGCGCCGGCAAGCGGGCCCTGCCGCCGCTGGTGGTGTCGCCGCTGATGCTCGCATTGGCGACGCTATAATCGATTCGCTCCTCGCTCAGGCGTTTGCGCATCAACGCGACCCAGCCGGTGTCGCGGGGCAAGCCGTATTCGGCGGAGATGCTGTCGCCGAGTACGACGATCACCGGCCTGGCGGGCTCGGGCGTGTTGGCGCCATGAGCCGCGAAGGGCAGCGAACACAGGGCGGCGGCCATGACGGCCGAGCCGAATGCCGTAGTCAGCGCTATGGCGCGCACTTTCAACCTACGCTTCACCATGCTAAACAAAACTGATCCAGTCATTGAAGTGCGGGGTTTGTGCAAGAAGGTTAAGGATGCAACAGGCGAACTGACGATTCTCGACAACATCGATCTTGCTATCGATGCCGGCAGCAGTGTGGCGATCGTCGGTGCATCCGGGTCGGGCAAGTCTACGCTGCTCGGCTTGCTCGCAGGATTGGACAGCGCAAGCTCGGGCTCGGTTCGGCTGCTCGGGCGCGAGCTCGCCGAATTGAACGAAGACCAGCGCGCGGCGCTGCGCAGCGGCTCGGTCGGTTTCGTCTTCCAGTCGTTTCAATTGATGCCGCATTTGACCGCGCTCGAAAACGTCACCTTGCCGCTCGAACTGCAAGGCGGCATCAGCACGCGCGAGGCCGCGGCGCGTGCGCGCGGCTTGCTGGAGCAGGTCGGGCTCGGGCAGCGCACGGGCCATTATCCGAAGCTGCTCTCGGGCGGCGAACAGCAACGCGTCGCGCTGGCGCGCGCGTTCGTCACGCATCCGGCGATCCTGTTCGCGGACGAGCCCACCGGCAGTCTCGACGCGGCCACCGGCCATGCGGTGATCGACCTGATGTTCGAGATGAACCGCGCGAACGGCGCCACGCTGATTCTCGTCACGCACGACGTCGAACTGGCGCGCCGCTGCGATACCACGGTGACGATCGAGGCGGGGCGGCTGGCCTGACAGGGCGGCGCGTCGTTGAAGATCTAAAACGTTCGATACGGCAAAGCGAGCAAAGCGCAAAAAAGCGGGCCGCGAAGGCCCGCTTTGTCATTCCGGCTTGCTCGACCGCGGCAACGCGCAATCGAACAAGCCGCACGCATCGGCGGCGCCACGCAAGCGCTCCGCCCGCGCTCATTGCTTCGATGTCACCGCTTCAACGCGGCGCGCGCCCGCGCGATCAACGCCGAGGTCGACGAGTCGTGCTTCTTCTCATCGACGCTTGCCGCGGTCAGATCGGCCTCGACCACCTTGCCGAGAATCTTGCCCAACTCGACGCCCCATTGATCGAACGGATTGATGTTCCAGACCGACGCCTGCACCAGCACCTTATGTTCATACAACGCGATCAACGCGCCGAGCGAACGCGCGGTGAGCGCCTCGACGAGCAGCGTGCTGGTCGGCCGGTTGCCCGGAAACACCAGGTGCGGCGCGAGTTCCGGCTGATCGGCGCCGGCCACTTTTGTCGCTTCCTCGAGCGTGCGGCCGAGCATCAATGCCTCGCTTTGCGCGAAGCAATTCGCCAGCAGCTTCGGATGATGGCTCGCGAGCGGATGCTCCGGCGTCAGCACCGCGATGAAGTCGATCGGCACGATCGTCGGGCCTTGATGCAGCATCTGGAAGAACGCATGCTGGCCGTTCGTGCCGGGTTCGCCCCACGTCACCGCGGAGGTCGGATAGTCGACGGTTGCGCCATCGAGACGCGCCGACTTGCCGTTGCTCTCCATTTCGAGCTGTTGCAGATACGAGGGCAGGTAATGCAGCGCTTCCGAATACGGCGCGACCAGATAGCTTTGCGAGCCGAAGAAGTTGCGATACCAGATGCCGAGCATGCCGAGCAGCACCGGCAGGTTTTTTTCGAGCGGCGCGTCGCGGAAATGCTGGTCCATTTCATTAGCGCCGGCGAGCAGTTCGCCGAACTGTTGCGGGCCGACCGCGATCATGATCGACAGACCCACCGCCGACCACAGCGAATAACGGCCGCCGACCCAGTCCCACATCTCGAACACGTTTTCTTTCGCGATGCCGAACTTGACCACTTCCGCGGGATTGGCCGACACGCCGACGAAGTGCTTCGCCAGCGCATTTTCCGGGCAACCCTTCTGGACGAACCAGTCGCGCAGCGAGCGCGCGTTGGTCATGGTTTCGAGCGTGGTGAACGTCTTGGAGACGATGATCGCGAGCGTTTCCTCGGGATCGATCTTCTGCATCACGTTGTAGAGATCCGCGCCGTCGACGTTGGATACGAAGTGCGTGGTGATGTCGGGCGTGGCCAGATGCTGCAGCGCGTGCACGACCATCTTCGGCCCGAGGTCCGAGCCGCCGATCCCGATGTTCACCACGTAGCGGATCCGCTTGCCGGTATAGCCGGTCCATGCGCCGCTGCGCACCTGGTCGGCGAACGCGGCCATCTTCGCGCGCTCGGCCTGTACCTGCGCGTGGAACGGCGCGTTCGGGTCGCTGGCGCGCAAGGCCGTGTGCAGCGCGGCGCGGCCTTCGGTGGGATTGACGACTTCACCCGCGAACATCGCGTCGCGGCGCTGTTCGACGCCCGCTTCGCGCGCGAGCTGCACGAGTAGGTTCAGGGTTTCGTCGGTGATGCGGTTCTTCGAGAAATCGGCTGCGAGACCGCCGCCCGCGAACGCGAAGCGCTCGGCGCGAGTGGGGGCGGGGTCGTTCTCGGGGGCGAACCAGTCGCGCAGGTGCGCATCGCGAATGCTTTCGTAATGCGTTTGCAGCGAGGACCAGGAGGGGAGCGAGTTCTGCGTCATAGCGTCCGTCTAACGAAGGGGCACGAAGAAAGGCGTGCGCGTGAAGCGCTGCCGAGGATGATGCAACGATGCTGTTAGAGCGATGCCGCGCGGCCGGTTCGCCGCGGCTTGCGCTGAAACCTCTGACTGGCAGCCTCGCGATGAAGCCGCCCGTTGAAGTTTCGCCGCAACCCGCGAAGGACCCAACCCGCGGCGCAGTCGGTCAGTATAACGGCGTTGCGTGACAGGTGGCAGCGGGGTGGCAGCGGGGCGGCAGCGGTTTGGCCGGGCCGCGCAAGCGACGGGATCGACGTGGTCAGCTCGTAGCCGGATAGAACAGCCGGTTCAGCAAGGTCCGCACCATCGGCGCCAGTTCGCCCGCCGTCAAACCGGCCGGGCCGTGGCCTTGCGCGCTCAGCGTATCGGCGGCGAGGCCGTGCAGATAGACGCCCGCGAGGGCCGCTTCGTAGCGCGGCAGATGCTGCGCGAGCAGCGCCCCGATGATGCCGCCCAGCACGTCGCCGGTGCCGCCCGTCGCCAGCGCCGCGTTGCCGGTGGGATTGATCGTGAGGCGGCCGTCCGGCGCCGCGATCACGGTGCCGCTGCCCTTCAGCACGACGACGCTGGCGAAGCGCGCGGCCAGCGCGCGCGCCGCGGCGAGGCGGTCGCGCTGCACGCCCGGCGCGTCGGTGCCGAGCAGGCGCGCGGCTTCGAGCGGATGCGGCGTGAGGATGCACGGATCGCCTTGCACGCCGCGCGCGGTGAGTTCGGCGGCGAGCGAGGGGGCTTTGGCGAGCAGATTCAGCGCGTCGGCATCGAACAGCTTGGGCACGTCGAGCGGCAGCACGTCGTGCATGACGCGCGTGGCGCGCTCGCCGTGCCCCATGCCGCAACCGACGGCGAGCGCGTCCATCTTGTCGAGCGGCAGCGCGTCGACGGCATGCAGCATCAGTTCGGGATGCGGCGGATCGTAGGGCGGGGCGCCTTCGCCCAGGATGGCGACATGAACCTTGCCCGCGCCGGTGTAGAGCGCCGCGCGCGCGGCGAGGATCGGCGCGCCGCACATGCCGGTGTCGCCGCCGACCACCGCGAGGCTGCCGAAGCTGCCCTTGTTGGTCGCGAAGTCGCGCGGCGGCAGAAAGGCGGCGAAGAGTTCCGGCGCGTTCAATTGCACGGCCGTGCGGGCGCTGCAATCGACGCCGATCGGCGCCACGGTCACCGCGCCGGCGAGGTCGCGCCCTTGCGCGGTGAAGAGGCCGGGTTTCGCGCCGATGAACGTGATGGTGTGCGTGGCGTGGACCGCGGCGCCGTCGCCATTGCCGACGATCGTGCCGGTGTCGCTGTCGAGGCCGCTCGGCACGTCGAGCGCGAGCACGCCGCCTCTTCTTGGCCTGGCCTTCGCGCGTTGCGAGAGTTGCCGCGCGAGGCTCGCGAACACGCCTTCGAGTTCACGCGTGAGGCCGATGCCGAACATGCCGTCCACGAGCCAGGTGTAGCTGTCGAGCGAGGCGGGCGGCGCCGCGCTGATCGGCACGCCCGCGGCGCGGGCCGTGTCGAGCGCCCAGCGGGCGTCGGCCGGCTTGACCTCGACCGGCATGCACAGATCGACGGCGATGCCGGCCTGGTGCAGCTCCGTCGCGAGAATGAGGGCGTCGCCGCCGTTGTTGCCCGGCCCCGCGACGAGCCAGACCTTCTGCTTCGATTTTCCGATCGACGTGTCGCGGGTGATCTGCTCCTTCAGAAAGCTCGCGGCGGATTTGCCCGCGCGCGACATCAGCGTATGAGGCGGCAGGGACGCCGACGCCTGGGCCTCGGCGATCCGCAGATCGGTCAGCGTGAGGAGAGGAAGCGCCCGGTTGTGCGGACTGGTGAGCGTGGGCGGCGCGAGGTCGGCTTCTGTCATGGCGGAGGCGGGCGGGCACCTGTTGCGAGGTGAGGAGGCTGCGGGAATCACTATGGTAGTGCCTATGCGGTGCCGATGCGTGATGGGGTTGCCTGGCGTTGTGCCGCCTCGTGCACGCTCCCGATGCCCGGTGTCCGGTGTCCGGTGTCCGGTGTCCGGTGTCCGACGCCCGCCGCCTCACCGCACCCAGGCGCCCCGCTTTCCGCCGCGCGTGAACACAGCGGCGCCCACCGCCTCCTACTTGAACCGATCCGCGCGCAGCGCGGCGAGTGTGTCGACGGGCAGATCCGGCGCACTGCCCGTGATCAGGTCGGCGATCAGCTTGCCCGACCCGCATGCGAGGCCCCAGCCGGCGGGGCCATGGCCGGCGTTCACATAGAGCCGCGGATGCAGCGCGTTGCCGATCACCGGCAAGCCGTCCGGCGACAGCAGCTTGACGCCTTCCCACGGCAAGGCCGCCGAGATGCGGGCGGCGCCCGGAATCCAGTCGTGGGTCGCCTGGCCGAGCAGCGCCAGCGCCTCCTTCGTCACCGCGTCGCCGAGCGGCTTGTCGAGCAGGGCGGGGCTCTGCAAGACCGCGCCGCCCGCGATCCGCAGGCGGTGATTCATGCGGCTGATCACGATCCGCTTGACCGCGTCGACGATCGTCACGTGCGGCGCGCATTCCTCATGCGCGATCGGCGCAACCAGCGTGTGCAGGCGCAGCGGACAGAGCGGCAGCCGCAGCCCCAGGCGTTCGAGCAGCGGCAAGCTGCCATGCCCGGCGGCGACGACGACCGCATCGGCGTTGATCACGTCGACTTCGCGTGAACGCGACGCCACGCCGGGACCCGGCGCCAGTTCCACGCCGGCGCGCTGGCCTTCCAGACGGATCGCCGAGACTTCGCAGCCCAGCATGAATTGCACGCCGCCCTGGGTGTCGAGGACCTGCTTGACGAGCTTCGTGAAAAGCGGGCAGTTCGCCGTGCGCTCATGCTCGAACAGCACGCCGCCGGCGAATTCCGGCTCGGTTCGCACGGAATGCTCGAAGGCCGCGCATTCGGCGGGCGTGAGTTCGTGGTACGGCATTTCGTGCAGGCGCAGCAGACCGAGCGCGGGCCGCAGTTGCTCCCACTCCTGCGCCGAACGCACCAGATGAAGCAGGCCGCTCGCCTGCTCGAACTCGAGCCCGAAGCGCGCTTCCATGTCGGCCAGCGTCTCACGCGACATCTCGATCAGCGGGCGCAGCAATCCGTATTGATGGCCGTACGGGTTCGGATCCTGGAGCCTCGCGAGCTGCTTGACGAACTGGCGCGCCGGTCCGTTGAAGCCGGCCTTGTTGACCACGCCGTTCCTGGCGTTCTGACGGCTCGCCATGTAGGTCGGGCCGAACCATACGTCGAGCGGAGTGGGCAGCACGATGCCGCTGTGCCCATAGGTGGCGCCCTGCGCGACGGTGGCGTGGCGCTCCACGACGCAGACCCGATGACCGGCCGCGCGCAGTTGGTAAGCGGTGGCGACGCCTGCTATCCCGCCGCCAATGACGATGACATCCATGTTCTGATTCGAGTTGCCGGCGGGACGCCAAACTGCGCGTGCCGCTCGAGCGTGGCATGCGGCGCGCGGCCCGGCATGACTCACGCCGCTCGCGCCGATCTGATGAAAGGGCGAATGATAGCAGCCAAACGCGCCGACCGGCCACGCCGCGGGCCGCGCCGCCATGCCGTCAGGCCCGCTGGAAGCGCGTTCCCGGGGTATAATCCCGGACTTCCTTTCCGCCTCACGTCGCCTGCACGCGCGACTCATCGGCATCACTCATCGGCATCATTAGCGACGCAACGTCAAGTCCATGGCCCACTTCTCGTGTTTCCCCGGCGCTTCGGCCCTTTCCGATTTCCGTCAAACCCGCCTGCTCGAAACGCTCACGCGCATCGACGCCAACATTACCGGCGTGCGCGGGCAATATCTGCACTTCGTCAACGCGCAAACGCCGCTGTCCGCCGAAGACCACGCGAAGATCGAAGCGCTGATGCACTACGGCGATCCGTTCGAGGAAGGCAAGGAGCGCGGCACGGTCGAAACCTTCCTCGTGGTGCCGCGCTTCGGCACGGTGTCGCCGTGGGCCAGCAAGGCAACGGACATCGCGCATCTGTGCGGTCTCACGCAGGTGCGCCGCATCGAGCGCGGCGTCGAGTACACGGTCACGCTGAAAAGCGGCCTGCTGGGCAAGAAAACGCTCTCCGACGAAGCCCGCGCCGCAGTCGCCGCGGCGCTGCACGACCGCATGACCGAAAGCGTATCGCCCTCGCGCGACCACGCGCTGCATCTGTTCGACGAACTGCCGGCCAAGCCGCTGCAAACCGTCGACGTGCTGGGCCACGGCCGCGGCGCGCTGGAAGCGGCGAACACGGAACTGGGCCTCGCGCTCGCCGACGACGAAATCGATTACCTGGTGGACGCATTCACGAGGCTCGGCCGCAACCCGACCGACGTCGAACTGATGATGTTCGCGCAGGCCAACAGCGAGCATTGCCGCCACAAGATTTTCAACGCGGAATGGACGATCGACGGCGAGAAGCAGGACATCTCGCTGTTCAACATGATCCGCAACACCGAGAAGCTCAATCCGCAAGGCACGATCGTCGCGTATTCGGACAACTCGGCGATCATGGCGGGCGGCATGGCCGAACGCTGGTTCCCGCGCACGCCGGCTGAGTTGGGCGAGCACGAGTTGCCGGAGCACTATCGCCGCAACGTCGAACTCACGCACACGCTGATGAAGGTGGAAACGCACAACCACCCGACCGCGATCTCGCCGTTCCCCGGCGCCGCGACGGGCGCGGGCGGCGAAATCCGCGACGAAGGCGCGACCGGCCGCGGCGCGCGTCCGAAGGCGGGCCTCGCGGGCTTCACGGTGTCGAACCTCGAATTGCCGGACGGCGTCGAGGCGTGGGAAAACGCGCGTGACGTCGCCCAGCCGCTAGCGCACCGCAATCCGCACGACAGGTACGAAGCGTATGGCCGTCCCGACCGCATCGCCTCGCCGCTGCAAATCATGATCGACGGCCCGCTCGGCGGCGCCGCGTTCAACAACGAATTCGGCCGGCCGAATCTGGGCGGTTATTTCCGCGCTTACGAACAGAACGTGGCGGGTCTCGTGCGCGGTTATCACAAGCCGATCATGATCGCGGGCGGCATCGGCAATATCTCCGATCAGCACACGCACAAGCACGATCTGCCGGAAGGCTCGCTGCTGATCCAGATCGGCGGGCCGGGCATGCGCATCGGCATGGGCGGCGGCGCGGCCAGTTCGATGGCGACCGGCACCAACACCGCGGAACTCGACTTCGACTCGGTGCAGCGCGGCAATCCGGAAATCGAGCGGCGCGCGCAGGAAGTCATCAACGCGTGCTGGCAGCTCGGCGAGAAGAACCCCATTCTGAGCATTCACGACGTGGGCGCGGGCGGTTTGTCGAACGCGTTTCCGGAAGTCGTGGACGGCGCGGGCAAGGGCGCGGTGTTCAATCTGCGCAATATCCAGTTGGAAGAGAGTGGCTTGTCGCCGCGCGAAATCTGGTCGAACGAAGCCCAGGAGCGCTATGTGCTGGCGATCGCGCCGGCCGATCTGCCGGCCTTCGAGGCGATGTGCGAGCGCGAGCGCTGCCCGTTCGCGGTGGTCGGCACGGCCACGGCCGAGCGTCAGTTGAAGGTGATCGACTCCGAACTCAAGGACGACGCCGCGCATCAGCCGGTCGACATGCCGATGGAAGTGCTGCTCGGCAAGGCGCCGCGCATGCATCGCGACGTCAGGCGCGTCGAGCGGAAACTCGAACCGGTGGACGTGACGGGCATCGCGTTGCCGGAGGTCGCGGTGGGCGTGCTGCGTCACCCCACGGTGGCGAGCAAGTCGTTTCTCATCACGATCGGCGACCGCTCGGTGGGCGGCACGACCGCGCGCGATCAGATGGTCGGCCCGTGGCAAGTCCCGGTCGCCGACGTCGCGATCACCACGATGGACTACGCGGGCTTCCGCGGCGAAGCGATGACCATGGCCGAGCGCACGCCGCTCGCCGTGATCGACGCGCCGGCCTCGGGCCGCATGGCGGTGGGCGAGGCGGTGACCAACATCGCGGCGGCGCCGATCGCGTCGCTCGACAAGCTCAAGCTGTCGGCGAACTGGATGGCCGCGTGCGGCGCGCCGGGCGAAGACGCTGCGTTGTACGACACGGTCAAGGCCATCGGCATGGAACTGTGCCCGGCCTTGGGCATCAGCATTCCGGTGGGCAAGGATTCGCTCTCCATGCGCACCAAGTGGGAAGACCGGGGCGTGGCGAAGGAAGTGGTCGCGCCGGTCTCGCTGATCATCTCGGCGTTCGCGCCGGTCGAGGACGTGCGTCGCCACCTCACGCCGCAACTGCGCCGCGCGAGCGATGCTGGCGATTCCGTGCTGATCGCTATCGATCTCGGCCGCGGCAAGCATCGTCTGGGCGGCAGTATCCTCGCGCAAGTCACGCAGCAGGTTGGCGACACGGTGCCGGACGTCGACGATCCCGAGGACCTGAAGCGCTTTTTCAACGCGATCCAGTCGCTCAACAGCGAGGGCAAGCTGCTCGCGTATCACGACCGCTCGGACGGCGGCCTGTGGGCGACGGTCTGCGAAATGGCGTTCGCGGGGCATGTCGGCGTGTCGCTGAACGTGGATATGCTGGTGCTCGATCCGCACCACGAATCCGATTACGGCGACGCCAAAGACTGGGCGAAGCAGACGAGCGGCCGCCGTGAAGACCGCACGATCCGCGCGCTCTTCAACGAGGAACTGGGCGCCGTCATTCAGGTGCGCGCGGCCGACCGCGACGCGGTGCTGGTCGCGTTGCGCGAACACGGGCTGTCGGCCTGCTCGCACGTGATCGGCAAGATCAACGAGCGCGACACGATCGAAATCTATCGCGACGCGAAGAAGATTTACGAAGCGCCGCGCACCGAACTGCATCGCACGTGGAGTGAAGTGAGCTGGCGTATTGCGCGTCTGCGCGACAACCCGGCTTGCGCCGATGCCGAATACGACGCGCTTCTGGATGCCGCCGATCCGGGCATTACGCCGGTTCTCACGTTCGATCCGGCTGAAGACGTCGCCGCGCCGTTCCTTGGCAAGGGCGCGCGTCCGCGCGTCGCGATCCTGCGCGAGCAGGGCGTGAACTCGCACCTGGAGACGGCGTATGCATTCGACCGCGCCGGCTTCGACGCGCACGACGTACACATGAGCGATCTGCTATCGGGCCGCGCGAGCCTGGCGGATTTCGCCGGTGCGGTGGCATGCGGCGGCTTCTCATACGGCGACACGCTCGGCGCCGGCGAGGGCTGGGCGAAAGCGATCCGCTTCAACTCGCAACTGGCCGACATGTTCGCCGCATTCTTCGGCCGCGAGGACACCTTCGCGCTGGGCATCTGCAACGGCTGCCAGATGATGAGCAGTCTCGCGTCGATGATTCCGGGCGCCGAAGCCTGGCCGAAGTTCACGCGCAACAAGTCGGAGAAATTCGAAGCGCGCTTCTCGCTGGTCGAGGTCGAGGCTTCGCCGTCGATCTTCTTCGCCGGCATGGAAGGCTCGCGCATTCCGGTGGCGATCGCGCACGGCGAAGGCTATGCGGACTTCTCGCAGCAAGGCGATGTGTCGAAGGTGGCGGTGGCGATGCGTTATGTCGATCACCGCGGTCAGGCGACCGAGCAGTATCCGTTCAACCCGAATGGTTCGCCGAACGGCATCACGTCGGTCACCACGCCGGATGGCCGCTTCACGGTGCTGATGCCGCACACCGAGCGCGTGCATCGCGCGGTGCAGATGAGCTGGCATCCCGAAGGCTGGGGCGAGGGCGGCACGGACGCGAGTCCGTGGATGCGCGTATTCCAGAACGCGCGCCGCTGGCTGGGTTAATCATGTAGCGAAGGCCGTCGCCGCTGTGCGCGCGACGGCCTTGCCGGCAGCGCGCACCAGACGGCGTTGCGATGCTGCGGCGCAGATTGGGGGCCGCGCAGGCTTGATCTGTGGTGTTTCTTGCCGCTAATGAGCAAAATTGCCGCCGGTCCGATCCGTACCTGCTCGGGTACATAACGCGACGCACGCGCCCTCGCAGGTTCTCTTCGTATCTGTTCGGGTACGAAACGGCTCGATGAATCACCCAACATCCCATCTCGTACCCGATCGGATACGAAACTGAGCCGACGCGCATTCCCCGTGGCATAATGTTACCGAGCGGGTACGAACATACACAGGAGAGCGGAGTGCGCGCATCCGACGTTTTGATCGGCAGCATGTCGGCGTTAGGCGATCTCGTGCGCGCTTCGCGGCTTGCGCAAGGGCTCACGCGCGATGACGTCGCCAATGCCACCGGCCTGTCCCCCAAGTTCATCACGCATATCGAGGCGGGCAAGCCGACAGCCCAGATAGGCAAGGTGCTGCATCTTCTCGGCGAATTGGGCATCACTCTCCACGCGGAGGTCTCCGTGGACATTCCCCCTGTGTTAGCCACCAAGGCGCTCCATCGCCGACGGACTTCTCATGGCAGCTAGAACGCTCGCGGCATTCGCGAATGGCCAGCGCGTGGGTGTCGTCAGCGACGAAGGCGGAATCTGGTCATTCGCCTACGACACGGACTGGCTGGGCGACCGAACATGAAAAAGCCCCGATCAGTCACTGACTAACCGGGGCCTGGGCACAATCGAGGAGCGCTACTCAACGGAAGAACCAACAGCCTTATTCGAGGCTAACGCTGCTCGGTTCTTCACCGTCACCCGACGCGCTTACTGAATCTTCGCGTTCTTACGCAAACCTTCTTCAAACGCCTGCAGCTTTTCCTGCTGGATCTGCTGCACGATCTGCGGACGCACCTGTTCGAGCGGCGGCGGCGTGATGTCGCGCGTGTCGTCGACACGAATGATGTGCCAGCCGAATTGCGTATGCACCGGCGTGTCGGTCATCTGGCCTTTCTGCAGATGCGTGGCCGCGTCTGCGAATTCAGGCACGTAAGCTTTCGGATCCGACCAGTCGAGGTCGCCGCCGTTCTTGCCCGATCCCGGATCTTTCGAGAATTGTTTTGCGAGGTCTTCGAAGCTCGCGCCGCCCTTGATCTTCGCAATCAGATCCTTCGCCTGCTGCTCGTTCTCCACGAGGATGTGGTGCAGGTGATATTCCTTGCCGCCCGCGTCCTTGATCAGCGTGTTGTAACGCGCGGTGACCTCGGCGTCCGTCGGCGTGTTCTTCTTCACGAAGTCTTCGATCAGCGAGCGCAGCACAACGGTTTGTTGCGCGACGGCGATTTGCGCCTTGATGTCCGGCCGATTCGGCAGGCCGCGGCGCAGCGCTTCCTGCATCAGGATTTCGCGGTTCACCAGCTCTTCGCGCACGGCCATTTGCAGTTGCGGCGTGTCTTGCTGGCCTTGATGAACCAGTTGAGCGATCAGCGCGTCGGCGCGTGCTTTGGGAATCGGTGTGCCGTTCACCACGGCGATGTTCTGTGCGAATGCAGGTGCGGCCGCACATGCGGCCAGCAATACCCAAAGGCGGGTTTTCTTCAAGGTCATCGGAAGTTTTCCTAGCGGGACAACAAAGCGAATTCTTCGGGCGTATAAGCCGTGATTGCAAGGGCATGAATGCCGCGCTGCATGGCATCGGCCAGCGCATCATACACCATGCGATGCCGCGCCACGCGGGCCTTGCCGGCGAATGCGGCAGCCACGATCGTGACGCTGAAATGACCGCCGGCGGAGGCGCCGGCGTGACCCGCATGCTGCGCGCTGTCGTCGGTAATCTGGATCGAGGCGACCGGCGCGAGCGCGGCGCTGAGGCGTGCTTCGATCAGCGCGGCGCGCTCGGCGGTGGTGGCGTGCATGAAAACATCGCTGGTCATTATCACTCTTCCTTCATGTATTTCGCGAGCCACAAACTCTGCCCGACGATGAACACGACGAGGCAGCCAGTCGCGCCGAACAGCTTGAAATTGACCCATTGGTCGGTGGTGTAGTTGTACGCGACGAACAGGTTCACCAGGCCCAGCAGCACGAAAAAGATGGCCCAGACGATGTTCAGCTTGCCCCAGATCGCGTGCGGCAAGCTGATCTGCTTGCCCATCATCGCTTCGATCAGGTTCTTGTTGAACGCGAGTTGCGACACGATCAGCACGACGGAAAACGCCCAGTACAACACGGTCGGCTTCCATTTGATGAAGGTGTCGTTGTGCAGCACGAGCGTCGCGCCGCCGAACACCGTGACGACGCCGAGACTCACCCACAGCATCGGATCGACCTTGCGGTGACGGAACGCCACCCACGCGATCTGCACCAGCGTGGCGGCGATCGCCACTGCCGTCGCCGTGAAAATGCCCCATACCTTGAAGGCGACGAAGAACAGGATGATCGGGAACAGGTCGAACAGGAATTTCATGTCTGGCCGGGAATTCGGAGAGTGGGTCGGAGAACGAGGGACGCGGTGCGAAGCGCCCGATGGCAAGTGAGGCAGCGGCCCGCGATAGCCACCCGCCGCGGCGGCCGGCGAACGGCGTTCATTGCCGCTCATCGTGGGATGGCCGCGCCGGGTCGACCCGATCGACCGGTTCGCGAGACGCGACGCACGCACGAAGCACACGCGAAGGTCTCGCAACCGGCGCCCGTTCGATCACGGACGCCGTCCGGCCATGCGCCGAACTCCGCGCTGCGTTACTTGGATTCGAATTGTAGCGCAGCCGAATTGATGCAGTAGCGCAGACCGGTGGGCGCGGGCCCGTCTTCGAATACGTGGCCCAGATGCGCGCCGCAGTTCTTGCATTGCACTTCGATACGCAGCATGCCGTGCGAGCGGTCGGTTTTCTCGGCGATCACTTCGCCGTTGATCGGCTTGAAGTAGCTGGGCCAGCCGCAGCCGGCGTCGAACTTGGTGTCGGATTCGAACAGCGGCGTGCCGCAACAGACGCAGTCGTAGACGCCGCGCTCCCAGTGGTCGTGATAGCGGCCCGTGAACGGGCGCTCGGTGGCGGCGTGGCGCGTCACCTGATATTCGATGTCGGAGAGTTGCTTGCGCCACTCGGCGTCGTCTTTCTGCACGGCCGGGGCGTCGGTCTTGAGGTCGTCGGGATTGTTCATGATCGGGTTCCTGTCTCGGGCTTGTTTTGGGTGCGGCTCGCTTCGCGCATCACGACGAGCAACTGACTTCCAGCGAACTCGCCCAGTCGGGCGGCAACCCCGCATACGCTTCATGCTCGGGCTGTTCGTCGAACGGCCGGCGCAGTACCGCTGCAAGGCGCTCCACTTCGGAAAAGTCCTTCTCTTTCGCGCGACGGATCGCCGTTTCCGCCAGGTGATTGCGAAGTACGAATTTGGGGTTCACACGGTTCATTGCAATGGCGCGCGCCGCGTCGTCGCGTGTTTCCTCGGACAGCCGCGCGCGGTAGTCGTTCGCCCACACGTCGAAGGCCGCGCGGTCGAGGAACAGATCGCGCGCCGGGGCGTCGCCGCTCGCGTCGTGCTTCGACAGGCGCGCCAGATTGCGGAACGTCAGCGTGAAATCCGCGCGGTTCGCGTGCATGAGTTCGAACAGGCGATTGATCAACGTGTCGTCTCCCTCGCGCTCCACTTCGAGGCCGAGCTTGGCGCGCATACGGTGCTCCAGCGCCGGCGCGAAACGTTCCTTGAAACCGGCGAGCACACGCTGCGCGTCTTCGATCGCCTTGTCGCCGCGCACGCTTTCCTCATGCTGGGCGCCCAGCAGCGGCAACAGGCCCTGGGCGAGACAGAACAGATTCCAGTACGCGATCTGCGGCTGCATCCGGTACGCGTAACGGCCCTGCGAATCCGAGTGATTGCAGATGTAGCCGGCATCGAAGCCGTCCATGAAACCGAACGGACCGTAGTCGATCGTGAGGCCGAGGATCGACATGTTGTCGGTATTCATCACGCCGTGGCAGAAGCCCACGGCCTGCCATTCGACCATCAGGTCGGCGCTCGACAGCACCGCTTCATTGAGCAGCGCGAGGTATGGATCGTCGGCTTCGCGGCAAAGCGGATAGAAGCGCTCGATCACGTGATCGGCGAGCGCGCGCAGCGCGTCGGTGCGGTCGTTCGAATAGAAATGCTCGAAGTGGCCGAAGCGCACGAAACTCGGCGACACCCGCGTGACCACCGCGGCGGTTTCCACTTCCTCGCGCCGCACCGGCTGATCGGAGCCGATCACGCACAGCGCGCGCGTGGTCGGAATGCCGAGGTGATGCATCGCTTCCGAGCACAGAAATTCGCGGATCGACGAACGCAGCACCGCGCGGCCGTCGCCCATGCGCGAATACGGCGTGCGGCCCGCGCCCTTGAGTTGCAACTCGAAGCGTTGGCCGTCGTGTTCGACTTCGCCCAGACCGAGCGCGCGGCCGTCGCCGAGTTGGCCGGCCCACACGCCGAACTGATGACCCGAATACACCGACGCATACGGCAACGCTTCGGCGGGCCACTCGCGCGTGGCGTTGCCGGAGAACAGTTCCGCGAAGCCGGGGTCGTTCTGGAGCCCCGGTTCCAAACCGAGCAGCGCGGCGGTTTCCTCGGAGAATCCGACCACGTAGGGCGCGCTGAGCGGCGCGGCGGGCAGGCGCGTCAGAAACGTGCTGCCGAGCCGCGCGAAGGCGTTTTCAGCGGTGCTGGTGAGCGCGTCGGAAAGGGCCGACAACGGCCCGGATAACCCTGCAATGCTTGGGGAAAACGACATGTTGAGCGCCTCTGGATTAACCGATATTGTAAGTCCGCGCCCGCGGGGCTGCTGGCTGGCGTGCTATCGAGCCGCTATCGGCCGCATGGCTCTTTAACCTGCATGGCGGATTTCGCCAACGGCGCTTGCCGCATGCGCTCCCCGAGCTGCCATCCCATTGAAGCAAACAAGGCGAGGAGACTTCTCTATATGACGACGCCGCTGCCTGGCCAGATGATGGACGTGCCGCTCACCGTATCCTCGTTGCTCGTGCATGCCGCGCGGCATTTCGGCGGCACGGAAATCGTGTCGCGGCGCATCGAGGGCGACCTGCATCGCTACACCTACCGCGATTGCGAAAAGCGCGCGAAGCAACTGGCGCAGGCGTTGATCGCACTCGGCGTCGAGCCCGGCGAACGAGTCGCGACACTCGCCTGGAACGGCTACCGGCATCTGGAAGCGTATTACGGCACGACCGGCTTCGGCGCCGTGTGCCACACGATCAATCCGCGGCTCTTTCCCGATCAGATCGCCTACATCGTCAATCACGCCGACGACGCCTACGTGCTGTTCGACACCACCTTCGCGCCGCTCGTCGACACGCTCGCGCCGCAGTGTCCGAAAGTGCGCGGCTGGATCGCGCTCGCCGACGAAGCGCATCTGCCGGTCATGCAAACGCCCGCGCTTAGCTATGAAACGCTGGTCACCGCGCAGGACGGCAACTTCGAATGGCCGCCGCTCGACGAGCGTCAGGCGTCGTACCTTTGCTATACGTCCGGCACCACCGGCAATCCGAAGGGCGCGCTGTATTCGCATCGCTCGACGGTGCTGCATGCGTTCGGCGCGTCCTTGCCCGATGCGATGAGCCTGTCCGCGCGCGACGCCGTGCTGCCGGTCGTGCCGATGTTCCATGTGAACGCATGGGGCATTCCGCACGCCGCGCCCTTGACCGGCGCGAAGCTCGTGTTTCCCGGCAAGGATCTCGACGGCAAGTCGCTGTATGAATTGATGGAAAGCGAGCGCGTCACCTATTCGGCCGGCGTGCCGACCGTGTGGCTCGGCTTGCTGAACTACATGCGCGAGGCGGGCGTGCGGTTTTCGTCGCTCAATCGCACGGTGATCGGCGGCTCCGCGTGCCCGCCGGCCATGCTGCGCACGTTCGAGGACGACTACGGCGTGCAGGTGATCCATGCATGGGGCATGACCGAAATGTCGCCGCTCGGCACCTTGTCGAAACTGACGTGGGAGCAGAGCCAGCGGCCGCTCGCCGAGCAGCGAAAATTGCTCGAAAAGCAGGGGCACGTGCTTTACGGCGTCGATATGAAGATCGTCGGCGAAGACGGGCAGGAACTGCCGTGGGACGGCGTCGCGTTCGGCGATCTGTACGTGCGCGGGCCGTGGGTGATCGACCGGTATTTCCGCCGCGACGACTCGCCGCTGGTGGACGGCTGGTTTCCGACCGGCGACGTCGCCACCATCGACCGCGATAGCTTCCTGAACATCACGGACCGCTCGAAGGACGTCATCAAGTCCGGCGGCGAGTGGATCAGTTCGATCGATGTCGAGAACGTCGCGATCGCGCATCCGGCGGTGGCGGAGGCGGCCTGCATTGCCTGCGCGCATCCGAAGTGGACCGAGCGGCCGTTGCTCGTGGTGGTCAAGCGGCCGGGCTTCGACGTGACACGCGAGGAACTGATCGCGTTCTACGAGGGCAAGGTCGCGAATTGGTGGATACCGGACGACGTCGTGTTCGTCGACGAACTGCCGCATACGGCCACCGGCAAATTGCAGAAGCTCAAGCTGCGCGACCTCTTCCGCGACCACGTGCTGCCGTCCGCGCTGGCGGACGAGAAGGATTGTCCGCTCGCCAGGGAAACCCCTTCCAATTGAACGGGCGTGCTTTTCTGTGTACTCTGCGTGCTGACGCCGGGAGACTTGCACACTGGGTTTGACCGCTTGTTCGACAATGAGCGTCGAGCAACGGCTCAGTGAACCGGACGGGCGGCGCCCCATGCGTCGCTCATCGAATGGATCGCATGGAGGCAGGCAGATGGCAGTGGACTACACAACCCGTGACGGCGTGGCCGTCATCACGCTGAACAATCCGCCGGTGAACGGCCTCGGTCTTTCGACGCGAGCCGGCATTGTCGAGGGAATCGAGCGCGCGCAGAACGACCCGGCCATCACGGCGATCGTGCTGACGGGCGCGGGCAAGGCCTTCTCGGGCGGCGCCGACATCACCGAATTCAATACGCCGAAAGCGACCCGGGAGCCGACGCTCGCCACGGTCATCAAGGCCGTCGAGGGCAGCGCGAAGCCGGTGGTCGCGGCGATTCACAGCGTCGCGATGGGCGGCGGCCTGGAACTGGCGCTCGGCGCGCATTACCGCATCGCCGCGCGCGGCGCGCAGATCGCGCTGCCCGAGGTGAAGCTCGGCATCCTGCCGGGCGCGGGCGGCACGCAGCGTCTGCCGCGCGCCATCGGCCTGGAGGCCGCGCTCAACATGATCGTCTCCGGCGCAACGGTGATGTCGGAGACGCTGGCCGGCTCGGGCCTGTTCGACGAACTCGTTGAAGGCGATCTGGCCGAGGCGGCGTGCGCGTTTGCCCGCAAGGTCGGCGCGAAGGAAGGTCCGCATCCGAAGGTACGCGAACGCGAGATCACGCATCCGAACGCAGCCGGTTTCATCCAGTTCGCGCGCAATAGCGTCGCGGCGGTGGCCAAGCCCTTCCCGGCGCCGCACAAGTGCATCGACGCGATCGAGGCCGGCGTGCTGAACGGCTTCGACAAGGGCCTCGCGTTCGAGCGTGAATGCTTTGTCGCACTCGTGCAGACGCCGGAAAGCCGCGCGTTGCGGCATGCGTTCTTCGGCGAACGCGCGGCGAGCAAGATTCCCGATGTGCCAGCGGATACGCCGGTGCGTGACATCGAACAGGTGGCCGTGATCGGCGCCGGCACGATGGGCGGCGGCATCGCGATGAACTTCGTCAACGCGGGCTTTCCGGTCACGCTGCTGGAAACGCGGCAGGAAGCGCTCGACCGCGGACTCGCGACGATCCGCAAGAACTACGAAGCCAGCGTCAGCAAGGGCAAGCTCGAACCGGAGGCGCTCGAGGCGCGCATGGCGTTGATCACGCCCACGCTGTCCTACGACGACCTGAAACACGCCGACCTGATCGTCGAAGCCGTGTTCGAGGAACTCGGCGTGAAGGAACAGGTGTTCAGTCGGCTCGATGAAGTCGCCAAGGCCGGCGCGATCCTCGCGTCGAATACGTCCACGCTGGACCTCGACAAGATCGCGGCCTTTACGAAGCGTCCGCAAGACGTGGTCGGCATGCATTTCTTCAGCCCGGCCAACGTGATGAAGCTGCTCGAAGTCGTGCGCGGCAGGCAGACGGCGAAGGACGTGCTCGCCACCGTCATGAAGCTCGCCAAAAAAATCAAAAAGACCGCGGTGGTCTCGGGCGTGTGCGACGGCTTCATCGGCAACCGGATGATCGAGCAGTACATCCGCCAGGCGCTCTTCATGCTCGAGGAAGGCGCGCTGCCCGCACAGGTGGACAAGGCCATCGAGAAGTTCGGCTTCGCGATGGGCCCGTTCCGCATGAGCGACCTGGCCGGCAACGACATCGGCTGGGCGATCCGCAAGCGCCGCTATCAGGAACATCCCGGCATGCATTACTCGCGAATCGCCGATCGTCTGTGCGAGACCGGGCGCTTCGGGCAGAAGACCGGCGGCGGCTGGTACGACTACAAGGCGGGCGAGCGCACCGCGTATCCGTCGAAGGTGGTCGACGAGATGATCGTCGCGTATTCGAAGGAAACCGGCGTCGCGCGCCGCAAGATCGGCGACGAGGAAATCGTCGAGCGCCTCGTGCTCGCGCTCGTGAACGAAGGCGCGAAGATTCTCGATGAAGGCATCGCGTCGAAGGCGTCGGATATCGACATGGTCTATCTGACCGGCTACGGTTTTCCGATCTATCGCGGCGGCCCGATGCTCCATGCGGATACGCTCGGCCTCTACAACGTCGAGCGCGCGATTCGCCGCTATGCGGCGCAGCCGAACGGCGATGCCTGGCAACTGGCGCCGGGCATCGCCAGGCTCGCGGCCGAGGGCCGTGCGTTCAATGGCTGAAAAGCGTGGCCGAAAAATGCGGCTGAAACACGGCCGAACAAGCCGCTTGAGCGAATGAATGAGGTGGGGCGTTTCAGCGCTTCAGCGATGCGCGAGCGCGCCACCCTCGACACCAGAAAGCAGGAGACTTGCATGACTGACGCCGTAATCGTATCGACCGCCCGCACGGGTCTCGCCAAATCATGGCGCGGCGGTTTCAACATGACGCACGGCGCGACGCTCGGCGGCCACGTCACGCGGGCCGCCGTCGAGCGCGCGAAGCTGGACCCGGCGCGCGTCGAGGACGTGATCATGGGCTGCGCGAACCCCGAGGGCGCGACGGGCATGAACATCGCGCGGCAGATCGCCTTGCGCGCGGGTTTGCCGGTCAGCGTGCCGGGCATGACGGTGAACCGTTTCTGCTCGTCCGGTTTGCAAACGATCGCGCTGGCCGCGCAACGCGTGATCGCCGGTGAAGGCGAGGTGTTCGTGGCGGGCGGCGTGGAGTCGATCTCCTGCGTGCAGAACGAGATGAATCAGCACATGCTTACCGAAGGCTGGCTCAGCGAGAACAAGCCGGAAATCTACTGGTCGATGTTGCAGACCGCCGAGAACGTCGCGAAGCGCTATTCGATTTCGAAGGAGCGCCAGGACGAGTACGGCGTGCGCTCGCAACAGCGCGCCGCGGCCGCGCTCGAAGCCGGCCGGTTCAAGGAGGAGATCGTGCCGTTGACGGTGCTCGCCGGCGTCGCGGACAAGGCAACGGGCCGTCTTTACACGAAGGAAGTGACCGTCAGCGGCGACGAAGGCATTCGTGCCGACACCACGCTCGAAGGCGTCTCGAAGATTCGCACCGCGCTGCCGGTCGGCGTGATCACCGCGGGCAATGCGAGCCAGTTCTCGGATGGCGCGTCGGCTTGCGTCGTGATGAACGCGAAGGTCGCGGAACGCGAGGGCTTGCAGCCGCTCGGCATTTTCCGCGGCTTCGCGGTGGCCGGTTGCGAGCCGGACGAGATGGGCATCGGCCCGGTGTTCGCGGTGCCGAAGCTGCTCCGGCAAACGGGCTTGAAGGTCGAGGATATCGATCTGTGGGAACTGAACGAAGCGTTCGCGGTGCAAGTGCTGTATTGCGCCGACAAGCTCGGCATTCCGCATGAGCGTCTGAACGTGAACGGCGGCGCGATCGCGGTTGGGCATCCGTATGGCGTGTCGGGCGCGCGGCTGACCGGTCATGCGCTGATCGAAGGCAAGCGGCGCGGTGCGAAGCTCGTTGTCGTGACGATGTGTATCGGCGGCGGGCAGGGCGCGGCGGGATTGTTCGAAGTGGCTTGATGCGGCGCGGGTGGCGGCAGGCGGACGCCGCGTTGTCGTTGTCCGGCATTCGCCGCTTGCGCGGCTTGCCGGCAATCAGGGCAACGCCATTCCCGTAGTCGGCAGACTCAGCGTTCCTCGATCGACGAAGCGCGTCGTGCCCGTCAAGCCGCCCGCCAGCTTGCCGCGCAGAACGTATGGAAACTGCCCCGACTGCGCGGCCCCGGCGAACGCGAAGGCCTGGCGAACCGCGGCGAAAGCGGGCACCGTGAGCGGAACGTCGACGACGGTTTCGCCAAAGCGCGGCACGGTGCCGATCTGATCGCTGACACCGCTCGCGAACGGCTTGCCGTTCAGTTCGAGATCGAGCGACACGCCGTTGAAGCTCACCGCGGATTCGTTCGGATTCTGCACCCGCAGCTTGACGTTGAAGCGCATCTCGAAGCCTTGGCCGTCGAGCGGCTCGATGCCGGCGACGTTCACGCGCAACGGATCGCCGAACAGGCTCGCGCAACCGTTGAGCGTCAGCGTGACGATGACCGCGAGCATGGCCAGCAGAACAGGACGGCCGCGCAGCAGCGCGCGAAAGAAGGACATGACCGGCACCTCGAAGCAAGCGGGTTAGGTCATGCATTGTACCGGGCGGTATTGCTCGCCACGAGGCGTTTCAGGCCGCGCGCCGCAGCCTTGTTTCGACGAGGCTCGCCAGATGCCGCACGGCTTGACGCATCGAACCGTGACGTGGGTTTTCAGCGTGCCAAGGCCGCACGACGAACGCGTCGGTAACCGCATACGTTGCGCTGATCGACACGACGCCGCGCGGCGGCGTGACATGGCGTTCTTCAACGCCGGACGCTTCGATCATTTCATTCGACTGAGTTCACCGAGCACGGACCTCGATCTGGCCGACGAAGCACTGCGCAGGTTAGGGCGTTTGGCGGCGCGGATGGTGACGCATGCGCCGTGATCCGCGCTATATACCCCCACGCGACAATGGTGCTCGCGCGTGGGCAACGCCATCGCGGTTATCATTTCTCACTGCCGCGCGCCTGTCGGCGCATGCAAAATTCAAACACTTCGCAGCCCAACGCAGCGAATCGAACAAGGTGATGCCGTGATCCGTCATATCGTGATGTGGAAGCTCAAAGAACACGCAGAGGGCGCCTCGCGCGCTGAAAACGCACTGAAGCTGAAGGAAAAGCTGGAAAGCTGCCGCGACATCGTCCCTGGCATTCTGAAGCTGGAGGTCGGCATCGCGGCGCCGGGCCTCGAATCGAGCTACGACATCGTGCTGGTTTCCGATTTCGCCGACAAAACCGCGCTCGACGCCTATCAGGTCCACCCCACGCACGAAGCGATCAAGGGCTTCGTCGGCGCGGTGCGCGAAGCGCGTCAAGCTGTCGATTACGAAATCTGAACGCGGCGATGTCCGATTCGCCCTCATCCAAAGCGAGCAGCGCGTCCTTGCCCGAGAGCCCGTTCGTCGACCGGCTCGGGGTGCGGTTGTTGTCGGCGGCCGACGGCGTCAGCGAACTCGCGCTGCCGTTGCAGCCGGATCATATGAATACGTGGGACGTCGCGCACGGCGGCGTCACGATGACTCTGGCCGACGTCGCGCTCGCCATGGCCGCGCGCAGCCTGGCCGGCGATGGCGTCGGCGTGGTCACGGTCGAGATGAAGGTCAATTTCATGCAGCCGGGCCGCGGTGAACTGCGCGCCACCGGCCGCGTGCTGCACCGCTCGACCACGATGGCCTATTGCGAAGGCGAGATCCGCGACAGCGAAGGCCACTTCGTCGCCAAGGCGCTCGGCACCTTCAAATACATGCGGCGCCTCGCCGTGGGCCGCGACGTGACGCGGCAGCGTCTGCGCAGCGACCCGTCGGCGAAACCCGGTCCAAGCGACGGCTGACCGGCGGATGCCGGGCGTGCGCGTGCCGGCATCGAGCCCCGCGCTTGCTCGCCGCCGCGCTTGTCCGTCGCGGTCCGTCGCCGGGTCCGTCGCGGGTCCGCCGCAAGTCCGCCGCGGTCCGTCGTCTAGCGTTCCGGGTCCGCGCTTCGGCGGACGCCGTTCGAATCATTCGCCGATCACATCGGCAACTTAGGAGACGATCGTCATGCCACAGATCAACCGTCAATTCGTACTGGCTTCGCGTCCGCAAGGCGCCGTCACGCCCGATAACTTCAAGCTCGTCGAAACGCCGCTCGCTCCGCTCGCCGATGGCGAGATTCGCGTGCGCAATCATTTCCTGTCGCTCGATCCGTACATGCGCGGCCGCATGAACGACAGCAAGTCGTACGCGCCGCCGCAGCCGTTGAACGAAGTGATGATCGGCGGCACGGTGGGCGAGGTGGTGGAATCGAAGAATCCGAAGTTCGCGGTCGGCGACAAGGTCGTCGCGATGTTCGGCTGGCAGGAATACGGCACCTCGAACGGCGAAGGCGTGCAAAAGGTCGACGACACGCACGTGCCGCTGTCCGCGTATCTCGGCCCGGTCGGCATGCCGGGCGTTACCGCGTGGTACGGCCTGAACCGCATCCTCGCGCCGCAAGCGGGGCAGACGGTGGTGGTCAGCGCGGCGAGCGGGGCGGTCGGCAGCGTGGTCGGCCAACTGGCGAAGCTGGCCGGTGCGCGCGCGGTCGGCATCGCGGGAGGCGCGGACAAATGCCGCTATGTGGTCGAGACGCTCGGCTTCGATGCGTGCGTCGACTACAAGGCCGGCAATCTGTATCAGGACCTGAAGGCCGCGACGCCCGGCGGCGTGGATGGCTGCTTCGAGAACGTCGGCGGCGAAGTGCTCGACGCGACGATCGCGCGCATGAACCCGTCCGGCCGCATCGCGCTGTGCGGTTATATCGCGGGCTACGACGGCCAGCCGGTACCGCTCAGGCATCCGTCGCTGATCCTCACGCAGCGGCTGCTGGTGCAAGGCTTCATCGTCACCGAGCATCTGGATGTGTGGCCCGAGGCGCTCAAGCAACTCGGCACGCTGGTCGCGCAGAAGAAGCTGCAATACCGCGAGACCATCGCGCAAGGGCTCGACGCCGCGCCCGAGGCGTTCATCGGTCTGCTGAAGGGCAGGAACTTCGGCAAGCAGTTGGTCAAGCTGATCTGATCGCGGCTCATGCACTGGATGCAAGCACCGCCGATCACACCAGGAGTCTCATGATGTTCGAATTCGCAGGCAAGGTGGCGGTGATCACCGGCGCGGCAAGCGGTTTCGGCCGCGCGTTCGCGCAGAAGGGCGCGGCGCTCGGCATGAAGCTGGTGCTCGCCGACGTGAACCCCGAAGCACTTCGGCAAACCGTCGATGCACTGCATGCCGCCGGCGCGCAGGCGCTCGGCGTGCCGACCGACGTCTCCAGCGCGGCACAGGTCGAAGCGCTTGCGCAAGCTGCGCTCGACGCCTTCGGCAAGGTCCATCTGCTGTTCAATAACGCCGGGGTCGGCTCCGGCGGCTTTGTGTGGGAAAGCTCGCCGAACGACTGGGCCTGGGTGTTCGGCGTCAACGTGATGGGTGTCGCGCACGGCGTGCGGGTCTTCACGCCGATCATGCTCGCGCAGAACGAGCCCGCGCATATCGTCAACACGGCGTCCGTCGCGGGCTTGCTGTCGCCGCCCGCGATGGGCGCCTACAACGCGTCGAAGCACGCTGTCGTGTCGCTGACGGAGACGCTCTATCACGATCTGCAACTGGTGCAAGGGGCGCAAGGGGCGCAAGGGGTGCAGGCGTCGAACGGTCTGGTCGGCTGTTCGCTGCTGTGCCCGGCCTTCGTGCCGACCGGCATCGCCGATGCCGAACGCGCGCGGCCCGCGGAGCTGCGCAACGACAGCCGCCCGACGCGCTCGCAGATCGCCGCCGGCAAGCAACTGCATCGCGCGGTGCAGGCGGGCAAACTGAGCGCGGCCGACGTCGCCGACATCACGTTCGACGCGATCGCCGCGCGGCGTTTCTACATCGTCACGCACCCCGGCATCATGGCGACCGTGAAGCTGCGTCACGAGGACATCGAGCAATTACGCGCTCCCACCGATCCGATGTCGTTGAAGCCGGAAGTGAAGAGCGCGGGCTAGGCGTTCATGGCATCATCGGCGCTCTTTTCAACCCTCGGCGTTCACGCGCCAGTTAACGCACCATGCCGTTGAATCCAACGATCGAGCGGGTGCTCGACATGATCGTGCGCGCGAAGCGCCCGCAACTGCACGAACTGACCGCGCAACAGGCGCGCGCCTCGTATGAGAAAAGCGCGTCGATTCTGGACATCGCGAGCGCGCCGATGTTCTCCGTGGAAGACCTGCACGTGCCGACGCGCGACGGCGCCGCGATTCGCGCGCGTCTCTATCACGCGGACGAGCCGAGCTGGGCCGAGCCCGCGCCGGCGCTGGTGTATTACCACGGCGGCGGCTTCACGATCGGCAGCGTCGATACGCACGACGCGCTGTGCCGGATGCTCGCGCGCGACGGCCGGTGCGCGGTGCTGTCGGTGGATTACCGTCTCGCGCCGGAGCACAAGTTTCCGACCGCCGTCGAGGATGCTTTCGACGCCTTGACGTGGCTGCACGCGCATGCCGCGGAACATAGCATGGATGCGAAGCGCCTCGCGGTGGGCGGCGATAGCGCGGGCGGCACGCTCGCGACGGTCTGCGCGGTGCTCGCGCGCGACGCCGGCATCGCGCTCGCGCTGCAATTGCTGATCTATCCCGGCGTGACCGGCTATCAGCAAACCGATTCGCACTCGCGCCTCGCCAGCGGCTTTCTGCTGTCGGGCGAGACGATTCAATGGTTCTTCAACCAGTACGTGCGCGACACGAGCGATCGCGACGACTGGCGTTTCGCGCCGCTCGACGGCACGCGCGGCGCGCCCGCTTTCGGCGGCCTCGCGCCGGCCTGGATCGCGACCGCCGAATATGATCCGCTCAGCGATGAAGGCGATGAGTACGCGGAAAAATTGCTGGCGGCGGGCAACCGCGTCACGCTGCGGCGCTACGCGGGCATGATCCACGAGTTCTTCAAGATGGGCGGTTTCGTGCCCGAGGTCGCGCACGCGCAGGCGGATGCCGCGGCGGCATTGCGCGGGGCGTTTGGGGACGAGTAATCGCTGCCGCGCCTAGACCGTCTCGTCGGCGCGAATCTCACGTTCCACGTTGAACGCGAAACTGCGCTCGAAGTCGCCGGGGCGCACGATCCGGTGCGAGCCGTTGTCGTCGCTGCGCTCGGCGACGGCGACGCCGATCACGTCGCCATGCGCGACCACGCGCAACGCGGTGGTGCCGCGCGTGCCGTATTCCGGCGTTTCGATGAACGCCGCCGACAACGCCCGTTCACGTTCGAGCGAAATGCCGGTGGACGGCAATTCGTCGTCGCGGGCAAGGCGCGGATCGCGCATCAGATCGATCAGACGTTCGAGCAGCGGCATCGAGTCGCGGGCGAGCAGCGCGCCCAGTTCGGCGCGCTTGTTGACCAGCTTCGGCCACGGCGTATCGAGCACCGCGTTCGAAATGCCGTGCGTGCCGGGCGCAAGCAAGGTGGGCGCGATGTTCGAGCGGTTGCAATACCAGCCGAGTTCGCGGCGCGTCCAGTCGCCGACCAGCAGGTTGAAGCCGTTGTAAATGTCGCCGGTGCGGGCGACGTGGTGCAGATACTCGAGCGGCGTTGCGTGGGTCGAGTTGACGGAGCCAGGCGGCGAGCCGTTGAGCCAATCGCTAACCAGCGTGCCGCGCGTGGGCGCGTCGGCGCGCATTTCATGCGGCGCGCGGTAATTGGTCAGCGCGGCGAAACGGCCGTCGCGCGACAGGCCGAGCCACGTGCCGCCGCCCAGCAGATCGCGGCCGGCCAGCACGCCTGGCGCGTCGCGCCACCAGCCGATCGGCTCAGCCGTGCGGCGAAAGAATTCGTCGCGATTCGCGGCGAGCGTGAGGAGCGGGCCGTCGAGCGCGTCGGGCCGCCAGTCGAAAACGATCAGGCACATCGGGGGACGTCTCCCGGTGGGGCGATGGCGTTGAAGAGGCCAGAAAAAAGCGGCGCCTGACCGCGCCGCTCACTCTCGTTCCTCTGCTTTAAACCTCGGTTGGAAATCCATATGGCAGCGCCAGGAACCGGAGCGCGGGGCCCTGGGCCGCGCCCAGATGCACCGAGCCGCTTGCCAGCGCCGCGAGCTTGATCTCGACCAGCAGATCGACTCCGCCGTCCTGCGCCGACGCCGCATTCACGACCATGCCGCACGGTTGGCCCGGATCGTCCGAGTGAAACAGTTCGGCGCCGGCCTGCACCGTTTCCAGTTCGGCGGCCACGTTGGCGAGCGACGTGCGCCGCTTGATCGTGCCGCGATACTGGCTGCGCGCGACCACTTCCTGGCCGGGATAGCAGCCCTTGCGGAAATTCACCGCGCCGAGCACGTCGAAGTTGACCATTTGCGGCACGAACTGCTCGACCACCGGCTGCGTGATGCGCGGTTCGCCCGCGCGAATGTCGAGCCAGTCCCAGACGGCCGGCGACACGCGCTTGAGCTTGTCGTCGAGCGAGGGCAGGTGCGCCTCGACTTGCGCCTTCGGCCCGACCCACAGATAACGCAGGCGGCCGAGCGCGTCCGGCACGCGGATCAGCGAACCGGCGGCGCCGTCCACCTTGACGTGTACGCCGTCAGGCAGCGCGTCGAAGACGCCGGAGAGCGCGCGGCGCACGTCGCCCGCGAGGCCGATCACCGCCAGTTCGCCGCTTGCGTCCGCGAGTTTGGCCTTCGCGCGCAGCACGAACATCGACAGCCGTTTCTGCGCCGCGGCCTGCACGTCTTTCGACACCAGCAGGCGGATCGTGTCGCCGCTGCGCCACGTGAGGAACGACGCCAGCAGACGCCCCTTGGCCGAGCAGTAGCCGGCGAGCCGCGCATTGGCGGCATCGAGATGCTGGGTGTCGTTGGTCAACTGGCCGTGCAGGAAGCTCGCCGCGTCGTCGCCGGTGGCGTCGATCACGCCGAACTGCGTGAGCGGCATGTAGGCGCCGTGCTCGACCACGGCCTCGAATTCGTCGGACGCCGGGCGCGGCAGCGTGGGAAGTCCGGCAGACGCGGCCGAAGGGGCTGCGGCGGCGGGAGCCGAAGTCGTGCCTGAAGCAGTCGTGCCTGAAGCGCCTGAAGCAGCATTAGCGAGCGGTGTGTTCATGGATTCCCGGAACAGTCAATTCTGACTTTGGCTAAGGCAAACAAGTATTATATGAGGTCCAACCCAGCCATGTTTCGCATGTCCCTCCTGAAGAAATGTCTCGTCGCCGGCTCGATCGTCGTCGTGCTGGCCGGCGCCGCCGTTGCCGGCGGGTATTACTGGGCCAACCGCCCGCTCGAGTTGACCCCCGCGCAGCTCGACGTCACCGTCAAACCGCACAGCAGCCTGCGCAGCGTCACGTTGCAGCTCAATCGCGGCGGCGTGCCGGTCGAGCCCGAGCTGTTCATCATCATGACGCGGCTGCTCGGGTTGCAAAGCGCGCTGAAATCGGGCAACTACGAGTTCAAGACGGGCGTGACGCCGTACGAGGTGCTGCAGAAAATCGCGCGCGGCGACGTCAACGAATACGTGGCGACCATTATCGAAGGCTGGACCTTCAAGCGCATGCGCGCCGAACTGGACGCCAATCCGGCGCTCAGGCACGACACGCTCGGCATGAGCGACGCCGCGCTGATGAACGCGATCAACGCGCCGGAAGCGCCGATCGGCAACGGCGAGGGGCTGTTTTTTCCGGACACGTATCTGTTCGACAAGAACACGAGCGACCTCGACGTGTACCGCCGCGCATACCGGCTGATGCGCCTGCGTCTGGACGAAGCGTGGGTCGCGCGCGCGGCGGACCTGCCGTACAAGACGCCGTACGACGCGCTGATCATGGCCTCGATCATCGAAAAGGAAACCGGCAGGAAGTCCGACCGCCCGATGGTGGCGGCCGTGTTCGCGAACCGGCTGCGCGTGGGCATGCCGCTGCAAACCGATCCGACCGTGATTTACGGCATGGGCGAAAACTACGCCGGCCGCATCAGGAAGAAAGACCTGCAGACTGACACTCCCTACAATACCTACACCCGGATGGGTTTGCCGCCTACGCCCATCTCGTTGCCCGGTGTCGCGTCGCTGCAAGCGGCGATGAACCCGGCGCAAACCACCGCGCTGTACTTCGTGTCGCGCGGCGACGGCAGCAGCATCTTTTCTGACACCCTCGGCGATCACAACAAGGCCGTGGACAAATACATTCGAGGGCAATGATGGCGCGGGGCAAATTCATCACATTCGAGGGCATCGACGGGGCCGGCAAGACCACCCATCTCGGCTGGTTCCGCGAGCGCCTCGAAACGAAGGTCGCGAGCACCGGCCGTTCGGTCGTCATGACGCGCGAGCCGGGCGGCACGCCCCTCGGCGAGCAGATCCGCGAGATCGTGCTGCATCAGAAAATGGACCTCGAAACCGAGGCCTTGCTGATGTTCGCGCTGCGCCGCCAGCATCTGGCCGAGGTCATCGAGCCGGCGCTCGCGCGCGGCGACTGGGTGCTGTCGGACCGTTTCACCGACGCGACTTTCGCCTATCAGGGCGGCGGGCGCGGACTGCCGCGCGACAAGCTGGAAACGCTGGAACGCTGGGTGCAGGGCGGGTTTCAGCCGGACCTGACGGTGCTGTTCGACCTCGCGCCCGAAGTCGCCAGCGAACGGCGCAGCGCGGTGCGCGACCCGGACCGCTTCGAGAGCGAGTCGGTGGCGTTTTTCAACCGCACGCGCGCCGAGTATTTGCGCCGCGCGGAAGAAGCGCCGTACCGGTTCGCTATCATCGATTCGTCGCAAAGCATCACGCGAATTCAGAAGCAACTCGAAGAATTGATTACAAGCCTTTGATTTTTAAAAAATATAAGCCGCCATTATAGCGAGCTACGAAGTTCTTGTGACCTCTCGTGAAACGCCGTCAACTGATTGAATTCAAAGAGAAACGATGATTTATCCGTGGCAAGCCGATGACTGGAACCGCCTGCAGCAGTTGCGCGGCCACTGGCCGCATGCGTTGCTGCTTCATGGGCAGGCCGGCATCGGCAAACTGCGCTTTGCGCAGCATCTCGCGCAGGGCTTGCTATGTGAGGCGCAGCAGGCCAACGGCGAGCCGTGCGGCGCGTGCGTCGCCTGCAACTGGTTCGCGCAAGGCAATCATCCCGACTACCGGATCGTCGTGCCCGAGGCGCTGGCCGCTGAAGCCGGCGCCGGCAACGCCGCCGAGGAAAAAGCCGACAAGGCCGACGCCGACGAGGGCAAGAAGACTCGCGCGCCCAGCAAGGAAATCAAGATCGAGCAGGTTCGCGGTCTGCTGGACTTCGTCGGCGTCGGCTCGCATCGCGGCGGCGCGCGCGTGGTCGTGCTGTATCCGGCCGAGGCGCTGAATATCGCGGCGGCCAACGCGCTCCTGAAAACGCTCGAGGAGCCGCCCGCGGGCGTCGTGTTCCTGATGGTGTCGGCGCGCGTCGACCGGCTGCTTCCCACCATCATCAGCCGTTGCCGCCAATGGCCGATGAGCCTGCCGGCGCAGCAAGCGGCAACGCAGTGGCTGACCGCGCAAGGCATCGCCGAGGCACCCGCGCTGCTGGCGGAAGCCGGCGGCGCGCCGCTCACGGCGCTGGCGCTCGCGAGCGACGAAAACCGCGCGCTGCGCGACTGGACCCTGAAGCAATTGGCCGCCGGTTCGGAGTGCGACGCCTTCGCCTGCGGCGAGGCGTTGCAGAAGCTGCCGGTGCCGCTGGTGCTCGGCTGGCTGCAACGCTGGATGTACGATTTGCTGGCGCAGCGCACCGCCGGCGCGCCGCGTTATTTTCCGCAAGCCTCGGCGGCGCTGACGCGCTGCGCATCGCAGGCCGACGCTGGAGCGTTCGCGCGCTTCATGCGCACGGTGACGCGCCAGCGCGCCGTCGAGAACCATCCGTTGAATGCGCGGCTGGTGTTCGAGGAATTGTTCCTCGGTTATCGCGAGTTGTTCGCTTAGGTTGCTGACTTAGGTTGGTTACTTAGGTTGGTTACTTAGGTTGGTTACTTAGGTTGGTTACTTAGGTTGGTTACTTAGGTTGCTCACTTAGGTTGGTCACTGCGGCGCTCTTTGGCCGGCAGCTCGCACGGCGTTTCCACGCTGTTTCCAATTCGATCTCACTCAAAACACCATGAGCCTTGTCTACCGCGATGCGACGCTCGACGATCTGCCCGCGATCGTTGCCATTTACAACTCGACCGTGCCGTCGCGGCAAGTCACCGCCGACCTCGAACCGGTCAGCGTGGCAAGCCGGCATGCGTGGTTCCACGCGCACGGTCCGCAAAAGCGTCCGCTGTGGGTCGTCGACGATCCGCGGCAGCCGGGCCGCGTGATCGGGTGGCTGAGCTTTTCGGACTTTTATGGCCGTCCGGCATACCAGCGCACGGCCGAGGTCAGCATCTATCTCGACGAGCGCGCGCGCGGCAAGGGCCTCGGCAAGCAACTGCTGGCGGCCTCGCTCGCGGTGGCGCCGGCGCTCGGCATCGATACGGTGCTGGGTTTTATCTTCGGCCACAATGAAGCGAGCCTGCGCCTGTTTCGCGGCTTCGGTTTCGACACCTGGGGCTCGCTGCCGCGCGTCGCGGTGCTCGACGGCGTGGAGCGCGATCTGGTGATTCTCGGCAAGCGCCTCGACACCGGATTTGCCACCTGATTTGCCGCCTGATTCGCCACCCGATTCGCGCCGGCGCATTTTTGATCATTAGCTAGCAGGACATCATCCTCATGTTTGTCGACTCGCACTGCCATATCAACTTCGAAGGACTCGCCGACCGCCTGCCGCAGGTGCTCGAGAACATGCGCAGCCATTCGGTCACGCACGCGCTGTGCGTGTCGGTCGATCTGGAAACGCTGCCGTCCGTGCTGGACATCGCCAGCCGGTATGAGAACGTCTACGCGTCGGTCGGCGTGCATCCCGATCACGAGGACATGCGCGAGCCGAGCCTCGCCGAACTGGTCGAGCTGGCCGACCATCCGAAGGTGGTGGCGATCGGCGAGACCGGCCTCGACTACTACCGTCTGGAAGGCCGCACCATCGCCGACATGGAATGGCAGCGCGAGCGTTTTCGCACGCATATCCGCGCGGCGCATGCCACGCAAAAGCCGCTGATCATCCACACGCGTTCGTCGGCGGAAGACACGCTGCGCATCATGGCCGAGGAGCGCGCGGGCGAGCCGGGCGGCGTGATGCATTGCTTCACCGAACCGTGGGCGGTCGCGGAGCAGGCGCTGGCGCAGAATTTTTATATCTCGCTGTCGGGCATCGTCACGTTCAAGAGCGCGACCGACGTGCAGGACGTCGCGCGCCGCGTGCCGCTCGAGCGCTTGCTGATCGAAACCGATTCGCCGTACCTCGCGCCGGTGCCGTATCGCGGCAAGCCGAATGAACCTGCGTACGTCAGTCATGTCGGACGCTTCATCGCGCAACAGCGCGAGATGCCGGATACCGCGCTTGCCGTCGCGACCACGCAGAATTTCTTCCGGCTCTTCAAGATCCCGGCATCCGCCGGGGTTTGAGTCTAAAAATCATAAATATCAAGTGGATAGGGAAGTTTCCTAAAGCAAAATATGAGAACTAATCCGATGTCGAACGCAGCGTTTCCCCTGATTCCAGTCACGCGAACCGCTCCCGCCTTGGCGCGGCGCGATGTGGCCCGCATGGCGCTCGCGGCCACGCTGGCCTGCGCGGCGCTCACAGCGCTCTTTGCCGCGCCGGTTCAGGCCGCGCCGATCGACTCGCTGATCAAGTCGGTCAAATTCGACGACGTCGACGGCGTGAACAAGCTGCTCGCCAAGGGCATGGACCCGAACAGCGTCGACAACCAGGGCTATCCGCTGCTGGTGTTGGCCGCGCGCGAGAAGTCGGACAAGGTGGGCGCCGCCTTGCTCGCGAATCCTAAAACCGATGTCGAGATCCAGGACAAGGCCGGCGAAAACGCAATGATGATGGCCGCGCTGAACGGCGACATCGAGTTCGTCAAACAGTTGATCGCGAAGGATGCCGAAGTCAACAAGAAGGGCTGGGCGCCGCTGCACTACGCAGCCGCGAACGGCCACGACGACGTCGTCAAGCTGCTGCTCGACCACTCGGCCTACGTGGACGCTGGTTCGCCCAACGGCACGACGCCGCTGATGATGGCCGCGCGCGGCGGTCATGTGTCGACGGTGAAACTGCTGCTCGACAATGGCGCGGACCTCACGGTGAAGAACCAGATCGGCCTGAGCGCGCTCGATTTCGCGAAGACCTATAAAGAGCCGGACGTCGTCGAGGGACTGACGGCGCGCCTGCAGCAAATGCAACAGAAGTGAAGGACGCGGCGAGGCGGTGTCCGCGCCGCCGCGCTCCGGCGCGCCGGATTGCATGCCAGCAAGCCGCGAACACCGCGCACGTAAAAGCGCCTGAGCTAGCCGCTGTTGCCTGCTGCCGCTTCGCAAAACAGTGCAGAATGACGACTTTGGCGCGCCGCGTGGCGCGCCCTCGGGACGCGGCAGCAGACCGCGTGATAAACGACTGGAAAGGAACACCATGCTGCGGGCTTTGATTTTCGCCAGCGCGCTTGCCGCACCGCTATCGGCATTCGCGTTTACGGGAGGCGACCTCAACAAGCTGTGCACCAAGACGGACGTGGCGTCGCGTAGCGCGTGCGCCGCTTATATCGAAGGCGCCGCCGACGGCATCTTCAATACCATCGACGCGATCGGCGGCACCACTGGGCCGCGCGTCGGCCAGTACTTCTGCCTGCCGCAAGACGCGCGCTCGGCCCAATTGACCGACGCGGTGCGCAAGTACATCGCGGAAAATCCGATCGTCGCGGGCTACAACGCCAGCACGGCGATTTCGTTGGGACTCGGCAAGGCGTTTCCTTGCAAGAGCGGAAGCTGATCCGAACGACGGCTGACGCCTCCCACGCCGGGGTTAACGGGCCGCCAGGCGCGGCCCGGGCAATCGAAACATAGACGGCGCGCCGCGTTTATTTCAGGCGTGTCAGTATCATCAGCGGGACGGGGCTTTCGGGCTCGCGCCCGCGTCGCGGGCGCCTTGCCGCCTCTTTCGCCGTGCGCAGGGTGCCGCACGCGCCGCGTTCTCGCGTCGCGGTCCGGCGATTCCGTGGTCCGATATTCCAAGTCAGGAGGAACATGCGCTACCTGCCTACTCTCGACGAACTCAGCCGTATCGCCGAAGCGCCGCTGCATACGTGGCTCGGCGCGTTGATCGTCTCGGGCGTCGCGGTGCTGCTGGGCATCGGCATTCATCGGGTCGGCGCGCGCATCGTGACGCGCATCGCGCGGCCTTATCCGCTCACCAGCGTGGTGCTGCGCTACATCGACAAGCCGTCGCTGTTCGTCCTCGTGATCCTCGCGCTGGAGGCGGTGTGGTGGGAAGCGCCCGATACGCTGCGCTTCATCGCACCGTTGCGCGACGCCGCCGCGATGGCGCTGATCGGCGCGCTCACGTGGCTGTCCGTGCGCTCGGCGGCGGCCATCGGCGAGGCGATCATTCAGGCGCATCCGCTCGACACCGCCGACAATCTGCACGCGCGCCGCATCCATACGCAGGCGAGGGTGCTGGCGCGCACGGTGATGCTGGTGATCGTGATCGTCGGGGTGGGCGGCGCGCTGATGACGTTTCCGAATGTCCGGCAGATCGGCGCGAGCCTGCTGGCGTCGGCGGGCGTGGCCGGTCTGGTTGCCGGTATTGCCGCCCGGCCGGTGCTCGGCAATCTGATCGCCGGTTTGCAGATCGCCTTGTCGCAGCCGATTCGTCTGGACGACGTCGTCGTGATCGAGGGCGAGTGGGGGCGCATCGAGGAAATCACCGGTACGTATGTGTCGGTGCGTCTGTGGGATCAGCGGCGGTTGATCGTGCCGCTGCAATGGTTCATCGAAAATCCGTTTTCGAACTGGACGCGCAGCAGTTCGCAGATCATCGGCACCGTGTTTCTTTACGTCGATTACCGGATGCCGCTCGCGCCGCTGCGCGAGGAACTCGCGCGCATCGTCGAGAGCGCGCCCGAGTGGGACCGCCGCGTGCAGGTGCTGCAAGTCACCGACGGCACGGAGCGCTCGATGCAATTGCGCGCGCTCGTCAGCTCGCTCGATTCCGGCCTGAACTGGGACCTGCGCTGCCGGGTTCGCGAGGGGCTCCTCGACTTCATTCAGAAGCACTATCCGCAGTACCTGCCGCGCGCGCGTGCCGAAGTGTCGGCGGAGCTCGAAAACGGCAAGGGCGAGCCGCTCGACTGGGTGCCGCGCGGTGCGCGCACGCCGGCCGGCAGCACCGCCGCGCACACCGAAGCCGATCCGGTCGCAAGTCGTGGCAGCCGTCCGGCGGTGCCCGAGCCGTCGCGCAAGGTGAAGGAGAACGCCTAGCGCGGCCGGGCGGCGCGTGCGTGAAACTGCGTGCAACCGATCGGGCACCACGTGGTCGAACCGCCCACTGATTGACGAACCTGACGCGGCATGGCGCGCCACGCTTCACTCGCTTCGCTTCCTGCCGTCGAAGCGAGGCCGCGCTCAAAGCCGTGCGAACCAAGGAGGGCAACGAACATGGGCCGACTGATCGTCGTGTCGAATCGCGTCGCAACGCCGACGGAAACCAAGGGGTCGGCGGGCGGCCTCGCGGTCGGCGTATTCGGCGCGCTAAAGGACGCGGGAGGCGTGTGGTTCGGCTGGAGCGGCGACGTGGTCAGCGAAACCGTCGCCAACGCCGGTCCCACGCTCGAACAGGACGGCGCGGTGACGTTCGCGACCGTCGGCCTCACGCGCAAGGACTACGACCAGTACTACCGCGGCTTTTCGAACGCGACGTTGTGGCCGGTGTTCCACTACCGCAACGACCTCGCGCGCTACGAGCGCGAGGAATACGCGGGCTACCGGCGCGTCAACGCATGGCTCGCGCACAAGCTGATCAAGCTGCTCGAACCGGACGACATCATCTGGGTTCACGACTATCATCTGATCCCGTTCGCCGAAGCGCTGCGTTCCGAAGGCATCACGAACCGCATCGGTTTCTTCCTGCATATTCCGTTTCCCGCGCCGCAGATCCTGCTCAACATTCCGCCGCACGAAGAACTGGTGAAGTCGCTGTCGTGCTACGACCTGCTCGGCTTTCAGACCGCGACCGATGAACTCGCCTTTCACGATTACGTGACGCGTCATGCGCGCGGCACGGTCAGCGCGGACGGCCTCGTCGAAGCATTCGGCCGCAAGCTGCGCACGGGCGTCTACCGGATCGGCGTGTTTCCCGACGAAATCGCCGAACAGGCCAAGCGCTACGAAAGCCGCCAGCACGTGCTCGATCTGAAGCAGAGTCTGGAGGGCCGCAAGCTGATCATGAGCGTGGACCGGCTCGATTATTCGAAGGGACTGGTCGAGCGGTTCCGCGCGTTCGAGCATCTGCTGGAACGCTCGCCCGAGTGGCGCGGCAACGTCACGCTGGTGCAGATCGCGCCGCCCACGCGCTCGGACGTCGCCACCTATCAGAAGATCCGCCAGGACCTGGAGTACGAGGCAGGGCGCATCAACGGGCGCTATTCGGGCCTCGACTACACGCCGATCCGCTATCTGAACCAGCAGTACGACCGCTGGAAACTGATGTCGCTGTTTCGCGAGTCGCAGATCGGCTTCGTCACGCCCTTGCATGACGGCATGAACCTCGTCGCCAAGGAGTATGTGGCCGCGCAGAATCCCGACGACCCCGGCGTCCTGGTGCTGTCGATTTTCGCGGGCGCGGCGGCCGAGTTGAGCGGCGCGCTGCTCGTCAATCCGCACGATGCGATCGGCATGTGCGAAGCCTTGCAGCGCGCGCTGCAAATGCCGCTCGACGCGCGTCAGCGGCGTCACGAGATCAACATGGCGGCGCTGCGCAAGAACGATCTCGGCGTGTGGCGCGATACGTTCCTGCGCGATTTACGCAGTGTGCCGGTGCAGACGCCGGGCAAGGGCGGCGGGCATGGATGATGACGCATGGATACGGGGTGCGTGTCGCGGGCGCGTCGCGGCTCGCGTTTGACCGAAGGCGGCGCGCATGCTGACGACCCTGGCCATCGCCGGTTACCGGTCGCTGCGCGAATTGATCGTGCCGCTCGGCCGGCTGAACGTGATCACGGGCGCGAATGGCAGCGGCAAGTCGAGCGTATATCGCTCGCTGCGTCTGCTCGCCGAGACCGCGCGCGGCGGAGTGATCACGTCGCTCGCGCGTGAGGGCGGTTTGCAGTCCACCTTGTGGGCTGGGCCCGAGCGTTTTTCGCGTGCGGTGCTGGATGGGGAATTTGCGGTTGAAGGCACGCGCCGCAAAGAGCCGGTGAGTCTGCGGCTCGGCTTTTCCGGCGACAGTTTCGGTTATGCGATCGACCTGGGGCTGCCGCAGCCCGGAAACAGCCGCTTCCAGCTCGACCCGATCATCAAACGCGAATGCATCTGGAGCGGTCCGGTGCTGCGCCCGGCCGCAATGCTGGTCGATCGGCGCGGCCCCGCGATCCACACGCGCGACGGTCGCGACTGGCAAGCCGTTCCGCAACCCGTCGCCAGCTTCGACAGCATGATGACGGAGTTCTCCGACCCGCGCACCGCGCCGGAGATGATCACGGTTCGCGAACAGATCCGCTCGTGGCGCTTCTACGACCACTTCCGCACCGACGCCGAAGCCGCCGCGCGCCTGCCGCAAATCGGCACGCATACGCCGGTGCTTTCCAACGACGGCGCCGACCTCGCCGCCGCGTTGCAAACCATCCGTGAAATCGGCGACCCGGTCGCGCTCGATGCGGCAATCGACGACGCCTTTCCCGGCTCGCGCCTCGACATCGCGACGCAGGACGGCCGCTTCGAAGTGACGATGCAGCAACACGGCCTGCTGCGACCGTTAAAGGGCGCGGAGCTATCGGACGGCACCTTGCGCTATCTGCTGCTGGTGGCCGCGTTATTGACGCCGCGTCCGCCGGCGCTGCTGGTGTTGAACGAACCGGAGACGAGCTTGCATCCGGATCTGCTGCCGGCGCTCGCGCGCCTGATCGCGCGCGCTTCAACGCATTCGCAGGTGCTGGTGGTGTCGCACGCGGCGCGGCTGATCGCGGCGCTCGAGCGCGAGAACGACAGCCGCTCGATCGTGCTGGAGAAGCACTTCGGCGCGACGCGTATCGCGGACGCGGACGATCGCGATTTACCGGCGTGGAAATGGCCGGCTCGCTAGAGAGCGTCGCCGTTCGGTGCCTGGGCGGATGTAAGCTGAATGTAACAGCACCGAGGAAATGCAAGACGAGCGGCTTTTTGTTGCGCCTTGATGAATAATGCTTCGATGCCGGTGATGCACGCGCTCGCGCGGCGGGCGATCGCACTGGTCGGCATTGATCGGCATTGATCGGGAAGCACCTGGCGCCGGCATCCCGGCGCCGCTGACGCGCACCGCCGCACGCGCAAGCCGTCAGTTCACGGAGACACAATATGAAGATTGCGCAGATCGCCCCCTTGACCGAATCGGTGCCGCCCAAGTTATATGGCGGCACGGAGCGCGTCGTGTCGTACATCACCGAGGCGCTAGTCGATCTCGGCCATGACGTGACGCTGTTCGCGAGCGGCGACTCCGTCACGAACGCAAAACTCGAAGCGGTCTGGCCTCGCGCCTTGCGTCTGGACCCCGGCATCCGCGACCGCGTGGCGCCCCATATGTTGCTGATGGAACTGGTGCGCCGCCAGGCCGAGAACTTCGACGTTCTGCACTTTCACCTCGACTACTACTCGTTTTCGGTGTTCAAGCGCCAGGAGACGCCCTTCGTCACGACGATGCATGGCCGCCTCGACTTGCCCGAGCAGCAGCCGGTGTTCGACACGTTCAACACCGCGCCGGTGATTTCGATTTCGAATGCGCAGCGTCATCCGCTGCCGCAGGCCAGGTGGCTCACGACCGTCTATCACGGTTTGCCCGAGCAGCTCTACACACCACAACCCGTCGAGCAGAAGTACCTCGCGTTTCTCGGCCGCATCTCGCCGGAAAAACGTGTCGACACGGCGATTCGCATTGCCGGCCGCTGCGGCATGCCGATTCGCATCGCCGCGAAAGTGGATGCCGCCGATCGCGAGTACTTCGAACGCGATATCCGGCCGTTGCTGGACTTGCCCTATGTCGAGTTCATCGGCGAGATCGCGGATCACCAGAAGGCCGAGTTCCTTTCCGGCGCGCATGCGCTGCTGTTCCCGATCGACTGGCCGGAGCCGTTCGGCCTCGTCATGATCGAGGCGATGGCGTGCGGCACGCCGGTGATCGCGTTCAATCGCGGCTCGGTGCCCGAAGTGCTGGAAGACGGCGTGACCGGCTTTATCGTCGAGGACGAGATCGGCGCGGTCGCGGCGGTCAATCGCCTCCATAAGATGCCGCGCGCGGGCGTGCGGCAACGCTTCGAGGAGCGCTTCACGTCGCACCGGATGGCGCAGCAGTATGTGGATGCGTATCAGTCGGTGATTCGCGCGCAGAAGCGTTCGCGCTTCAAGGTGATCGATACGTCGGGAAGTTGAGGCGAGCGGACATGGCGCAGGAGTGGGCCGGGTTGATAAAGCGGCCACCGCCTTGCGCGGCACGATAAAAAGAACGGCGATGTGCAAGGCGCATCGCCGTTTTTATTGCCGCTTCGCTGGGGATAGTCGCATCGCCGGCATGAGGGCTCGCATCGGGAGCCGAACACAAAGCTCCATGACCCGCAGGCACCGCGTGCGCGGGATGCAACGTGCAATGGTCGCGTCCGCGGGCTGCGTCTGAACCGCTGCCGCCGCTAACGGAACCGGCGGATCCGCCGCAGCCCGCGGACCGGCAAACTCACCGCGCGCTCAGATCTTCAGGCGCGACACCTTGGTGCCCTGGAGCGACAGGTCGGCCATCAGGCCGGCATTGGTCATCACGAATACCTCGACCGGCGCCGTGGCCGTGTTCGTGTCGATCGCGCCGTTGGCGCCCATCTTCACCAGTGCGACGGAAGCGTCGCCGCCCACGGACCAGCCGTCGGCGTTGCGGAATTTGTCGAGCGCGTCTTGCGTCATGAACAGGAAGACGATGGCCTTCGATTGCGCGCCTGCCTGCAGACCGAACGATCCCGTGGCCGTGCTGTAGTAGCCGACCGTGCTGCCGCCCACGCGCAACGCGCCTTCGCCGTACTGGCCGCCGACGATGAAGCCCGCTTGCAGGACCGACGGGAACACGAGAACGCCGCGCGCCTTGGCGACGAGTTCGCGCGAACCCTTCACCGTCGTATAGAGGCGCGACATGGTGCCGTCGACGCTGGCGTCGATCGACTGGCGTTTGGAGGTATCGGTGGAGGACGTGCCCTGCTTGCCGCCGCCGGTGGTCGTACAGCCGGCGAGTGCAAGGCCTCCGAAAGCGAGCGCAGCGGTAGTCTTCAACATGAAGTTTCGTCTTTGCATCGTTTTTCTCCGTCATGGTTCCGGGGCGCAACCTCGTTGGATGTTGCCGGGGTTGCCCTTTGAGTTATATCACATGCGGACCTGGAAAGACGCCTCGCCGGCAGGCGGAGAGCCTTGTGTGGCGGGGCTTTGCGGCTAATCGCAAGGCATCGTGATGTAAATTTGACCTGCATCGAAAACACCGTTCGAAGCGCTCCGGCAGCGAGTTCGAATGGGCTTTCCGGGGCGGCTGTCGAGACTCGATCCGCGCCACGCTCGAAAGGACCTGACCGAACCGCATGCCCGTTTTTACCGATTTTTCGCGCCGGCGATTCCGGTTGCAATTCAATTGAAAGTGTTGCTTCTGCGCCGCGAACCGGTGTTTCGTGACGCTGATCCGGCGCCCGCGCGAATGCAACGACGCCAGCGCGCAGCGACTATCGACGCAGTCGCCGTCATCCGTGATTCGCCGGGCTTTTCACCGCCGGCGGCCGCCGCAGCGCGCGGCGAATCATGCCGATCAGCACGCCGAGCAGGAACAGTGCGATAGCCGGCACGACCCAGTAGCCGACGAACGCATGCCAGAGATAAGCCATCAGGGTAGTGCGGCGCACGCCGTATTCATTGCGGGCGTCCTGCTGACGCGGCGCATTGGCGGCCAGCACCTCGGCCGGGCAGCCGGCGGCTTGCGCTTCGTCGGGCTTGCCGTGGCAGCGCGCGGCCGCGCCCGCGGCGCGTTGCGCGTCGGTGAGATTCCAGGTGGTGAGCGCGCGATCGAGGTCGACGGCGTTGTACGCCATTTCCTCCCTGATCTCGTTCACCGCAACGATCGCCACGGGCACCGCCCAGAAGATGATGACGACCAGCCACCGCCTTAACCAGCGGTTTTTATGCTTCGATACCATCCTTGCCTCCGATCGATGCCCTGCAGCACCAACGACAAGATGGCGGCCCGTCTGATGTTGTATTGAGGGTGGGCCGTCTCCGCAGCCATCATAGAAGAAAAACGGCACGTTCGTGCGTGCGTTGGTGCGTGCGTTGATGCGCGCGTTGATGCGCACGGAGCGTTGCAAGAAGGGCGCACAAAGCAAAGGGCCGCGCCGGAGAAAGGCGCGGCCCTGTTGGATCGATGAGCGACTCAATGCCGGACGTTCGCGCCGGATTCATTCCGTCGCATTCATTGCGCATCGCTCATTGCACGGCCTGGTTGGCCGGCGCGGACGACAGGCAACTCTTCATGAACGCCTTGCGGTCGTCGCCTTTCTTGCCGGTGGCTTGCGTGTTGCACACTTTCATCTTTTCCTGCTGGGTCATCGGCGCGGCCGCGGGCTTGGCGGACAGGCAATTCTTCATGAAGGCCTTGCGTTCGTCGCCTTTCTTGTCGGCTGCCTGCTTGTTACAGTCGGCCATTTTGGTCTGCTGGCTGTTCTGTGCGAACACCGGCGAAACGAGCACCGCGCCCAGCACCAGCGTAGCGATAGCGGATTGGATCTTCATGTGACACTCCATGGGTGGTGAGACATTTTGTGGTTGTTCAGGCGCGCGGGCGCACACGCAACAGCCCGCAACAGAGCCGCTCGGCACGTTCATTATGGCAAATACTGTCTGCCACAACGGCGGACGGCGCGTTCTGGTTGACACGCGCGCGCCGTGGTATTCCCTTACGCCTGCCATGGCGGAGGCCGCGTGCGTCCCATGATTTGAGCAAGCGCGACAGCGCCGAATCATGTCATGCGACGCAGAGGAATTGTCGCGGCGAATTCGCATGAATTACATCAACGGCATTCACACCGAATGATGAAAGGCGTAAGTATGCATTTCGGATTGCTGCGGGCGCACGTGAATAGTAAATCGGAAGAAAATCCATTGGTGATCATTGGCGTCTATTAGACTCGACATGTGCCCGGTGCGTCACTGATCCATTCTTGCAAGCAAGCCTTGGGAGACTCTCATGCACTACCTCTTGATGTATGACCTCGTGCCCGACTATCTCGAACGGCGTGGCACGTATCGCGACGAACATCTGAAGCTCGCATGGGCGGCAGTCGAACGCGGCGAGCTGCTGTTGGGCGGTGCGTTGACCGAACCCGCGGACACCGCCTTGCTGCTCTTCCAGGGCGACTCGCCCGCTGCCGCGAGAGCCTTTGCCGAGGCCGATCCGTATGTTCGCGCGGGTCTGGTCGCGCAATGGCGCGTGCGCGAATGGACGACCGTGGTGGGCGAGGGCGCCGCCAAGCCAGTGCGCTAGAAACCTGCGCCGGCCCGCGCGGGTGTCGTCGAACGCGAAGCCGGCGCTTTGCGTGGGCGTTGCTCGCGCGCGCGGCGGCGTACAGGCGGCTGTTCGCGCGCTGTCGAAAAGATGCGTCCGAGGTGTTGCGCGCCTCTTCGACATTCACTCAAAATGTATTGAAATCGCGTTCCGTCTGGGCAACAGATTTACCAAGGCAACTCGTTTAGATAGTCGTAACGTTGTGCTGCGCAGCAACCTTTTCCATCGCCCGAATGGACAGTAGTTCTGTTACGGCAATGCGTGGAATGACGCAGCAAAAAGGACAAGTTTGTTTCCATCCGTAACACTTGTCTCAGTCATATTCACGCAAACCCTGGGGATGGTATGCTTCGTGCACAATTCTCCCATGCACGAGTGAGACCACGTTTTGTGCTTCGCAATAGGGACAAACCGCACTAAGACAGGGCGGTATTGACCAGCCAGCAAAACGTCCAAGACATATTTGTGCAACCGAGGGTCGCACATGGATCGTGAAAGTTGAATCCGTGGCTGACCCAAAGCCGCGGCCTGGCCAGGCTGCGTGGAGAAAATCCAAATGTTTTTTGATGAGCTAAGCAATGACGAATGGGCGCTGCTGGCAGCGCTCGTCTCCGATGAGCCGGCCGTCCGTCTAAACCGACGCGGCCGGCCCCGCGCCGAACCACGCATCGTGGCGAATGCCGTCCTGTGGATTTTGACAACCGGTGAGCCCTGGTCGAAACTGCCAGGCCGCTATCCGTCGGGTCCTACCTGCCGGCGCCGTTTTGAAGAATGGCAATTGAACGGCACGCTGCTCGAGATGGTTCGGCTGTTATCCCAAACCGGGCGCACCTTCGCGTACGTCCCCCAACCGGCGCCGCCCGTCGCGGCCAAACCCGCGGCACCGGTCACGGAAACCCCCAGCACGCGTGACGAAAACATGCGTGGCGTGTCCTGGAAGAGTCCCGAGTCGTGGCAAGCGCCGGGCTCGTCCAATGGCACGTCGCATCATGCGGGTAACTGGCGTTCGGCCGATCCGATCGCGGACATCACGCGCCAACTGGCGGGGCTCGATACCGCGCCAGCCGTGGTGCCGCCGGCCGCGCCGTCGCGCATGCAGTCGGCGTCCAACGGCGCGGCGGCAGTGGCGGCACGGCCTGTGTGGCGAGCCGGTCTGCCGCGCATGGACGAAGCGGGCGCGGTGGGCGCGGCCATGAACGGCTTGAATTCGGCCGTTGTGTCGGCACGCCACGCGCATGAACAGGCGGATCAACGCACGCCGCTGTCGATGAGTCTCGCGCCACGCGGCACCGAGATCGCCGACCGGCGCGGCTATCAGATCTACATCGCGGCCGAGCGGGTGCCCAATGAGATGTATCGCGCATGGGCGGAAATCATGAAGGACGGCAAGCGCATCGAGCGCTCCGGTCTCGTGGGTCCACGCTTCGCGCATGCCGAAGAAGCGGAGCAGTACGCGTTTGAATGGGCGCGGCAGTGGATCGACCGTGAATGCGGCACGCTCGCGGCGGCCCAGACACAAGCGACCCAGGCGGCACCGGAGCCGGCATCGACGGTGAATGTGGTGCCCGCGCCTGCGGTGAGTTCAACGGCGCCGGCGCCCGCGCGTCCCTTGCCGCCCATGCGTCATGTGCCGGAGCCTGTCGCGGTGAATCACGGCGCGCCTTTGCACGGTCCGCTCAATGCATTCCGCGGACCCTTGCGCCGCTATCCCGGCGAACCGGCCAGCACGAACGCAAGCAGCGAGAACAGTGCGTCAGATCGTTTTTCGTCGTACCCAGAACTCATCTCGCACGCGGGATGAGCGCAGCACCCCGCGGCCGGTAGGAGCAACCGCCGCAGGTTCCCGTTTCATCCGTTGTGACTCGTCACTGGCATTGATTCATCGACGTCCCTGACCGGCGTCCCTCATTGACGTCCATAAGTGTCGTCAAAGCGCACGATATCGTCTTCGCCGAGATACGAACCGGACTGCACCTCGATCATTTCGAGCGGCATCTTGCCGGGGTTCTCGAGACGATGCGTGACGCCCAGCGGAATATAAGCCGATTCGTTTTCGGAGACGATGAAGCGCTCTTCGCCGCGCGTGACGAGCGCCGTGCCGCGCACGACGATCCAATGTTCGGCGCGGTGATGATGCATTTGCAGCGAAAGCCGCGCACCCGGTTTCACGACGATGCGCTTGACCTGGAAACGCTCGCCCGTGTCGACGGAATCGTAGTTGCCCCACGGGCGATGCACCTTGCGATGGTTGGCCGCTTCGAGCCCGCCGTCCTCGCGAATCCGGCCGACGATTTTCTTGACGTCCTGCACGCGCGATTTATCGGCGACCAGAATCGCGTCGGCCGTTTCGACCACCACCAGATCCTGCGTACCCACGCAGGCAATCAGCCGTCCCTCGGAATGCGCGAACGTGGAGTTCGCGCCTTCGAACATCACGCGCCCGCGGCCTACGTTCTGACTCGCGTCCTTGTCGGAGATGTCCCAGATCGCGTCCCACGAACCCACGTCCGACCAGCCCGCCTGCAACGGCACGACCACGCCCGAGGCGGCGGTCTGATCGTTGCCGAGCTGCTCCATCACCGCGTAGTCGATCGAATTCGACGGCGACGCGCTGAACGCATCGCGTTGCAGACGGAAGAAGTCGCCGTCCGCCTTGCCGCCCGCGAAGGCCGCTTCGCATGCTTCGAAAATCGCCGGCTGGAAGTGGCGGATCGCCTTCAGCCACGTCGACGCGCGCATGATGAAAATGCCGCTGTTCCACCAGTATTCCTGCGATTCGATGTAGCGCTGCGCGAGTTCCAGATGCGGCTTCTCGACGAAGCGATCGAGCTGATGCACCTCGATCTTGCCGGTGCTTTCTTCCTGAGCTTCGTCGGCTGCACCGACAAGCGCCGCGCCGATGCGAATGTAGCCATAGCCGGTTTCCGCGCGGGTCGGCACGATGCCCATCGTCACGATATGACCGGCTGCCGCGTGCTTCACGCCGACGGCCACCGCCGCGTGAAAGCCGTCGAGGTCGGTGACCGCGTGATCGGCGGGCATCACGACCATGATGCCGTCCTCGTCCTGCGCGGCGACCGACAGCGCGGCCACCGTGAGCGCCGGCGCCGTGTCGCGCCCGACGGGTTCGAGAATCAGCCGGGCCGGCTTGCCGCTCGTGCGCAATTGCTCGGCGGTGGTGAAGCGCTGCTCTTCGTTGGCCACCACGACGAGTTGTCCGGTGACGGGATAGCCGGCCTCAAGTCCGTCGAGGCGGCGCGTGGTGGATTGCAGCAATGAATCCTCGCCGAGCAGGCCGATCAACTGCTTCGGATGCTGTTCGCGCGACATCGGCCACAAGCGCGTGCCGGAGCCGCCCGCCAGAATCACGGGATGAACCTTGAGCTTGACGTTCAGGGGCGTAGCTTGCGTGGACCGGGTGTCGGCGGGGATGGCCGTGACCGGAGCTGTCATGATGGACTCCTCGAGGCTGGGGTGAATGCGTCGAGTTTTATCATGAACTCTGGAATCAATAAAAGCGCGTTAAATAGAAACTATATAAATCCGCTAATAAAAATCGTCTGTTTCGTGAAGAAAAAATGTCGGCTCAGGTTCTAAAAAAGAAAAATTACCCGAAAAAAATCATGGGCCATTTTTTTACACCCGACAATGCGGCAGAATAACCACGAAAGGCGCCGCTGTAAGCTTCGTAGGAAACGCTCGGCAGCCACCGCATAGGCCGACGGAAAGGCGCGCAATACGCCGTTCCAACGCTAAATCCGGTAACAATTGCCGAACAAAAGTCGGAAAAAATACCGAAACTTTGACCGATACAATTTGAGATTTTTTGCAGGCTTGCGGCGCGAATTTTAATACCGCTTTATCTATACCTGTACAAGGGTATTCACTCATTCCGACACGCATTTTCCAGCCAGCCGTTCCAGTCATTGTCTGGAAAGGAAAACGGCGGAGCAATTAGCACCGGTTCAATTCATTTCGCGTCGCGCATTTATCTGGCCGGACGCGGATACCGGCGTTGTGCGTCGCGCGGCGGACCGAAGTGCATGACGGAATTAATCAACCACAACGGATGGCACTTGACTGACGAACTGAGGGGCCACGCATGCTGAGCGTTCTATCGAGAATCATCGACATCGCCATGGTCGCGCTGGGCGCCGCCCTCGCGGCGGCCGCGCACAGCGGGAAGTTCGTGTGGCTGGACGATATGCAAAGCGTGTCGCTCGCGTTCGATTGCCTGCTGGTGGTGGTGTTTTTCCCCGCGCTCGGCATCTATCAGTCATGGCGCGGCAAGCCGCTGTACGACCTGCTGTGCCGCGTCGCCGGCGGCTGGGTGCTGGTGGAGGTCACCGGCATTCTGATCAGCTTCAGCCTGCACCGCTCGGACAGCCTGTCGCGGCTGTGGCTCGCGTACTGGGCGCTGGCCACCATCGTGCTGCTGATCGTCACCAAGGTGATCGTGTATTCGATCCTGCGCGGTCTGCGCCGCGAGGGCTTCAATCAGCGCGCGGTGGCGATCGTCGGCGGCGCGCCGTATGGGCGGTTTCTGATCGAGCAGATGCGCAGCCGCCCCGATGCGGGCTTTAGCCCCGTGGTGGTGTTCGACGAGGACGGCACGATCAACCATTACGAAGACCCGGATGCGGGCGACGCGATCGACGGCGTGCCGGTCGAGCGCGACTATCAGCGCATGCTCGAACTGGTGCGCCAGCGCGCGATTCGCGAGTTGTGGCTCGCGCTGCCGATTTCGAAAGAGAAGGCGATTCACCGCTTCGTGATGGACCTGCGCAACGACTTCGTGAATATCCGCTTCATTCCCGACGTGCGCAGCCTCACGCTGTTCAACCAGCCGATGGTCGATCTGCTCGGCGTGCCGGCCATCAACCTGGCCGCCTCGCCGATCACCGATCTGCGCGTGCTGCCCAAGCGCATTTTCGATCGCCTGTTCGCGCTCGCCGCGTTGACCGCGCTGTCGCCGCTGATGATCGTGATCGCGGTGATGGTGAAGCTCAGTTCGCCGGGCCCGGTGTTTTTCCGCCAGAAGAGAAAAGGCATCGACGGCCATCAGTTCGAGATCTACAAGTTCCGCTCGATGCGCATCCATCAGGAAGAGGCCGGCAAGATCACCCAGGCCACGCGCCGCGACCCGCGCATCACCGCGGTCGGCGCGTTCCTGCGGCGCACGAGCCTCGACGAGCTGCCGCAATTCATCAACGTGCTGCGCGGCGAGATGTCGGTGGTCGGCCCGCGTCCGCATGCGCTCGAACACGACGACATCTACAAGGATCTGGTGAAGGGCTACATGCACCGCTACCGGATCAAGCCGGGCATCACCGGGTGGGCGCAGATCAACGGCTATCGCGGCGAAACCGACCGCATCGAAAAGATGATGGGCCGCGTCAAGCTCGATCTGTACTACATGCAGCACTGGACCTTCTGGCTCGACATCAAGATCGTCGTGCTGACGCTGTGGAAGGGCTTCGTGGGCAGCAATGCGTACTGATGTCGGCCCCCAACTGTCGCTGCGCGCCAGCCCCCCGAGGGGGTGCGAGAAAACCTGGGGCGGCCCGGCGTTTTCTTGCCGGCCCGGCGTTTTCTTGCGGTGGCCCCGAACTTTATTTGTGAACCAACCCAACCTCCGAGGTAACACATGAACCTGACGATCATCGGTAGCGGCTACGTAGGCCTCGTGACGGGCGCCTGTCTGGCCGACATCGGCCACGACGTGTTCTGTCTCGACGTCGATCAGCGCAAGATCGACGTGCTCAACAACGGCGGCGTGCCGATCCATGAACCGGGTCTGCAGGAGGTCATCGCACGTAATCGCAAGGCCGGGCGTCTGAAGTTCTCGACCAACGTCGAAGCCGCGGTCGCGCACGGCGACATTCAGTTCATCGCGGTGGGCACGCCGTCGGACGAGGACGGTTCGGCCGACCTGCAATACGTGCTGGCCGCCGCGCGCAACATCGGCCGCCACATGACCGGCTTCAAGGTGATCGTCGACAAATCGACGGTGCCGGTGGGCACCGCCTCGCGCGTGCGCGAAGCGATCGCGGAAGAACTGGCCGCGCGCAATGCGAGCCACATGTTCTCGGTGGTCTCCAATCCCGAGTTCCTGAAGGAAGGCGCGGCGGTGGAGGACTTCACGCGGCCCGATCGCATCGTGCTCGGCTGCGACGAGGACGTGCCCGGCGAAAAAGCACGCGAACTGATGAAGCGCCTCTACGCGCCGTTCAACCGCAATCGCGAACGCACGCTGTACATGGACGTGCGCTCCGCCGAATTCACCAAGTACGCGGCCAACGCGATGCTCGCCACGCGCATTTCGTACATGAACGAACTCGCCAATCTGGCCGACCGCGTCGGCGCCGACATCGAGGCCGTGCGCCGCGGCATCGGCTCCGATCCGCGCATCGGCTACGACTTCCTGTACGCCGGCTGCGGCTACGGCGGCTCGTGCTTCCCGAAGGACGTGCAGGCGCTGATCCGCACGGCCGCCGATCACAAGGCGAACCTGCGCATTCTCGAAGCGGTGGAAGCCGTCAACGACACGCAGAAGAAAGTGCTCGCGCACAAGATCGTCGCGCGTCTGGGCGAGGACCTGTCGGATCGCACGTTCGCGATCTGGGGTCTCGCGTTCAAGCCGAACACCGACGACATGCGCGAAGCGCCGAGCCGTCCGCTGATCGCCGAACTGCTGCGCCGCGGCGCGCGCGTGAAGGCCTACGACCCGGTCGCGATCGACGAGTCGAAGCGCGTGTTCGCGCTCGACCTGAAGGACGTGCCGCAGCAGCACGCGCGCCTCACGTTCACGACGGAAGAGATGGAAGCCGCCGAGGGCGCCGACGCGCTGGTGATCCTCACCGAATGGAAGGTCTTCAAGAGCCCGGATTTCGACGCGCTCAAGCAGATCCTCAAGACGCCGCTGATTTTCGACGGCCGCAATCTGTACGAACCGGACGCGCTGCTGGAACTCGGTATCGAGTATCACGCGATCGGCCGTCAGCATGCGCTGCGCAACGCGCCGGCGAAGGTCGGCGCGAACGGCTTGCCGCTCGTCGCCGAGGCCGCCACGGCCGAGACCGGCCGCTAGGCCGTCGACGCCAACGCGCCGTCACGAAGCGTCTCACCCGAAGGGAGTCCGCTATGTTCGCCAACGTTCTGATCGTCTGCCACGCCAACGTGTGCCGTTCGCCTGCCGCCGAAATGCTGTTCAAGGCCCGGCAGCGATTGACGTCGCGCACGTCATCAGCGCCGATCGCGTTTCATTCGGCGGGCATCCGTGCCGTGAACGGCCACGGCATGGACCCGGTGATGCAGCGCCTGCTCGCGGAGCGGGGCGTCGCCTCCGGGATCCACTACTCGAGACGTCTCGACCGGCAACTCGTGCGCGCCGCCGATCTGGTGCTGGTCAGCGAGCGCGCGCAGGTGAGCGCGGTCGAGGCGCTCGATCCGGCCTCGCGCGGCAAGGTTTATCCGCTCGGCAAGTGGGAGGCCGATTCCGACGTCGCCGATCCGCACGGCGGCGCGGAAACCACTTATAGGGAGAGTCTCGTGCTCATCGAACATCTGGTCATGGGATGGCTGAAGAAAATATGCTGATGAAAAAAACCGCTGCAAGCTCGCTTGCGAACTTCACATCGACGGGCTTCGACTCGACGCGTTTCAAGTCGAGAGTCGCCGCCTCGCTTTTGCTGACGTCCTTTCTGTCGGCCTGCGCCACCGCACCTGGCAATTATCTCGACACCTCCCGTCTGAAAGACGACGGCCAGCACCAGAGCCAGGCCGCGGAAACCTATCCGGTCCATCTGATCGACGGCCCGCTGGTCGCCGCGCAGGCGCAAGCCGCCGCCGCCGCGACCCAGGTGCTGCCGACCTCGCGTTTCAGCGATCCGTCGCAGTACGTGTACCGTCTGTCGCCGCAGGACATTCTCGGCATCACCGTGTGGGATCACCCCGAATTGACCACCCCGCAGGGCAGCACGCTGTCCTCCGGCGGCAACACCACGCAAAGCGTCGCCGGCGCGTTGCAGCAGCCCTATACGGCCGCGCTGCCGGGCCAGGCCGATCCGTACGGCCAGACCATCGCCGCCGACGGCACGATCTTTTTCCCGTTCGTCGGCCGCATCAAGGCCGCCGGCAAGACGCCGGGCGAACTGCGCGATCAGCTCGCATCGGGCCTCGTGCGCTATATCCGCAATCCGCAGGTCGACGTGCGCGTGCTGTCGTACCGCGGCCAGAAAGTGCAGGTCACCGGCGAGGTGAAGACGCCGGGGCCGCTCGCCGTCAGCGACGTGCCGCTCACGCTGGTCGACGCGATCACGCGCTCGGGCGGCTCGACCGGCGACGCGGACATCCAGCGCGTGCGTCTCACGCGCAACAACAAGCTCTATGTGCTCGACGCCAACCGCATGCTCGACAAGGGCGACACCACGCAGAACGTGATGCTGCAAGGCGGCGACGTGATCAACGTGCCGGACCGCAGCGACAGCCGCATCTTCGTGATGGGTGAAGTGAAGACGCCGATCCAGGTGCCGATGCTGAAGGGCCGTCTGACGATCGCCGACGCGCTCACGCAGGCGGGCGGCATTCTCGACACCGACGCCAATCCGCGGCAGATCTTCGTGATGCGCGGCATGCGCGAGAAGCCGACCACGCCGGACGTGTACCGCCTCGACATGACGCAGCCGGACGCGATCATGCTGTCGTCGCAGTTCCAGTTGCAGCCGATGGATGTCGTGTATGTGGGCACCGCCGCCTCGACCACCTTCAACCGTGTGTTGCAGCAGGTCTTGCCGAGCGTGCAGACGTTGTTCTACCTGAAGCAGTTGACGCGCTAAGCCGCGACGGCGTCGACGGGTCCGCGCCGCCTTCACGGGGCGCGGGCCCTCGACACGGAAAGACAGGCAAGCCAGCCGGGAAGCAGGATGAAAGAAGCAAGAAGCCCAGACACACGCCGCAGCAACCGATACGGGATCGAATTGTGAGCAATCAAATCTCTCCATACATGGCCGGTCCGGTTCGGACCGAAGAAGAGGACGTCGTCCTCGGGCAACTGGTGCAGGTGATCCTCGACGACATCTGGTGGCTGATCGCCATTGCCGCGGTGATCGTCGGCATGGCGGGCGCGTACTGCTACCTTGCCAAGCCGGTGTATTCGGCCGACGCGCACGTGCGCGTCGAGCAGTCCGACAACACCTCGCAGGCGCTCACGCAGACGCAGACGGGCGCGGCGATCACCACCGGCTCCACCTCGCTGCCGACCGACGCCGAGATCGAAATCATCAAGAGCCGCGGCGTGGTCGCGCCCGTGGTGCAGCAGTTGAAGCTGAACTTCAGCGTCACGCCGAAGATGTTCCCCTTGCTCGGCAGCATCGCCGCGCGCATGGCGAGCCCCGGCCAGCCGGCGCGGCCGTGGCTCGGTCTGTCGTCGTACGCATGGGGCGGCGAAGTGGCCGACGTCGATTCGATCGACGTGGTGCCCGCGCTGGAAGGCCAGAAGCTCACGATGAAGGCCATCGACGACCAGCACTACGAGCTCTACGCGCCGAACGGCACGCTGCTGCTGCGCGGCCAGGTCGGCCAGCAGGAGCAGGGCGGCGGCGTGACGATGCTCGTGAACAAACTGGTGGCGCGTCCGGGCGAGCAGTTCACCGTGATGCGCGCGAACGATCTCGACGCGATCACCGCGTTCCAGTCGTCCATCAGCGTGCAGGAGCAGGGCAAGCAGACCGGCGTGATCCAGATCTCGCTGGAGGACAAGGACCCGGCGCACGCGGCCGAGGTCGCCAACGCGCTCGCGCAGTCGTATGTGCGCCAGCACGTGCTGAACAAGCAGGCCGACGCGAGCAAGATGCTCGACTTCCTGAAGAGCGAGGAGCCGCGCCTGAAGTCCGATCTCGAACGCGCCGAGGCCGCGCTGACCGCGTATCAGCGTCAATCCGGCTCGATCAACGCGAGCGAGGAAGCCAAGGTCTACCTGGAAGGCAGCGTGCAGTACGAGCAGCAGATCGCCGGCTTGCGTCTGCAGATGGCGCAGCTCACCGAGCGTTACGGCGACGACCATCCGACGCTCAAGGCCGCGCGCGAACAGATGGCCGAATTGCAGGCGCAGCGCGCCAAGTACGCCGACCGCTTCCGCGATCTGCCCGCCACCGAAGTGAAGGCCGTGCAGTTGCAGCGCGACGCGAAGGTCGCCGAGGACATCTACGTGCTGCTGCTCAACCGCGTGCAGGAGCTCTCGGTGCAGAAGGCCGGCACCGGCGGCAACGTGCATATCGTCGACGCCGCGTTGCGCCCCGGCGTGCCGGTCAAGCCGAAGAAGGTGCTGATCCTGTCGGCGGCGGTGATTCTCGGCCTGATCGCGGGCACGGGTTTCGTGTTCCTGCGCCGCAATATGTTCAAGGGCATCGACGACCCCGATCACATCGAGCGCGCTTTCCATCTGCCGGTGTTCGGCCTCGTGCCGTTGAGCCCCGAGCAGGCGCTGCTCGAAAGCAGTTTCGAGCGCGGCGGCGAACGCCTGCGCTCGGTGCTGGCGAACGCGCGGCCGAAGGACGTCACGATCGAAAGCCTGCGCAGCCTGCGGACCTCCATGCAGTTCACGATGCTCGACGCGAAGAATCGCATCGTCATGCTGACGGGCCCGATGGCCGGCGTCGGCAAGAGCTTCCTGACGGTCAATCTCGCGGTGCTGCTGGCGAATTCGGGCAAGCGCGTGCTGCTGATCGACGGCGACATGCGCCGCGGCGTGCTCGAACGCTATCTGGGCGGCGCCCAGGACAACGGCCTGTCCGAATTGCTGAGCGGCCAGATCTCGCTGGAGGAAGCGATCCGCAACGCACCCGTGGAAGGCTTGAGCTTCATTTCGTGCGGCCGCCGTCCGCCGAATCCGTCGGAGCTGCTGATGTCGCCGCGCCTGCCGCAATACCTCGACGGCCTCGCCAAGCGCTACGACGTGATCCTGATCGACACGCCGCCGGTGCTGGCGGTGACCGATGCGTCGATCATCGGCGCGTATGCCGGCTCGACCTTCTTCGTGATGCGCTCGGGCGTGCACAGCGAGGGCGAGATCGCCGACGCGCTCAAGCGTTTGCGGGCCGCCGGCGTGCACGTGCAGGGCGGCATCTTCAACGGCATGCCGGCGCGCGCGCGCGGCGGCTACGACCGCAGCTATGCGGCGGTTCAGGAATATCTGAGCACCTGAGATGAGGCGCGTTGACGAGCCCCTGAACTTCGCGCGCATTCGAAGGCTGTCGCAATGACGATAACAAAGGACATCACGATGAAAGTGACGGTACTGGTTCCGACTTACCGCCGCCCGGCCGATCTGGCGCGCTGCCTCGCGGCGCTGCAACGGCAATCGCGCGCGCCGGACGAAGTGGTGGTGGTGGCGCGCGCCGACGACGAAGCGACCCATGCCTGTCTGCGCGATCCGGCGGTGCCGGGCAAGCTGCCGCTCGCCGTGGCGCTGGTCGACGTGCCGGGCCAGGTCGCGGCGCTCAATCGCGGACTGGACGCCGCCACGGGCGACGTGATCGCGATCACCGACGACGACGCCGCGCCGCACGCCGACTGGGTCGAACGTATCGCGGCCGCGTTCGAAAACGATGCGCGCCTCGGCGCGCTCGGCGGACGCGACTGGGTGCATGAAAAAGGCCGCGTGCTCGACGGCCAGCGCCCGCTGGTGGGCAAGGTCACCGCGCACGGCAAGATCATCGGCAATCATCATCTCGGCGTGGGCGGCGCGCGCGAAGTCGACATCCTGAAGGGCGCCAACATGAGCTACCGGCGCGATGCGGTGCGCGCCATCCGCTTCGACGCGCGTTTGCGCGGCGCCGGCGCGCAGGTCCACAACGACATGGCCTTCAGCCTCGCCGTGAAGAACGCCGGCTGGAAGCTGATGTACGACCCGCGCGTGGCGGTCGATCACTTCCCCGCCGAACGTTTCGACGACGACCGGCGCGACGCGCAGACCATGACCGCGTTGCGCAACGCCGCCTTCAACTTCCATCTGATCCTGCGCGACCAGTTGCCGCCGCTGCGCCGCGAAACCGCGTGGTGGTGGTGGACGCTGGTCGGCACGCGGGTCTATCCGGGACTCACGCACGCGGCGCTCGCACTCGTGTCGAGGCAGGCGGCCCTGAAGCTGTCGCGCTGGCGGGCGGTGCGCACCGGCGCGCACGAGGCGCGCCGCGCGCTGTCACGCGCCGCGTGAGCGAAACCAGCGACATGTCCGGCACGTTCGTGCATCGGCTGGCGCGCGGGCACGCGCGCGGCGATGCCCCTTTCCACCGGCAGACCGGAGTGACTGCATGAGTACGAAAGTTCACGTTCACCTGTTTTATGGCGCCGACCCGCGTTTTTATCGACCGGGCGACAACATCGGCTGCCTGTATGGCTATCACCACGCGGAATCCGACGCGTTCGCGCTGACCTATTCGCAGGACGCGCGCGAAGGCAAGGCCGCGCGCCTCTTGCGCCGCGCGCTGAAGGCGGCGCTCGGCTTCGACTTCATCCACACGTGGCGCAACCGCGCCGACATGCTGCGCGCCGACGTGATCTGGACGCACACCGAACAGGAATGGCTCTCCGCCGCGCTGATGTTGCTGCTCTCCGGCCGCAAGGCGGGCGCCGAGTCCTCGCCCTTGCTGCTCGCGCAAAGCGTGTGGCTGCTCGACAAGTGGCCTTCGTACGGGATGCTGCGTAGCTGGCTGTATCGCAAGCTGATGACGCGCGCCGATCAGTTGACCACGCTCGCCAGCGAAAACGCCGAGCTGTGCCGGCGCTATTTCGACCGCGATGCGAAGCCGCTGCTCTACGGCCTGAATACCCAGGACTTTCCGGTGCGCGCGCCGAGCGAGTGGAAGCCGCACACGCCGCTGCGCATCGCCGCGATCGGCAACGACCGCGACCGCGATTGGGAGACGCTCATCAAGGCGCTCGGCAACGACGACCGCTACACGGTGAAACTCGCGACGCGCCGCCGGATTCCCGCCTCGCTGCGCGCGCCGAACGTCGAGATCGCGCTGTTCTCGGGCATCAAAAAGCAACACGAACTGTACGACTGGGCCGACGTGATCGTCGTGCCGCTGCGGCCCAATACGCACGCTTCGGGCATCACCGTGATGCTGGAGGCGGCCGCCGTCGGCAAGCCGATGGTGGTCACCAACGTCGGCGCGTTGCAGGATTATTTCCCGGCGGGCGAGGCCGCGTATATCCCGCCGTTCAATCCGCAGGCGCTGCGCGAAGCGGTGGACCGGTTCGTCGCGTCGCCGGCTGAAGCGTTGCAGCAGGCCCAGGCGGCGGCGGCCGGTTTGCTCTCGCGCGATCTGACCACTCAAAGCTACGCGATGCAGCACGTGCGGATCACGCAGGACATGCTGCGGGCGCGCGCGGCGTTGCGCGGGCGCGCGGCCGGTGCGGGCGCGGGTGCGGGCGCAAGCGGTTCCGCCGGACAGCGCGCGCGCGAATCGCGCGGAGGCTTCTAAACGATGTCGACGATCACGCGAGCCGGCGCCGACGGCGCACCGCGAGCCGTCTCCAACGGCCGCAAGGAGTGGATGCCGGAGGCGCTGCTGTGGCTGATCACGGCGCTCATGATCGGCGCGCGTCAGGGCACGGTGCTCACGCTCGCGTTTCCGCTGCTCGCGATCCTCACGGGCCTGTGGCTGTATTTCAGGAATCCGGCGCGCTACATCGGCTTCATGTGGTGGCTGTGGTTCCTGAGCCCGGAAGTGCGGCGTCTCGCCGACTGGTCCAAGGGCTCGTTCACGCCCACCAGCCTGATCCAGGTCGCGCCGCTCGCGGTGACGATGATCAGCGCGTTCTCGTTGCTGCGCTACTACCGGCTGCTGTCGCAGCGGCGCGGCTTGCCGGTGCTGCTGGTGCTGCTCGGGCTCGCCTACGCGTTCATGATCGGCGTGATGTCGAGCGGGCCGCTCGCCGCCACCTACGACCTCGCGAACTGGCTCTATCCGATCCTGATCGGCTTTCACATCATGGCGCACACGCGCCAGTATCCGCAGTACCGCGACACCATCGTCAACACCTTCATCTGGGGCATGCTGGTGATGGGCGGCTACGGGCTGATCCAGTTCTTCATCATGCCGCAGTGGGACGCGCTGTGGATGCTCGGCTCGCAGATGAACTCGCAAGGCGACGCCGTGCCGATGGGCGTGCGCGTGTTCAGCACGATGAATTCGTCGGGCCCGTTCGCGTTCGCGATGATGGGCGCGATGGTCTTCGTGATGGCGGCCACGCACCGCGTGCGCTGGATCGCCGCGGCGCTCGGCTTCTTCTCGTTCGCGCTGAGCCTCGTGCGTTCGACGTGGGGCGGCTGGATCGTCGCGCTGCTGATTCAACTGGTCAAATCGAACAACAAGGTGCGCGTGCGCATCATCGCGAGCGCGGTGCTGCTCGCGGGCCTGTGCGTGCCGTTGCTCGCGGTCGGCCCGGTGGCCGAGCGGATGCAGGCGCGGCTCTCCACCATCGTCAACCTGAACGACGACCAGAGCTACGCCGCGCGTAACGAGTTCTACGCGACCTTCGCGAAAACCGCCTTTACCGACGTGGCCGGCGAGGGCATGGGCGCGACCGGCACCTCCACCAAGCTCTCGAACGACGGCGGCCAGCTCGGCCAGTACGGCAACTTCGACAGCGGCGTGATGAACATTCCGTTCGTGCTCGGCTGGCCCGGCACGCTGCTGTACATGTCCGGCATCGTCTGGCTGGTGGTGCGCGCGGTGCTCGCGTCGTTCAGGATGCGCAACGACAAGTTCGTGTCCGCCTGCCTGAGCCTGAGTCTCGCGACCTTCGCGATGCTGGTGTTCACCAATTCGCTGGTCGGCACAGGCGGACTGCTGCTTTTCATGAGTGTTTTTTCGATCCTTTCTGCGGTGCACTACGAAAAAATGAACCGCAGACGCACGCTATTTGTCCACGGAGGCACTGAGTGAGAGTCGCCATTGTCACGCACGTCGTGCGCCATAACGACGGCCAGGGGCGCGTCAACCACGAGATCGCGCGCGCCGCGCTCGACGAGAACATCGGCGTCACGCTGGTCGCCTCGCACGTCGCGCCCGATCTGCTCGCCCACCCCAACGTCCGCTGGGTGCCGATGAAAATCGGCCGCTGGTGGCCCACCAATCTGTTGCGCCAGCAGGTGTTCGCGTTCAAGAGCGCGATGTGGCTGCGCGCGCATCGCAGCGAATACGACGTGCTGCACGTGAACGGCTTCATCACGTGGATGCCCGCCGACGTCAACACCTCGCACTTCGTGCATAGCGGCTGGTTCGGCAGCAAGTACTATCCGTTCGGGCTCACCAAGGGCGTGTGGTCCGCGTATCAGTCGATCTATACGCGCTGCAACGCGCTGCTCGAACGCTGGGCCTACCGCCGCTCGAAGGTCATCACGGCGGTGTCGCAGAAGGTCGCCGACGAGATTCGCGCGATCGGCCTCACGCCGGATAACCGCGTCGATGTGATCTACAACGGCGTCGACACGCAAGGCTTCGCCGCGGCCACCGGCGACCGCGAGAAATTCGGCTTGCCGAAGGACGCGTTCCTGCTGCTGTTCGTCGGCGACTTGCGCACGCCGCGCAAGAACCTCGGCACGGTGCTCGCCGCGCTCAAGCATCTGCCCGGGCACGTGCAGATGGCGGTGGCCGGTTTTCTGCCGGGCAGTCCCTATCCTGAAGAAGCGAAGGCGCTCGGCATCGCGCATCGCGTGCATTTTCTGGGGCTCGTGAAGGAGATGCCGGTGCTGATGCATTCGGTCGACGCCTTCGTGTTTCCCTCGCGCTATGAAGCGATGAGCCTGTCGCTGCTCGAGGCGATGGCGGCGGGTCTGCCGGTCGTCACCGCGCGCACGGCGGGCGGCGCCGAGATCATCACGCCGGAATGCGGCATCGTGCTCGACGACCCGGACGATCCCAAGGCGCTGGCCGGCGCGGTCGCGCGTCTCGCCGACAACGACGGCGCGCGGCGCGCGATGGGTGTCGCCGCCAACGAACTCGCCACCGGCTTCGGCTGGGCCCGGATGGCCGCGCAATACATCGCGCTGTACCGGCAACTGGAAGGGCAGCAGAAAAACCGCCGGCGCAGCGACGCGGAAGCGGCGGTGGTCGCCAAGACCGACGCGTTGACGCTGAACACGCTGGCCGGACAGAAGAGCGCCGAATGATCGCGCGGACCTCGCTTGCACGATCGCGCGCCGCATCGCTTGACTCACACAACTCACAGAACGCACAGGGGCAACAACCATGACGACGAGCTCAATCAAATCGCTGCAGATCGGGATGCACTGGTTCCCCGAGCGCGCGGGCGGCCTCGACCGCATGTACTACTCGCTGGTCGGCGCGCTGCCGGGCGCGGGCGTCGCGGTGCGCGGCGTGGTGGCCGGCTCGCCCAAGGTGGCCGCGGACACCGGCGGCGCGATCAACGGCTTCGGCTCCGCCGCGCAATCGCTGCCGTTGCGGCTGATGGCGGCGCGCCGCGCGCTGCGTCAGGAAATCAGCCGGTCGCGCCCCGACGTGATCTCGTCGCACTTCGCGCTGTACACGTTTCCGGGGCTCGACGTGACGCGCGGCATTCCGCAGGTCTCGCATTTTCAGGGACCGTGGGCCGACGAGAGTCATGTGGAAGGCGCCGATTCGCTCGGCCAGCGCGCGAAGCGCTATCTGGAGCAATCGGTGTATGCGCGCTCGTCACGGCTGATCGTGCTGTCCGAGGCGTTCGGCAAGATTTTGACTTCGCGCTATCGCATCGCGCCGGATCGGGTGCGCGTGGTGCCCGGCTGCGTCGACGTCGAGCAGTTCAATCTGCCGATCACGCCGGCCGAGGCGCGCCTCAAACTGCAATTGCCGCAAGACCGGCCGATCGTGCTGGCGGTGCGGCGTCTGGTGCGCCGCATGGGTCTGGAGGATCTGATCGACGCGGTGAAGCTGCTCAAGCGCAGCGAGCCCGACGTGCTGCTGTTGATCGCGGGCAAGGGGCGGCTCGAAGGCGAGTTGCAGGCGCGCATCACCGAGGCCGGGCTGGAGAACAACGTCAAGCTGCTGGGCTTCGTGCCCGATCAGCATCTGGCGGCGTTGTACCGCGCGGCGAATATCAGCGTGGTGCCGACGGTGGCGCTGGAAGGCTTTGGGCTGATCACCGTCGAATCGCTGGCGTCGGGCACGCCGGTATTGGTGACCCCGGTGGGCGGTTTGCCGGAAGCGGTGGCGGGTCTGTCGCCGAACCTGGTGCTGCCGGAGACGGGCGCGAAGGCAATCGCCGAAGGCCTGGCGGGCGCGTTGAACGGCTCGCTGAAGATGCCGGATTCGGATGCGTGCCGCCGCTACGCGCGTGAGAACTTCGATAACTCGGTGATCGCGAAGCGGGTCGCCGCGGTGTATGGCGAGGCGATCGCGGCGGGCGGGGTGCATTGAAGCAAGGCCACGCGCTGCTCCGCGCGGAGGGTGCATGGATGGGGCGGCTTCGGCCGCTCATTATCGTGGCCGTTGAAGCGTGGTCGTTGAAGCGTTGTGGTTAAAGCGCTGTCGCTAAAGCGCTAAGTTAGCGGTCGGCAAGCGCTGCGTTTGTCGTTTTCCAGCTAAGCAATAGACCGGTTTGTCGCTATCCAGCTTTTCCCCGGAAAGCAATCCCACTCCGCGAAATCATTCACGGCCTCCGGACACTACGGTATAGACCGTCGAGTCCGGAGGCCGTGACGCGGCAAACGCGCTCAGATCAAAACGTCTCGTGATGCTCGTTGCGCCCGATATCCGCATGAACCATCATGTGGCATAGCTGTTCGAGCGTGGTTTCCGGCTTCCAGCCGAGCTTCTCATGCGCCTTGTCGGCGCAGCCGATCAGCAGATCCACTTCGGCCGGACGGTAGAACTTCGGATTCACGCGCACCAGGGTCTTGCCGGTGGCGACGTCGATACCGATCTCGCGTTCCTCCTTGCCCGACCACTCGATCTGATAACCAGCCGCGGCAAACGCCATGAGCACGAAGTCGCGGACCGTTTCGGTGCGGCCGGTGGCGAGCACGAAGGTATCCGGTTCATCGGCTTGCAGCATGCGCCACATGCCTTCCACGTATTCGAGCGCGAAACCCCAGTCGCGCTTCGCGCTCAGGTTGCCGAGTTCCAGCACGTCCTGCTTGCCGAGCTTGATCTTGGCGACGGTGTCGGTGATCTTGCGCGTGACGAATTCGCGGCCACGTAGCGGCGATTCGTGATTGAACAGAATCCCGCTGCTCGCGAAGAGGCCATACGACTCGCGGTAGTTGATGGTCGACCAGTGCGCGAACAGCTTGGCCACGCCATACGGGCTGCGCGGATAGAAGGGCGTGTCCTCGCGTTGCGGCACCGCTTGCACGAGGCCGAACATTTCCGAGGTCGACGCCTGGTAGTAACGGGTCTTCGGATTCAGAATGCGGATGCCTTCGAGCAGATTCAGCGCGCCGATGCCGGTCACTTCCGCGGTGGTCACAGGCTGGTCGAACGAGACGCCCACGAAGCTTTGCGCGGCGAGGTTATAGAGTTCGTCGGCCTGCGCGCCTTCGAGCAGGCGCAGCGTGGAGCCGAGGTCGGTCAGATCGTGTTCGACCAGACGCAGATTCGGATGATCGAGCACGCCGAGCTCACGCATGCGCCAGAAGTTGACGGAACTGGTGCGCCGGTACGTGCCGGTCACGTGATAGCCCTTGTCGAGCAGCAGTTTGGTCAGATAGGCGCCGTCCTGCCCGGATACGCCGGTGATGATCGCTTTGCGTGGTTGGCTCATAGCTTGCCTTCGATATTGGTAAAAGAGAAAGAGAAGAAGCAGTCGCGCCGGCTACGGCGCATGTCATTGGCACACTTTTGTCGACGAACACAGCGGCACGGTCATTGGCACATCAAGCGGCACACCCCGCGGCAACACTCGAAAAGCGCCTGTCGGAAGCACGCTTCTTCGCGAGCCACTCACAAGGCGCACCCCAGGCGCACCCGAGAAAAGCTTCAGAGCGCGCCGTCCAGCAGTCGCCGCACCAGCGGATCGACGATTTGAAAATCTTCCTCGGCCTTGAGCCGGTACAAGCCCGGCTTCGGATGCGCGCCGTCGGACATCAGCGTCTTCCAGTCGGGCAAATTGCTGATGTAGGCAAACTGGTCGACGAGCGGCACCTGCTGTTCGGCGGCCACGCGGCGCGTCATCGCCACCATCGCGGCGAGCCGCGCGTTGAGCCGGCCGTCGGGCATCGGATTCGAGGTCTGTAGAACCGGCTCCTTGCCGAGCGCGCGGGCGGTTTTCACGAGCGCCGTTTCGGCCGCGTAGAACGCCTCGGGCGTCTGGTTCTGCATGACTTCGTTGATGCCGTAATTGATCAGCACGATCTGCGCGGGCGACGCGGCGAGCCGCTCCTGCCACGGCAGCCCGGCGCTCGGGCCGGCGCGGCGGTTGCCGGTGCCGTCGCGCAGTTGCGTCGCCATCGTGCCGCCCACGCCGTAGTTCGTGACGCGCACGCGTTCGCCGTGCCGCGCCTGCAATTCATCCTGCAAAAAAGCCACGGCGTTTTGCGCCTGCGGGCCGCAATGACCGTCGCTGCATGTGATGCCGAGCGTGGTCGAATCGCCATAGGCGTCGATCAGCACCTGGGCCGGTTTTGCACGCGCCTGCGTTTGCGTCAAATTCGTCGGCTTCGCCTGGCTTGTGTCCACGCTGGCCGCATGCGCGCCGGCCGGCAACGAAAGCAGCGCAAACGACAGCAGCGCAAACGACAGCAGCGCGAGCGAAGCGAGCGCCGCGGTAGTCCTCAAGCTCGCTCTGCGCCATCCGCGGCGCCTCATGCACGGCTGCGCGGCGCTTGCGACGCGGCCCCGCCACGGCCCGTGGCCGGCGCCTGCGGCGCCGCCCACGTGACGCCCGCGCCCGGCACCGGCGCTTGCGCCGCTTTGCCGCCCGCGCCGAAAATCAGCCGCTTCTCGAACGCGAACCACGTGATGCTCGCGTAGGCGAGCGTGATCGCGAGCGCGAGCGCCGCGGTCATGTAGCGGTTCAGATGCAGCGGCCACAGCGCGTACAGCACGCTCAGGTGAATCAGATAAACCGTGTAGCTGATGGTGCCGATATAGACCAGCACCGGATTGCACAGCAGCCGCTTGACGATGCCCTTGCTTTGCAGGGCGATGACCACGACGGACGTGCAAAGCACCAACGAAACGCTGTAGAGCCCCGCGTTGGAGAGCGGCGTATTGGCCGCGCGAAAACGCGGGTAATGCAGATGCAGCCACGCCAGCACGGCGAGCGCGGCGAATACGCCGAGCACCGCGACGCCCTTGAACGGTTCGAGCGCGTCGCGATCGCGCCGCACGGCGACCGCGAGCAGCGCGCCGGCCGCGAGCAGGTCCATGCGAAACGGCGTCAGGTAATAGATCGGCCAGAACGAATCGAACCAGGGCGTGGCGACCGCGCGCAGCACCGGCACGAGCAGGATCAACGCGGCCGCGACGTAGCCGAGCACGCGCTCGGGCACGAGCAGGATCACGAACGGCCAGAAAATATAAAACTGCTCCTCGACGGCCAGCGACCACAGCACGTTCAGGCTGTCGTGGCCGCTCTGGTTGAGCGCGTCGCCGATATTCGTCGCGAAGAACGCGTACCACTGCCAGTGTTGCGCCCAGCCGAGACCGAACAGCAGCGACGACACCACCATCAGCAGCAGATACGGCGGCAGGATGCGCCGCGCGCGGCGCGCGTAGAAGTAAGCGAAATACGACTGCTCGCGCGACTTGCGTTCGAGCAGGATGCCGGTAATCAGAAAGCCGCTCAGCACGAAGAACAGATCGACGCCCATCCACAGCGGCGCCTTCAGCGCGTGCTGCGCGAACACCGCGAGCACGGCGATCGCGCGCAAGCCGTCGAGCTGCACGATGCGGCGGGAGTGGGAAGGCGCTAAGGGCAGGGCGCTGGCAGTCATGAACCGTCCATGGTGTGAAGCGGATGGGCCGGGCGAAGCAACGCGCGTTCGGCAACCACAGGCGCGCTCGCTTCGCGTCGCAACGGAAGTGCAATCGATTCTAGGCAAAAGAAAATCGTGAAAAAACGGGAATGAATTGGATAAATGAATCAGATTGCAACAGGGTGTTTCGTTATTCATTTCCAATGAGTTTTCATGCTTGTGCCGAAGGCGTGACGCGACGCGTAAGAACTGCGCCGTGAGCCTGGCCGCGTCGGTAAGCTTGGCTGCAACGGCCTCGCGCCGGCCAGCCCGGCGTCCATTCCGTTTTAATCGATTTTTAAATCAGTTTCTTTCATTGCGCTTAAAGCGGCGAATATTTTTGAATTATTTTCGATTTTCGTCGCGGTGTTTTTTCCGCGTAATGTGAGCCGTGTGAATTGGGTGGCCAAGGACGGCGCGTGGGCCGCACCCGGTTGTCCCGCTCGCGAGCCCGCGGCGCTGCCGCTTCCCGTTGCCTGCATGCCGCCTCGCCGTCGTTACCCGACCTCGTGTCCTGCGCGAACCGGTCTGATGTTCTTGTGTTGCTTCTGGCTTTTTTGTACCCGTTCGTATTCGTTCGCAAGCGTTCTTACCGTGACCTCACCGGATTTTTTTATCCGCGCGGGTCGTTTGCCTGAGCGCGGCGCGCCGCTGATTGGAGAAAATACTTTGCCCCGTTTCGCGTTCAAAAGCTGGTGTGCCGTGCTGGCATGTGCGGCGGGACTGGTCGCGGGATCGGTCGGCGTCACGGCTCGCGCGGAAACCGCGTTGAACGCGAAAACCTCATGGATCGGCAACACGTTCGGTTTCGGCGACGGCGCGTGGGCGCAAATCAATATCACCGCGATCGCGGTCGCGCCCGATGGCAAGGTCTATACGAACGCGCCGTGGGACGAGAGCGGCGCGGAAGCCAGCGTCTACCAGGACGGCAAGATGCTCGGCTTCGCGGGCGGCACGCACGGCTGGGGCAATAGCGGCGGCAACGCGATCGCGCTGAATCGCCAATACGCGTTCGTGGCGATCGCGGTCGGCAACGAGAAGGGGCGGCTCGTCGAGCAGGGCGTATGGCCGCAGAAGGGCAAGCAATGGTTCGGCATCTCGCGCCGGCTGATCGCCGATCCGAAGCGCGCCGCGCCGTTTCAGCCGGCCGCCAAAAGCGGCGACCCGCATGCGCAGCTCGCCGCGGGCTTCCTGATGATGAACGAAGTGCCCACCGGCACGAGCGCCGAAATCGGCGGCCTCGCGGCGAACGACACCACGCTGTTCGCGGCCAACACGGCGCGCGATCGCATCGAGGTCTACGACGCCGAATCGATGCAACAGAAAACCACCTGGACCGTGCACGAGCCGGGCCGTCTCGCGCTGGCGCCCGACGGCACGCTGTGGGTGCTGGCCGGCACGCGCAACGACCCGGCGCCGCACGTCGAGCACTACACGATCGCGGGCAAGCGCATCGACGAAAACTTCACGCTGCCCGCGGACACGCTCGCCGTCGATATCGCGGTGGACGCACAAGGGCGCATCCTGATCGCCGACAACGGTCCGCGTCAGCAGGTGCTGTTCTTCAGCAGGAGCAATGGCCGCTATGCGGAGTCGGGCTCGCTCGGCGAGCGCGGCGGTATTTTCAGCGGCGTGGCGGGCAGGCCGGGACCCCGGCGTTTCAACGGGCTGACCGGCGTGGGCGTGGATGCGCGCGGCAACGTGTATGTGTCGACCAACGGCATCGGTCCGCGCTACGAGCCGATCGGCGCGGGCCTCGGCGCCACGCTCGAAAGCTATGCGCCGGACGGCCGGCAGAACTGGCAGGTGCAAGGGCTGCTGTTCGTCGACGGCGCATGGATCGATCCGGCTCGGCCCGACAGCGTCTACACCGGCAACAAGCGCTTCGAACTCGATCTGTCGAAGCCCGCGGGGCAGGACTGGAAATACGTGGGCTTCCTGTCGAACCGCTTCAAGTATCCCGACGACCCCGTGTTTCACACCGACCAATATCCGGGGCTGCCGATCGCCCGCAAGCTCAAGGGCAAGACCTTCCTGTATCTCACCGACATGTACGCGGATCACCTGAAGATCTACCGCTTCGATCCGCAGCGCGACGGCGAGGTGGCCGCGCCCTCGGGCTTCATCGCCGGGCGCGAGCGCGCGGTGGCGAAGGTGCCGAACGCGCCGCCGGGCGGCGACTGGATCTGGCGCGACGCGAACGGCGACGGCAAATTCAATACCGACGAATTCACGCCGAACACGAGTGGCACCAAGCTCGCGGGCGGCTGGGGCTGGTGGGTCGATAGCGCGGGCGACATCTGGCGCACGCGCGACACCAAGGGCATCTATCGCTTCCGCTTCGGCGGGCTCGATGCGAAGGGCAACCCCGTCTACTCGTATTCGGACCTGACGCAATACCCGGTGCCCAAGCCCTTCACCGAACTGCATCGCGCGATTTACGAACCCGACACCGACACGATGTACGTGGCCGGCTATACGGCCGACACGCCGACCGATCGCGGCTTCTGGAAGGAAGTGGGCCGCGTGCTGGTGCGCTACGACAAATGGTCGAGCGGCAACCCCGTGCAGCGCTATTCGATCACGCTGCCGTGGACCACGCAAAGCAAGCCGATCGCCACGATCATCGGGCTCACCGTCGAGGGGCAATACGTGTTCGGCGTGGAGCCGGTCGGCGCGGTGCACGTGTGGGACAAGGACAGCGGCAAGGAACTCGGCGTGATCCGGCCGGGCCCGGAAGTGGGCCGCGCGTCGGGCTGGGTCGACGTGCCCAACGGCATCAGCGCCGCGAAGCGAAGCAACGGCGAGTACCTCGTCTTCGTCGAGGAAGACGCGCGCGGCAAAGTGATGATGTACCGCTGGAAACCTTGATGAAGCGCACAGAACAACAGGCAGTCAACCGTATTCAACCCCAGGGCATCCGATGGACAAAGGCATTCTCAAGAACGTAGCGATCAATTTTTTCGGGTTGGTGCTGCCCACCTTCGTCTCGCTCGTGACCGTGCCGTCGTATATCAGGCTGCTCGGCGTCGAACGCTACGGCGTGATCAGTCTCGTGTGGACCCTGATCGGCTACTTCGGGATTCTGGATCTCGGCATGAGCATGGCCGCGCAGAACCACATCTCGAAGGCGCGCGCGTCCGGCGACAAGACCGAGAGCGCGCGCGTGTTCTGGAGCGCGACGTGGCTCAATCTCGCGACCGGCGTGATCGGCGGGCTGATGATTTACTTCGGCGCGTTTCTGTACACCGCGTATTTCACCAAGGTGTCGCCGGAGTTGCAGCACGAGGTGTACATGGCGCTGCCGTGGCTCGCGGTGGCGATTCCGATCGCCAACGTGTCATGGGTGTTCGCGGGCGCGATCAACGGCGCCGAGCGTTTCGGCGTCTACAACACCAATCAGACCATCGGCACGTTTCTGTTCCAGTTGCTGCCGCTCGGCGCCGCGCTGTGGCTGGGCGCGACCTTGCAGAACGTGCTGGCCGCCGCGGTGTTCGCGCGCATTCTCGCGGCGCTCCTGCTGGGCCGCTCCGCGCTGAAGGTGCTGGAAATCCGCAGCATCCTGCCGCCGCAACTGGGCGTCGCGAAGGGGCTCTTCAACTTCGGCGGCTGGATGCTGATCGCGAGCGTCACCAACATGATCGCCGAATCGCTCGACCGCGTGATGCTCGGCACGAGTCTCGGCGCGCGCTTCGTCACGTACTACACGGTGCCGCAAAACCTCGTCACGCGTCTGAACATCGTGCCGACGGCGATGGTGCGCACGCTGTTTCCGCGCCTTTCGGCGGTGAGCCGCGCCGACGCCGACACCATCACACGGCAGTCGCTCGAATTTCTCAACGGCGTGTTCACGCCGGTCGCGCTGGTCGCGATGCTGGTGCTCGAACCGTTCCTGCATCTATGGGTCGGCAATGAAATCGCCACCGTCGCCGCGCCGGTGGGCCGCGTGATGATCGTCGCGGTGTGGCTCGTCGGCCAGGCGAACGTCACGCGCATTCTGATCCAGTCGCAGGTCCATCCGGCCACCGCCGCGCGCGTCGGCTTGTTCGAATTGCCCTTGTTTGCAGGGGCATTGTGGTTCGGCATCACGCATTTCGGTTTGACCGGCGCGGCGTTCGCCGTGGCCGGCCGGGCGCTGTTCGACTATGCGGTGCTGCTGCGTCTGTCCGCGATTCACGCGCGGCAGATCGCGCTCGACATGCTCGCCCACCTCGCTTTCCTGCTGGCGAGCCTCTGGCTTGCCGGCTTCCTGCCGGGTCTCGCAATGGCGATCGTCGCCGGTGCATTGATGGTGGCGGCCAACGTCGCCTGGTCGATCACGATGACACCCGCCTTGCGCGATCTTGCGCGTTCACTGCTGTTGCGACTGAATTTGAGGAAAAGCGCATGAACCAGGACATCCTTGAAGAAGCCGTGCTGCAACCCGCGACGCGCAGCGCACTGGCCGAACTCACCACCGTTCCCGGCGCTGAGACGCAGTCGCGCCGCGCCGCGTTGCGCGGCGACAAGACGGTGCGCGTCGCGATCGTACATGACTGGCTCGTCACGTATGCGGGCGCGGAGAAGGTGCTGGAGCAGATCGTCGCGTGCTTTCCCGACGCGGACCTGTTCAGCCTCGTCGATTTTCTCGACGACCGCAGCTTTCTGCGCGGCAAGCCGGTGACGACTTCGTTCATCCAGACGCTGCCGCTCGCGCGCACCAAGTACCGCACGTATTTGCCGCTGATGCCGCTCGCGATCGAACAGCTCGACGTGTCGGCCTACGACGTGGTGATTTCGAGCAGCCACGCGGTCGCCAAGGGCATTCTCACCGGCCCCGACCAGGTGCATATCAGCTATGTGCATTCGCCGATCCGCTACGCGTGGGATTTGCAGCACCAGTACCTGCAGCAGTCGAAGCTCACCAACGGCCCCAAGTCGGCGATGGCGCGGCTGATTCTGCACTACATCCGCAACTGGGATATCCGCACCTCGAATTCGGTGGATGGATTCGTGGCGAACTCGGAATTCATCGCGCGGCGCATCAAGAAGGTCTATCAGCGCGAGGCGCAGGTGATCTTTCCGCCGGTCGACGTCGAGGCGTTTTCGCTGTGCACCGACAAGGACGATTTTTATCTCACGGCCTCGCGGATGGTGCCGTACAAGAAGATCGATCTGATCGTCGAGGCGTTCGCGCGGATGCCCGAGCGCAAGCTCGTGGTGATCGGCGACGGCCCCGACATGCAGAAGATCCGCGCGAAGGCGGGGCCGAACGTCGAGATCCTGGGCTATCAGCCGTTCAAGGTGTTGAAGGAGAAGATGAGCCGCGCGAAGGCTTTCGTCTTCGCCGCCGAGGAGGACTTCGGCATTTCGGTGGTCGAGGCGCAGGCATGCGGCACGCCGGTGATCGCCTACGGCAAGGGCGGCGCGCTCGAAACCGTGCGCGATCTGTCCGAGCCGCGGCCGACCGGCATGTTCTTCGACGACCAGAACGCCGAGTCGATCATCGCCGCGGTCGAGCGTTTCGACGAGCACGTGAAGCGTTTTTCGCCGGTGGATTGCCGCGCGAACGCGGAGCAGTTTTCCGCCGCGAATTTTCGCGAGCGCTTCTTCGCGCATGTGCGCGCTTCGGTGCCGGCGTTGCGTTCGGCCACGCTGCCGCCTTACGTGCCCTACAAGGCCGAAGCAGGCGCCGACGCGCCGCGCATTCTCGCCGTCGATCAGAGCGGCGTGCTCGGCGGCGCCGAGCTGTCGCTGCTGGAAATCGTCAAGGCGCTGCGCTCGCGCATCGAGGTCGTGCTGTTCGACGACGGCCCGTTTCACACCGCATTGGCCCGGGCCGGCGTGAGCGTCGACGTGCTGGATGCCGGCGCCTTGCGCCACGTTCGCAAGCAAGGCGGCTCGCTGCCGAAGGGCCAGGCGCTCAAGGGCTTGCTCTCGCTCGTGCGCGCCACCGCGAAACGCGCGCGCAATGCCGACGTGATCTACGCGAACACGCAGCGCGCGATGGTGATCGGCGCGATTGCCGGCAAGCTGGCGAGGCGGCCGGTGGTCTGGCATCTGCGCGATATCGTGAGCCCCGAGCATTTCGGCGGCAAGCAGTTGGCGATCATCAAGTGGTGCGCGCGCCTCGGTCTCACGCACGTGATCGCCAATTCCGCCGCTTCGGCGCGAGCGTTCACCGAACTCACGCGGTTCGACGAAAAACGTGTCGACGTGGTGTTCAACGGTATTTCCGCCGCGCCGTTCGACGCGTTGCGCACGGTGCCGCAGGCGGCGCTGCGCGAGCGCCTGAACCTGCCGCGCGACGCCTTCCTGGTGGGCTCGTTCAGCCGCCTCGCGCGCTGGAAAGGCCAGCACGTGCTGCTCGAGGCGATGGTCCTCAATCCGCGCATGCATGCGGTGCTGGTGGGCGCGCCGCTGTTCGGCGAGGACCAGTACGAGATCGAACTGCACGCGTTCGTCGCCGCGCACAAGCTGGGCGACCGCGTGCATTTCCTCGGCTTCCAGCACGACATTCCGGCGTGCATGTGCGCGGTCGACGCGGTCGTTCACACGTCGATCACGCCGGAGCCGTTCGGCCGCGTGATCGTCGAAGGCATGCTGGCGCAGCGGCCGGTGGTGGCGGCTCGCGCGGGCGGCGTGCTGGAGATCATCGACGACCACGAGAACGGCGTGCTGTGCACGCCGGGCGATGCGCAAGGACTCGCCGACGCGCTGAGCGAATTGCAATCGAACGACGCGTTGCGCAACAAGCTCGTCAGCAACGGCTATCAAACGGCGCTGCGCCGGTTCGGCACCGCCACTTATGTCGAGGGCGTCGAGCGGATTCTGAAGCGCGTGGTGGCGCGCTGAGCGCGTTGCGAGTGAATGGATTTGTGCGGGGTAGGGACGGGGACTTGGCCAGTCCCCGCCGTTAGCGCAACGGAGCGAAAGTCCCAGGGACTTCGCTCCGTTTTTTTATCGCGTGGATTTCAAGCCTGGATTTGACGCCTGGGTTTCAAGCCTGGATTTCAACCTTGTTTCAGCGCGGCTTTCGGTTTGAAACTGGCGGACCACTTCATGGCCGGCAGTTCGACCAGCCGGTAGAACACATAAGCGACCGGCACGGCCACCAGCATGTAGCCGAACGACGGCCAGATCGACATCTGCAGCGACGAGCGGAACAGCAGCGACGACAGCAGCACGAAGATCGGCAGATGGATCAGATACAGCGAGAAGCTGAAGTCGCCGAAGCGCGACAACACACGCAGACCCGGCGTGTCGGCGTTGCGGCGTTCCAGCGCCTTGTACAGATAGAACGCGAAGCCGATCGCCCACAACTGGAAGGCGCCGTACTGGCCGAAACGGAACGCCGCGCAGCCGAGCGCGATGAACCCCGCGGCCAGCACATAGAGCCAGATCGACGAGCGCGCCTGCGGCGCGGTGCGGGCCTTGGCGTCCGCGATCCACGCGCCGAGCGTCCACGAAAACCAGTACGACGTGAAAAACTGCAGGTCGTTACGCTCCAGCAGATAGGCGGACGCCACGTTGACCACCGCGACGATCGCCAGCACGGAGGTCATGCCGATGCGCCGGCGCAGCGCGAACAGCAGCGGATAGACCGCATAGAACTGCACTTCGAGCGAGAGCGTCCAGAGCGCGCCGTTCGAGCCGAACGTCTTGCCGGCCACGCCTTGCAGCGAAAACAGATTGACGAGGAAAGCCTGCAGGCCGATCTCGCGGATCTTGTGGCTGACGGGCGGCAGTTGCAGGCTGAACCAGTCGAGCGCGAAGGTCAGCACGAGCGCCGCCAGCAGCACCGGATAGATACGCGCGAAGCGGCGCACCCAGAAATTGCCGGTATCGAGCCGGTAAGCGGGATTTTTCGCGAGCCGCAGTGCGGCGCTGCGATGAATGCAGTATCCGCTGATGACGAAGAAAATCGGCACGCCCGCCGAGCCCCATGCAATCGGGAAGGTCAAATACGCGGCAATCGCATTCAGATTGAATGAATGACCGGCGCTTTGATGAAACGCCTGCATGCCGACCCATTCGATCTGCCGGCAATGGAAATAGGCGACCAGCAGCGCGGCGAAGCCCCGCAGCGCGTCGATGACATGCTCCTTGCCGGCGCTGTCGGCGCGCGCCTCGCTCTGCGCGCGCGGCGCGGCGCCGGAGCGGGCGGGGGAAAGGGGCAGGGATGAGCCGGCGGCATCCAGTGCTGAGTCGCTCATGCGCGGTCCTTATTCTGGAGAAGGGAAAAGCTGATTCCTGGGCGCATGCGCGCCCGCGATGCATGACATCCTAGTGCAACGAGGCGGGCAAAAAATCGGATAAAAAATGACATGACGAATCGCATGACGAATGCCATAAGCGCGCAATTTTGTGACGAATTGTAATTAAGTCTTATCAAATGCGGCGGCGAATTATTCACCGCTTTTGTCGTGTTAATTTTTGACTTGGGGATTCTACTGACCAGAGGTGAAGTCATGAACCTGCATCTACTCGCCGGCATCGCCGTGCTGCTGATCCTCGTCGCCGCCTCCGCTTACCGGGAGGCGCTGCGCAATGAGCCGATCCGCCGCTTCCGGATGAATTCGGGCAAGCTCCCGCAGATCGACGAGAACGAATAACGCGCGCGGCTAGCCGCAGCAAAAGCAATGACGCGCCCGCGACCTCCGTTCGTCGGGGCGCGTACCGTCCACCGCAACGCCGTTTGGCCGGATACGTAAAATTTTCGGCATTTCCGAAAACAATTCGCTTTCGCCACGTAATTGTTTCCTGTTCCTTGTCACGATGCGATATAGCGAAAGCGAATTGAATTAAATATTCCGGATGGAAAAATTCACGCGTGAACCGAGTTAATTTTTTTGTTAGTCTTTTCGACGACATCGATTGGCCGAAAGGTCCGCGAACACACTAATCTCTAACCGATGTGGGAATGCCTACCATGCTGAAAGTCACCAAAGCCGTGTTTCCCGTAGCGGGCCTCGGGACACGGTTCCTGCCGGCTACCAAAGCAAGTCCCAAGGAAATGCTGCCGATCGTCGACAAGCCGCTGATTCAATACGCGGTCGAGGAAGCGATCGCCGCCGGCATCACCGAAATGATCTTCGTGACGGGCCGCAGCAAGCGCGCCATCGAAGACCACTTCGATAAATCGTATGAAATCGAGGCCGAGCTCGAAGCGCGCAACAAGCAGAAGCTGCTCGACCTCGTGCGCAGCATCAAACCGGCCAACGTCGACTGCTTTTACGTGCGCCAGGCCGAGGCGCTCGGTCTGGGCCATGCGGTGCTGTGCGCCGAGAAACTGGTGGGCGACAGCCCGTTCGCCGTGATCCTCGCCGACGACTTGCTGCATAGCTCGAAGCCGGTGATGAGCCAACTGGTGGACACCTTCAATCACTATCACAGCTCGGTGATCGGCGTCGAAACCATCGACCGTGAAGACAGCCGCTCGTATGGCGTGGTGGACGGCCGCGAGTGGGAAGACAACGTGATCAAGCTGTCGGGCATCGTCGAAAAGCCGGCCCCGGACAAGGCGCCGTCGAATCTCGGCGTGGTCGGCCGCTATGTGCTGATGCCGACCATCTTCAAGCATATTCGCTCGATCAAGCCCGGCGCGGGCGGCGAACTGCAATTGACCGACGCGGTGCAGTCGCTGCTGACCGAAGAGCAGGTGCTCGCGTATCGCTACTTCGGCACGCGCTTCGATTGCGGCAGCAAGCTCGGCTATCTGAAGGCGACGGTGGAATTCGCGCTGCGCCATCCGGAAGTGAAGGCGGAATTCGAGGCGTATCTGCAAACGTTCATGCAGGCCAACATGCCGGCGCAATACACGGCTGAAGCGGCTTAAAGTTCAAGGGCCGTCCCTAACGTCCCTAACGTCCATAACGCCGTCCTTTAGGGCCGAGCCCGCAACGCATCACGCAGAAGCAACGCGCAGCAGCACCGCGCACATTAAAACGGGCGCCGCATCACGCGGCGCCCGTCCTTTTTTTCTGCCGCGCTCAAAGCGTATTCGAGCCTCGGCGTATCTCCCTCAGCCTTGCTTCATTTCAAGCCGGAACTTGTGCAGCAGCGGTTCGGTGTAGCCGCTCGTCTGCTCGCGCCCTTCGAACACCAGCGCCTGCGCGGCCTTGAACGCCACCGTGTCGAAGCCCGGCGCCATCGGCTTGTAGAACGGGTCGCCCGCGTTCTGCTCGTCCACCACCTTCGCCATGCGCTTGAACGTCTCTTCGACCAGCTCGCGCGTCACCACGCCGTGACGCAGCCAGTTGGCGATGTGCTGGCTGGAAATGCGCAGCGTCGCGCGGTCTTCCATGAGGCCGACGTTATGAATGTCGGGCACCTTCGAGCAGCCGACGCCCTGGTCGATCCAGCGCACCACGTAGCCGAGAATGCCCTGCACGTTGTTGTCGATTTCGCTGCGAATCTCGTCCGCGCTCCACTGCGCCGATTCGACGACCGGAATCGTCAAGAGGCCGTCGAGCAGTTCGTCACGCACCTTCGCCAAGTCGGTGCGCTCCAGTTCCTGCTGAACCGCTTGCACGTCGATCTGGTGATAGTGCAGCGCGTGCAGCGTCGCGGCGGTGGGCGAGGGCACCCAGGCGGTGTTCGCGCCGGCCTTCGGATGCGCGATCTTCTGTTCGAGCATCGCGTGCATCAGATCGGGCATCGCCCACATGCCCTTGCCGATCTGCGAGCGGCCGCGCAGGCCCGCGCTCAGACCGACCAGCACGTTGCTGCGCTCGTAGGCGGCAATCCACGTGCTCGACTTCATGTCGCCCTTGCGCATCATCGGGCCGGCTTCCATCGCCGTGTGCATTTCGTCGCCGGTGCGGTCGAGAAAGCCCGTGTTGATGAACGCGACGCGCTCGGACGCCTCGCCGATGCAGGCGAGCAGGTTGACGCTGGTGCGGCGCTCCTCGTCCATGATGCCCATCTTGATCGTGTTGCGCGGCAGCTTCAGCAAGACTTCGACGCGCGCGAACAGTTCGCTCGCGAACGCGACTTCGGCCGGGCCGTGCATTTTCGGCTTCACGATATAGATCGAGCCGGTGCGCGAATTCAGCTTGTGCTTGCGGTCGTGCAGCGCGCAGAGCGAGGTGATCACCGCGTCGAGAATGCCTTCGGGAATCTCGTGGCCGTCTTGAGTCAGCACCGCCGGGTTGGTCATCAAATGGCCGACGTTGCGGATGAAAAGCAGCGAGCGGCCGTGCAGCTTCACCGGCGTCTTGCCGTCCGCGCCGGTGTAGTCGCGATCGGCATTCAGACGGCGCGTGAAGGTCTTGCCGCCCTTCGTGACCTGTTCGGTCAGATCGCCGTTCATCAGGCCGAGCCAGTTGCGATAGAGCTGGACCTTGTCGTCGGCGTCGACGGCGGCCACCGAGTCCTCGCAGTCGATGATCGTGCTCACCGCCGCCTCGACCACCACGTCCTTCACGTGAGCCGCGTCGGTCTTGCCGATCGGATCGTTCGCGTCGATCTGGATTTCGAGGTGCAGGCCGTTGTGCTTAAGCAGCACCGCCGACGGCGCACCCGCTTCGCCCTGATAGCCGATGAACTGCGCGGGCGTCTTGAGTTCGCTCGCGCCGCTCTTCAGCGTGACGAGCAGCTTGCCGCCTTCCACCTTATAAGCCGTCGCGTCCGCGTGCGAGCCGTTCGCGAGCGGCGCGGCCTGATCGAGAAACTTGCGCGCATACGCGATCACCGCCGCCCCGCGCACCGGGTTGAAGGTCTTCCGCCGGTCGGCGCCGTTGCTCTCGGGAATCGCGTCGGTGCCGTACAGCGCGTCGTACAGGCTGCCCCAGCGCGCGTTCGCCGCGTTCAGCGCATAGCGCTGATTCGACAGCGGCACGACCAGTTGCGGGCCGGCCTGCTCGGCGATTTCGGTGTCCACGTGGTCGGTCGTGGCCTTGACGGCGGCTGGCGCCGGCACGATGTAGCCGATGCCTTCGAGAAACGCGCGAAAGGCGCGCGGATCGCGCACCGGGCCCGGATTGGCGCGATGCCAGTTGTCCAGTTCGGTTTGCAGACGGTCGCGCTCGGCGAGCAGCGCGCGGTTTTTGGGCGCCAGCTCGTGCACGAGGGCGTCGAAGCCGGACCAGAACGCGGCGCTGTCGATTCCGGTGCCGGGCAGGGCTTCGGTTTCGACGAACTGGTCGAGATTGGCGGCGACTTGCAGTCCGCCGCGCGGGTTCATCTGAGTCATCGACTGCTCCATCTATCTGAATGAATGGGGCCGATGTGGGGGCATCGGCCCGCGTTGTGCCGCGTTCTTCCGCTTGCCGCGACTCAGGCGGCGATCGCCGCAATGCCCGCGCGGGCGATCTGCGCGTCCTGGTCCGACTTCACGCCCGACACGCCGACCGCGCCGACCACCTGGCCCTCGACGATCACCGGCACGCCGCCTTCCAGCGTGCCTTGCAGCGGCGCGCTCAGGAATGCGGTGCGGCCGTTGTTGATCATGTCTTCGTATACCTTGGTTTCACGGCGGCCGATCGCCGAAGTACGGGCCTTTTCCGTCGCGATGTACGCGCTGGACGGCGCGCTGCCGTCCAGACGCAGCATTCCGAGCGGGTGGCCGCCGTCGTCGACCACCACGATCGCGACGGCCCACTTGTTCTTCTCGGCTTCCGCGCGCGCGGCTTCGAGGATCTGGGTCGTTTCGGCGACGGTCAACACGGGTTTGCTCAGCATGATCGATGTCCTGTTTCGTTTAAGGTAAGGAGGCTTCTACAAGTTCTATCCAATGACGCACCGGCGTGCGCCCCGCGCCGTCCAGATGCGCCTGGCAGCCGATGTTGGCCGTGACGATCAGCGCCGGCCGGCCGCTTTCCAGCGCGTCGAGCCGGTTGTCGCGCAAGCGCTCGGCCAGCTCGGGCTGGGTGATCGAATACGTGCCCGCCGAACCGCAGCACAGATGCGCGTCGGGCACCGCGGCGAGATCGAAGCCGAGCCGTTGCAGGACCGACTCCACCGCGCCGCCCAGCTTTTGCGCATGCTGCAACGTGCAGGGGCAGTGAAACGCGATCTTCCGCTGCGCGTGCCCGGGCGACGTTGCCGGCAACGCCGCTTGCAGCGTCGCCTGCGAGGGTTCCGCCTGCAAGCGCTCGAGCGGTTCCTCCGCCAGGATCTCGACGAGGTCCCGCGCCAGTTCGCTGACCCGCTGCGCTTTTGACGCATAGCGCGGGTCGTCGCGCAGCAGCTTCCCGTATTCCTTGACGAACGCGCCGCAGCCGCTCGCGGTTTGCACGATCGCCTCGGCGCCGGCTTCGATGGCGGGCCACCACGCGTCGATATTGCGCCGCGCCCGCGCAAGCCCGGCCTCTTGCGCATTCAGATGATAATCGGTCGCCCCGCAGCAGCCGGCCCGCCCGGCATTCACGATGCCGATGCCGAGCCGGTCGAGCACGCGGGCGGCGGCCGCGTTGGTGTTCGGTGACAGCGCGGGTTGCACGCAGCCTTCCAGCATCAGCATGTTGCGCGGATGCCGCGGCGCGGGCCTCGTCTTGGCCCGCGCGCCACGCCTGGGGATTTTACGTCCAAGCGCAGCGGGAAGAAATGGCCGCAGCGTGCGGCCGGTCCGGAGCAGCGCGTCGAACACCGCCGGATGCGGGATCACGCGGCGCAAACCCTCGCGCAGCAGGCGTTCGGACGCGGGCCGGCGAATCCGCCGTTCCAGTTCCGCGCGGCCGATATCGAGCAGCGCGTGATACGTGACGCCCGACGGGCAGGTGGTTTCGCAGTTGCGGCAAGTCAGGCAGCGGTCGAGGTGCAACTGCGTTTTGCGCGTGACCGGCTCGCCTTCGAGCATCTGTTTGATCAGATAGATGCGTCCGCGCGGGCCGTGGAGTTCGTTGCCGAGTAGCTGATAGGTCGGGCAGGTCGCGTTGCAGAAGCCGCAATGCACGCAGGAGCGCAGAATCTGTTCGGCTTCGTCCGCGCGCGCCAGGGTTTGGGCGGCGTCGCTGAGATTGGTTTGCATGGTGTGGATTCGCCTTCGGTATTCACAGAGCCGCGCTCATCGAGCGGCGCGCATGGTCACAGGCCGGCATACAGACGGCCCGGATTGAACAGGCCGCGCGGGTCGAGTTGCTGTTTGAGTTGCCGATGAAAACGCAGCAGCGCCGCGGGCAGCGGCGCGAACGGTTCGGCGTGCGCGTGCGGTGTGAAGCAGGTGGCATGACCGCCGGCGGCATGCGCGATCTGGCGGATCGTCGCGGCCGGCGCATCGCTTTTCAGCCAGCGTTGCGCGCCGGCCCAGTCGAGCAATGTGTCGCCCGGCAGCGGCACGAGCGGCGAAGCGTTCGGCAACGACAGGCGCCACAGCGCACGCGGATCGTCGAAAAAACCCAGACGGTGCTCGCGCAATGCGTCCCAGAAGCGTGGATCGAGTTCGTCGCCGCCGATGCGATCTCTTGCCGACGCCACCGACCCCGCACCGCCTTCGAGCCGCACATGCAAGCGGCCGTCGACGTGACATGCGCCGCTCATCGGCAACGCCGCGCGGCGCCATGCCGACAGCTCGCGCAGCGCTTCGCCCGCGTCGAGATCGAGCGTGAGGCTGCCGGATGCGCGCGGTTTCGGCAGCACCTTCAGCGAGACTTCGGTGATGAGGCCAAGACAGCCGAAGCTGCCGGCCAGCAGCCGCGACACGTCATAGCCCGCCACGTTCTTCATGACTTCGCCGCCGAAGCGCAGATGCTTCGCGTGACCGGTGATCACGCGGCAGCCCAGCACGAAATCGCGCACCGAGCCCGACCACGGACGGCGCGGCCCGGCAAGACCCGCGGCCACCATCCCGCCGACGGTGGCCGCGCCGAACGCGGGCGGCTCGCACGGCAGCATCTGGCCGGCGGCGTCGAGCGCGGCGTTCAACTCCGCGAGCGGCGTGCCGGCGCGCGCGGTGATGACGAGTTCGGTCGGGTCGTAGCCGACCACGCCGCGATGCGAGCGCGTGTCGATCGGCATGCCTTCGACGGGCCGGCCGAGCAACGCCTTGCTGTTGCCGCCGCGGATCGCCAGCGGCGTGCCGCGTTCGAACGCGTGCGCGACTTCGGCGACGAGCCGTTCGCTATCGTCCATCGAGACTGCTTCGATCAGTATCAGAAACGCTCCAGTTCGGGAAAGGGCAGTGCGCCGTGATGGACATGCATCGAGCCGAATTCGGCGCAGCGGTGCAGCGTCGGTACGTTCTTGCCGGGGTTCAGCAGGCCGCTCGGGTCGAACGCGGCTTTCAGCGCGTGGAAGAACGACAGTTCGTCGCTGTTGAACTGCGCGCACATCTGGTTGATTTTTTCGCGGCCCACGCCATGCTCGCCGGTGATGCTGCCGCCCACCGCCACGCACAGTTCGAGGATCCTGGCGCCGAGCGCTTCGGCGCGTTCGGTTTCGCCGGGCGCGTTCGCATCGAACAGGATCAGCGGATGCATGTTGCCGTCGCCGGCATGGAACACGTTGGCGACGCGCGGACCGTATTGCGTCGACAGATCCTCGATGCCCTTGAGCACGCGCGGCAATTCGCGGCGCGGGATCGTGCCGTCCATGCAGTAGTAGTCGGGCGAGATGCGGCCCACGGCGGGGAACGCATTCTTGCGGCCCGCCCAGAAACGCTGGCGCTCGGCTTCGTCTTTGGCGACGCGGATATCCGTCGCGCCCGCCGCGCGCAGCAGCGCTTCCACGCATGCCACGTCTTCCTGCACGTCGCTTTCCACGCCGTCGACTTCGCACAGCAGGATCGCTTCGGCATCGACTGGATAGCCCGCGTGGATGAAATCTTCCGCCGCGCGGATCGCGAGGTTGTCCATCATTTCGAGGCCGCCCGGAATCACGCCCGCGCCGATGATCCGCGCGACCGCCGCGCCGGCCTTTTCCACGTCGTCGAAACTCGCGAGCAGCACTTTCGCGCTTTGCGGTTTGGTGAGCAGCTTCACGGTCACTTCCGTGACGATGCCGAGCATGCCTTCCGAGCCGGTGAAGAGCGCGAGGTAGTCGAAGCCGGGGGCGTCGAGCGCTTCGGAGCCGAGCGTGATGCGCTCGCCGTCGATGGTGAGAATCTCCAGCTTGAGGATGTTGTTCACCGTCAGCCCGTACTTCAGGCAGTGCACGCCGCCCGCGTTCTCCGCGACATTGCCGCCGATCGAACAGGCGATCTGCGACGACGGGTCCGGCGCGTAGTAGAGGCCATGCGGCGCGGCGGCCTGCGAGATCGCGAGATTGCGCACGCCGGGTTGCACGCGGGCCACGCATGCGTCGGGATCGACTTCGAGAATGCGGTTAAAGCGCGCCATCACCAGCAGAATGCCTTTGTCCAGCGGCAATGCGCCGCCCGACAAGCCGGTGCCGGCGCCGCGCGCGACCACCGGAATCTCGTGCTCGCTGGCGAATTTCAGCAGCGCCTCGACGTGTTCCACCTTGTCGGGCAACGCGACCAGCATCGGCGTCGCGCGATAGGCGGCGAGGCCGTCGCATTCGAATGGCCGCAGGTCTTCCTGCTCGTGCAGCAGTTCCATGCCGGGAATCAGCGCGTGCAGCCGCGCGACGACGGTGGCTTTGTCGTGCGTCGCGAGCGGGCCGTCGACGCGCTCGTCGTAGTGATAGCTCATGTGGGGGTCTCCTGGCGCGGCGCTTCAAGCTGGCGGAATGCCCGTGGGCAACGGCGCGCGAACGTGTCTCCGACGGGATTGTTGCGGCTATGACGGCCTGTGTCGATGGGGCGGCGAGGTGGTCGTACCAGTTTTTGATTGAGCGTTTGGCGGGCATTTCTCCTTAAAGTGCCTGAATTGAGGCGCTTTCGAGAGGATATGCACACATCGCGTGCTAGCATTTGAAATTGGTCGTACCAGTGAGATTGAACCATGCAGACAGCGGATCTTGAGAGCGCAAGGCAAGTGGCGGACGTGGTGGCCGAGCGTATCGAACGCCTGATCGTCGACGGCGTGCTGAAAACCGGGCAGGCGCTGCCCTCCGAACGGCGTTTGACCGACAAGCTGGGCGTCTCGCGAACGGCGCTGCGCGAAGGGCTCAAGCTGCTGCGGGCGCGCGGGATCATCGAGACTTCGCACGGCAGGGGTTCGTTCGTCGCGAGTCTCACCGCGCAGCCCGCGCTCACGCCGATGATGCATCTGCTCGGCTCGCAGCCGCGCACGCTCTACGATCTGTTCGAGGTGCGCGGCATGCTCGAGGCGGAGTCCGCGCGGCTCGCGGCGCTGCGCGGCACGCCCGCCGACTTCGTGCTGATCACGCGCCGCTATGAGGAAATGCTGGCGGCGCACGGCAAGGAGACGAGCGCCTCCACGCACGCGCGGCTCGATCACGCGTTTCATCTCGCGATCTGCGAGGCCTCGCACAACCCGGTGCTGGTGCATACCTTGAGTTCGCTGACCGACTTGCTGCTGAGTTCGGTGTTCGCGTCGGTGAACAATCTCTATCATCGCGAGCCGCACAAGCGCGTGATCGACCGGCAGCACGCGCGGCTCTATAACGCCGTGACCGGCAAGCTGCCGGAACAGGCGCGCCGGGCCGCGGCCGATCACATCAAGAGCGTGTGCGCGAATCTGCGTGAAATCGAGCAGGAAGAGCAGCGGCTCGTGCGTGCCACGTTGCGGCTGGAAGGGTGGGAGTGAGCGGCGCGAGCGCGGCGCAAGCGCGGCGCGAAGATGGCGCGCTAGCGGCAGGGGGGCGGCACAGGCGCGGCGCGAAGATGGCACGTTCGCGGCACGAGGGCAGCACAAGCGCGGCGCAAGCACGGCACGAAGATGGCACGTTCGCGGCACAAGGGCAGCGCAAGCGCGGCGCAAGCACGGCATAAGCGCGGCACGAATGCGGCGCAAGCATGGCACGAAGAGCACGTTCGCGGCACCTGGGCAGCGCAAGCGCGGCGCGAATGCAGCGCAAGCGCCGCACGACGAGGCACGAATGTGGCACAGGCGCGGCAGGATCGAAGCGCAAGCGGCGTCACCTTCGCTTCGACTCGAATGCGGGCGGCCCCGTCCATACACCTCCGCGAGACGCTACGACAAAGCGCGTAGGCACTTTACAATCGAGCCTCGACAAAAAAATCGCGTGTCCCGCACGCCCCCCACATCATGCCGACCATCAGCGAGCTTTTCGTCTATCCGATCAAATCCTGCGCGGGCATTGCGTTGAATGAAGCGCGCCTTCACGGCACCGGCCTCGAATACGACCGCGGCTGGATGGTGGTCGACGCGAGCGGCGCAATGCTCACGCAGCGCGCCTATCCGCGCATGGCGCTGATCAAGGTGGAATTCGGCGAACGGGAACTGGTGATCCGCGCGCCCGGCATGAGCGAACTGCGCACGCCGCTCGACGCCGCGCAATTGCACGCGCCGCAAAAAGTGCAAACCGTGGTGTGGCGCGACGCGGCCTACGGACTCGACACAGGCGCCGCGAGCGCCGCGTGGTTCTCGAACTTTCTCGACTTGCCGGCGCGGCTGTTGCGCTTCGATCCCGAGCGCGAACGCACCATCGATCCCGAGTACACCGGCAGCACCGGCGGCGCGACCACGCATTTCGCCGACGGCTTTCCGCTGCTGGTGATCGGTCAGGCTTCGCTCGACGATCTGAACGTGCGTCTGAACAGCAAGGGCGCGCCGTCGATTCCGATGAGCCGGTTCCGTCCCAACATCGTGCTGACCGGACTGGATGCGTACGAGGAGGATTACGTCGAAAGCCTGAGCATCGAGCATGCCGAAGGGCAGCAGGAGCAGGATGTGCAATTGCAACTGGTCAAGCTGTGCGCGCGCTGTCCGATGCCGACCATCGACCAGGCGAAGGGCGCGCCCGATCCCGATTGGCCGAACGAGCCGACCGACACGCTGAGCGTCTACCGGGCGAACCCGCAGCGCGGCGGCAAGGTGACGTTCGGCAACAATGCGCTCGTCGCGCGCGGCGCCGGCGCGTGGCTGCGGGTCGGCCAGGCGGTGGAAGCGGAAATCGGTTTCGGCGATTAGCCGATCAGGCGACAGATCGGGCGCGGGGACCGGAAGTCGAAGCAGGCACCGGATCAGCCGGCGGCGTCATGCGCCAATCATGTGCCGCTCATGCACCCGTCAGCGCGGCGAGAATGACCGGCATCGGCGTCGGCTTGACGAAATGGTGATCGAAGCCCGAGCGCAGCGAGTCGTTCCTGTCGTCGGGACAAGCGAGGCCGGTCACGGCCACCAGCGTCGGCGGGGGCGTGTCGCCCACGTTGCGGATGCACCGCGCCACCGAGCGTCCGTCGAGGCGCGGCATCTCGACGTCGAGCAGGGCGGCGGCCGGGTGCCACGCGCAATACTGCGCGAGCGCGTCGAGCCCGTTCTCCGCGGTCCGAACGTCGAAACCATGAGCGACGAAGAAAAGGGCGTAGGCGGCCAGCAGGTTCGCATCGTCGTCCGCGATCAGCAGCCGCGCAGCCAGGGGACTCGAAGCTAAGTGACTCGACATCGGGCTTCCTCGGATTGCATTCCCTGTGTAGAACAACAGAGCGAGCAATTTGAAGTCCCGATTCAGGCGTCGCCGGGGCCGCGCATTGACGCGGCTTTCGCGAGGCAGCGGCCACCGGCCGGTGAAGAAATTGCCATCGGCGATGAAAGACGGCCATATGGTTGCGCCGTGCGGCTCTCGTGCCTCATGCGGCTTGTGCGCCTCATGTGGCTCATGCGGCTCGTGCGCCTCATGTGGCTCATGTGGCTCATGTGGCTCATGTGGCTCATGCGGCTGGTGCGCCTCGTGCCGCTCGTGCGCCTGGCGGGGTTCGTCCCGCTTCAGGCGGCCCTGGCGGTCGCCTCCCGCCCACGCGACTCGCCCGCATCCGCGGCGGTGACGCCATCGCGCGACGCGTCGGCGTCCTGCGCCCTCGGTTCGACGCTCTCGCCGATCGCATCCCCCACCAGAATCACCGCCGGACTGCCGAAGCCCGCGCTCGCGGCGTCGGCGGCCAGCCGGTCGAGGCGCGTGAGCAGACGCCGCTCGTCGGCCCCGCCCGCCCACTGCACGACGGCGGCCGGCGTGTCGGCCGGCAGGCTCGCGAGCAGCGCGCCGGCGAGGCTCTCGATGCGCCGCATTCCCATGTAGATGGCCAGCGTGGTGCGGGTCGCGGCGAGCGCGGCCCAGTCCGGCTCGCCGTGGTCCTCGGTGTGGGCGGTGACGAAGCTCACGCCGTGGCAATGGCGCCGGTGCGTCAGCGAGACGCCGAGGCCTGCCGCGGCAGCGAAGCCCGACGAGATGCCGTTGACGATCTCCACCGTGATGCCCGCGCCGCGCAACGCCGCGAGTTCCTCGCCGGCGCGTCCGAACAGCAGCGCCTCGCCGCCTTTCACGCGGACCACGTGCAAGCCCTTGAGCGCATAACGCTGCATCAGCCGTTCGATGAACGCTTGCGGCGTGGAGCGGCAGCCGCCGCGCTTGCCGACGCGAATCACGCGCGCTTGCGGCGCGAGCGTCACGATGTCGGGATTGGCGAGGTCGTCGAGCAGCACGACGTCGGCGGCCGCCAGCGCTTTCGCGGCCTTGAGGGTGAGAAGGTCGAGATCGCCTGGGCCGGCGCTCAATAACGTGACCTTGCCGGGTTGGGTGTTCATCGCGGTGTCCTTAGCCTGTGTGTCTGTCCTTGCCGACGGCAGCCGTCGCGTCGGCGTCGAATAAAAAACGGCGTCCGCCCGTGACTGGTCACGAGGGGACGCCGTTGTCCGTGTTCCTGCTGCTTGCGGTATTCCTGTGGAGCGGGGCGAGGCACTGCGCTGTGTCTCGCCTGTCGACCGCGTGGGCCGCGTTCGCTGCGTCATCGGCTGCGTTGCCGATGACGCCGGCATTCGCTCATGCAAATACCACGCCACCCGCGGCCTGGCTTGCCGCGCCGTTCGGCGAGCGCTTGCCGGGCGCTTGCCGCGCCGCGGCCGCAGGGCCAGCAAACACGCCGTCCACCCAACCGCCGCGCGCCCCATGCATGCCCGCTTCCCGCACGCGCCGGGTGCTGCGTCGCACCAAGCGTGTGCTTGCCTGCCTCAAAACCAATCGTCAGACCGCTGCGCCGCACGTCTGTGCGATTCGCCGCCAAGTCCCGCCGCACAGCGCTCGCGCGGCCTTTCCGCCCAATTGGCACAGCCTTTGCATTAAGCCCTGCCATCGGACCAACGAGGGTCCGGCGCGAGCGCAACAACAAGGCGCTCGCCGCAGTACAGGTCAGGACAACGGCGTCCCCCGAATTCAGTCATCGACTGGGTTCGCGGGACGCTTTTTTATTTTCCGAATCACTTTCGCCATCTGCCACGCGGCGGCGAACCCAGCCCAGCACATTCAGGAAAGCGCGGTCATGAAAATCATCGTTATCGGTCACGGGATGGTCGGTCACAAACTGGTCGAATGCCTCGCGCAGGACGCGGCGCACGGCCTCGACATCACGGTGCTGTGCGAGGAGCCGCGTCCCGCCTACGACCGCGTGCATCTGTCCGAATTTTTCTCGGGCAAGAGCGCGGACGACCTGTCGCTGGTCGAGCCCGGTTTCTTCGAGCGCCAGAACGTGCTGCTGAAGCTGAACGCGAAGGCCGTCTCGATCGACCGCGCCGCGCGCACCGTGACGGTATCGACCGGCGAGACGCTGCCGTACGACAGGCTGGTGTTCGCCACCGGTTCGTATCCGTTCGTGCCGCCCGTGCCGGGCCGCGAGCGCGCCGACTGCTTCGTCTACCGCACCATCGACGATCTCGAAGCGATGCAGGAATGCGGCGCGCGCTCGAAGACCGGCACGGTGGTCGGCGGCGGGCTGCTCGGTCTCGAATGCGCGAAGGCGTTGCGCGACATGGGCCTGCAGACGCACGTGGTGGAATTCGCGCCGCGTCTGATGGCCGTGCAGGTCGACGAAGGCGGCGGCCGCGTGCTGCGCACCAGGATCGAGGAACTGGGCGTGACGGTGCACACGCAGAAGAACACCACGGCGATCGTCGATGGCGAAAACGGCACGCACCGCATGCAGTTCGCCGACGGCACGCATCTCGACACGGACATGATCGTGTTCTCCGCGGGCATCCGTCCGCGCGACGACCTCGCGCGCGACAGCGGCCTGACGCTCGGCGCGCGTGGCGGCATCGTGATCGACAACGCCTGCCGCACGAGCGACCCGCACATCTATGCGATCGGCGAATGCGCGCTGTGGAACGGTCAACTGTTCGGCCTCGTCGCGCCGGGTTACGACATGGCGCGCACGGTGGCCAGGCAGTTGCTCGGCGAGCCGGCCGAATTCGCCGGCGCCGACATGAGCACGAAGCTCAAGCTGATGGGCGTGGACGTCGCGAGCATCGGCGACGCGCACGGCACGACGCCAGGCAGCCGCGCCTACCAGTTCAGCGACGAGCGCAAGCAGGTCTACAAGAAGCTGGTGGTGTCGGAATGCGGCAAGTATCTGCTGGGCGGCGTGATGGTCGGCGACGCCAGCGAATACGGCACGCTGCTGCAGATGATGCTGAACCGCATCGAACTGCCGGAAGCGCCCGAATTCCTGATCCTGCCGCAGAGCGACGGCAAGGCGAAGCCGGGACTCGGCGTCGACGCGCTGCCCGCGGCCGCGCAGATCTGCTCGTGCAACAACGTCTCGAAGGGCGATCTGTGCGCGGCCGTCTGCGCGGGCGCGACCGACATCGGCGCGCTCAAATGCGCGACCAGCGCCGGCACCTCGTGCGGCGGCTGCGTGCCGCTCGTCACCCAGGTGATGAAGGCCGAGATGAAGAAGCAGGGCCTCGCGGTCAACAACCACGTCTGCGAGCACTTCCCGTTCTCGCGCCAGGAGCTGTATCACATCGTGCGCGTCGAGGGCGTGCGCAG